>CANHCT010000069.1 GCA_947459175.1 Hymenobacteraceae bacterium
CCGTTTTCCAGTACCGGAATTACCTTTAGTACCGCACCGGTTTGTTCGCAGGCCATTTGCCAGGGCACGATGTTGGCATGATGCTCCATCCCGGTAATGAGGATTTCATCTCCCTTTTTCAAAAAACCTTTGGACAAGCCACTGGCAATCAGATTGATTCCCTCGGTGGTTCCTTTTGTAAAAATTACCTGTTCGGGACTTTCGGCCCCGATGAAATTCCCGATTTTTTTTCTTGAATTTTCGAAAGCCGTTGTTCCCTTATCCGCCAGAAAATGGGCCCCCCGGTGGATGTTGGCGTTACAGGTCCGGTAGTATTCATCTAGCGTTTCCAATACCGAAACGGGTTTTTGGGTGGTGGCCGCATTATCGAAATATACCAGATCGTATTTACCAACCTTTGTACCGAGGATGGGAAAATGTGCTCTGATTGCCTGAACATCAAATTTTTTATCGGCTGCTTCCATTTGAATTATTCGACTTGGTTTGGGTGAACTTGTTTGCCCTGTTTATTCAATTTCTCCCTGTATCGGCAATACTTTTTGATGTTGACCGTCTGCCATTCAGATTCGGGATTGCAGAAAGGACAATATCAGGACGGGGCGGTCATGGCCTGCATTTCGGAAAGTACCGCTTCTTCCACCAGGGTTTTCAACTCTCCGTCCGGGATTTGCATCAATATTTCCGAAGCAAAAGCCTGAATAAGAAGGTGTTTGGCGGTAGCTTCGTCCAATCCGCGGCTACGAAGATAGAATACCGGCTCTTCGTCCAGCTGACCGATTGTGGCACCGTGCGAGCACTTTACATCGTCTGCAAAAATCTCGAGCTGGGGCTTGGCAAATACTTTGGCATCGGCCGAAAGCAAAATATTTTTGCTTGACTGATAGGCATTTGTCTTTTGAGCTGCCTGGTCTACCAAAATCTTTCCGTTGAATACACCGATTGATTTTCCTGCATAAATGCCTTTATACAGTTGATTGGAGGTGGTGTTTTCTGCCTTGTGGTTTACGAATGTATGGTGGTCGGCATGCTGCTTGTGATTTCCGAGGGAAAGCCCGTACATGTGGGCATCACCGGCTTCTCCATGTATTCTGATTTCCAGATTGTTGCGCACAAAACCTTGGCCCATGGACAGCACCACATGCTGAAAAACTGCTTTTTCGCGAACCTCTGCCCTTGTTTGATTGACAAGGGTTATTTGCCGGCTCAGGTTTTCAAAGCTTATCCATTTTATCCTTGCAGAAGGCTTCACTTCCAGTTCGGTAACCATATTGAATACCAAAAGGCTGTCGTTTTCTGATTGCCACATTTCTGCGAAAACTGCCTCCGACCTTTCGCCTGCTTCAATCTGAATTCTGGGCTGAACCCAGGCATTTTCTGCGGCGGTTACCAGGTGAAGAAATACAACCGGCTGATCCACCACTGCCTTCGGGGCCACCTTCAGGCTGATTCCCGAGAGGTGTGCAGTGGCAAGATTGAGGTGGTTGAAAATATTATTCTCGTAAGGAAGCGACTGATCCTGAGGTGATTCAATTTTTTGAATCTCAATACCCGGAATATTTTGCGCACTCAGACCCGCCTGAAAGACACCATCGGCAAATACCAAAAAATAAACATGCTCCAGTCCCGGATTACGAAAATGAAAGGCTGTTTTTGCCTGCGATGCCAGAAGCTGAAAGGCAGAATTTTTGGGAAGAGAAAAAGGAGAATACTTCCATTCCTCATTTTTGGCATGCGGAAATTGCAAACCCCGGGATGCGGCCAGGGCCGCATTTTTCTGTTGTGCAGCGCCCGGACCCGTTGTGCCATCCAGTGCTTCTATCTGGCCAATCAGTTGGTCTTTAAGCCCTTCCATTATTGAAGAATTGCCCATTGTTTTCATTGCCAGATGTTATGCCGGGGTTACTTCGGCTTTTACCCAGTCGTATCCTTTTTCTTCGAGTTCCAGAGCCAGTTCTTTGGTTCCTGATTTCACAATGCGGCCATTCCAGAGCACATGCACAAAATCGGGTACAATGTAGTCGAGCAGTCTCTGGTAGTGGGTCACCACGATGGTGGCATTGTTCGGGGTCTTCAGTTTGTTGACTCCGTTGGCCACAATGCGCAGGGCATCAATATCCAAACCTGAGTCGGTTTCGTCGAGAATGGCCAGTTTTGGTTCGAGCATGGCCATCTGAAAAATTTCGTTCCGCTTCTTTTCACCACCCGAAAATCCTTCGTTCAGGGAGCGGCTGAGCAGGGCCTGGTCGATTTCCACCAGCTTGCTTTTTTCCTTCATCCGCTTTAGGAAAGAAACGGCATCAAGCGGCTCTTCGCCCCTGTATTTCCGCACCTCGTTGAGGGCAGTTTTCAGGAAATTTATGGTCGTAACCCCCGGTATTTCAACCGGATACTGAAAGGCCAGAAATATCCCCTCTCTGGCTCTGTCTTCGGGTGAAAGCTCCAGCAGGTCCTTGTCCCTGAACAGAACCGACCCGTCGGTTACTTCATAATCTTCCCTTCCGGCAAGCACAGAGGCCAGGGTACTTTTTCCGCTCCCGTTCGGCCCCATAATGGCATGCACCTCACCGGGATTTACATTCAGATTAATCCCTTTCAGGATTTCTTTATCGCCTATTTTGGCGTGGAGGTTCTGTATTTTAAGCATGATGAAAGTTCTTTTTTGGTTTCAGGTTTCAGGTCTCAAAGTTTCAGGTTGTTAACATTTACTATTTTGAAACTTTCTGCCCGGAAAAATAAAGTTCTTTTTTGGTTTCAGGTTTCAGGTTTCAAAGTTTCAGGTTTTTTACATTTACTATTTTGAAACTGTTTGCCTTTAAAAAAGCTGTCACTTAAACTTATTTCCTTTTATGTCGCTGGATTTTAAATAATTGATTAAGGACATTAACATTTTACTAACCGAGTTTAATTCCTGAAAAAGGGCTGAAAACTCAGATTCGGAAATGTGCTTTAGATCAAAAAGCAAATAGAGGTGCGGCCTTAATTCACCAGCCGATCCTTTGGAAATGGCAAGAAATTGAATGAATTCCTTTTGTCCATCCCGCTCAAATCCTTCGGCAATGTTGGATGATATCGAAATAGCTGCCCTTCTCATTTGATTTTGAAGACTGAAATCCTTATTTAGTTTTTCGGTTAATTCATAGATTTTCAATGTCAGGGTTCTCGAGGCTTTCCAAACCTCTAAATCCTCAAATCTTTTTACTGTAGCCATTTTTTCAGAAAAACTATGAATGACCTGAAACTTTGAAACCTGAAACCTGAAACTATGATTTTACCCCACACTCCCTTCCAGGCTAATCGCCAGGAGTTTTTGTGCTTCTACGGCAAATTCCATGGGAAGCTGATTTAAAACTTCTTTGGCATAGCCGTTCACAATCAGGGCAACAGCGTCTTCGGTAGATATGCCCCGCTGATTGCAGTAAAAAATCTGGTCTTCGCCAATTTTTGAGGTGGTGGCTTCGTGCTCTACGCGGGCCGCAGGATTTTCGATTTCCAGATAAGGAAAGGTATGGGCCCCGCATTGGTTGCCAAGCAGCAGGCTGTCGCACTGAGAGAAGTTCCGGGCATTGTCGGCCCGCTTCATTACCTGCACGAGCCCCCGATAGCTGTTTTGGCTTTTTCCCGCCGAAATACCTTTGGAAACAATCCGGCTCTTGGTGTTTTTGCCAATGTGGATCATTTTGGTACCGGTATCGGCTTGCTGATAATTGTTGGTTACTGCTACGGAGTAAAATTCACCCACGGAGTCATCGCCTTTCAGCACCACAGAGGGATATTTCCAGGTGATGGCACTGCCTGTTTCTACCTGTGTCCAGGAGATTTTGGAGCGATTGCCAAGACAAATGCCCCGCTTGGTTACAAAGTTGTAAATGCCGCCTTTGCCTTCTTTATCGCCGGGATACCAGTTTTGTACCGTTGAATATTTGATGTGCCCGTTTTCCATGGCCACCAGTTCTACTACAGCCGCATGCAGCTGATTTTCGTCCCGCATGGGAGCGGTGCAGCCTTCCAGATAGCTGACATAGGAGTTTTCTTCGCAAACAATAAGGGTGCGCTCAAACTGTCCTGTGTTGGCGGTGTTGATTCGGAAATAGGTGCTCAGTTCCATGGGGCAGCGTACGCCTTTGGGAATGTAGCAAAACGAGCCGTCAGAAAACACGGCCGAATTGAGGGCAGCAAAGTAATTGTCCTTTACCGGCACCACAGTACCCAGGTATTTCTTTATCAGATCGGGGTGATTTTCAATGGCTTCGCTCATGGAGCAGAAGATGATGCCCAGTTCGGCGAGTTTACTTTTGAAGGTAGTGGCAATGGATACCGAGTCGATAACGGCATCTACAGCCACCCCTGTGAGGCGCTTTTGCTCATCCAGAGAAATGCCCAGCTTTTCAAAGGTTTTTCTCAGTTCGGGATCAATGTCGTCGAGGCTGTTTACTTTTTTCTTTTGCTTAGGTGCAGCATAGTAAATGATATCCTGAAAATCAATTTCGGGAATGGAAAGGTTTTGCCAGACGGGTGCGGTCATTTCTTTCCATATCCGGAAGGCTTCCAATCGCCAGCTGAGCATCCATTCGGGCTCTTTTTTCTTGGCAGAAATGTATCGGACAGTATCTTCACTTAGCCCTTTGGCTATCACATCGGTTTCAATGTCGGTAGTAAAGCCGTATTTGTATTCCGAGCTGGTAATTTCCTCCAGCAGGTCGGTTTCGTTAGCCATGCCGCTTTTTCTTATTTAGACTAATTCTAAGCAAAGGTATAACTAAAAATCCGGCCTTGGGTTATGTTTTTTTGGGGAAATACTCAAAAAATCAATCCCGAACCCATTTCAAAACTCCCGTCCTGTTTTGGCTTTTCCACTTCAGAAAATATATTCCTTTAGGAAAATCGCGGACGGGCAAATTTTCTTTTCCAAAAACCTCTTTCTGCAAAATTCTTTGCCCTGAGGCATGGAACCAGGTAATTTCATATTTTTCGTTGCCGGTTTCAATCCAAATTTGATCCTGAGCGGGGTTGGGGTGAATGGCCGGTCCGCTTGCCGATTGCCAAGATTCGGTACCGGTAATGGTAAACACCACCGGAGCAGACCATTCCGACCAGCAACTGTCGGTGCGGATTCTCACAAGGTAGGCTGCATTGTTCAAACCTTTGATTTTTGGAAAATTATAATTGGTCACCAATTGACCATTGACCTGCCATTCGTATTGCACCGCCGGAACAGGACACATCAAAGAATCGCCTGTCGTGTTCTGAATGGTCGGTTGAGCCGGCACAGTTCCGGGATTGATTTTGGCCAATACCTCTGACTTTGGGCTCGGGCAGGACAGATAGCGGCTGATAATGAGGTTAAAAAAACATGGGAAAACAGAAGTACTGCCGGAAACCGGACCAGTGATGGAAATAACCGAGTTCAGGGTTTGGGGATAAGAGCCCCAGCCGCTTCCGGCTCCGGAGAGGGGTGCCTGTATGTTGTCGCATACCAGGCGGTAGCCGCTACCCGGATCGGCACGCCAGAACAAGGCCACCTTGGTTACTCCGCCGGCTGCCGCTGCAATGGTCTTGCTGAACAAAATCTGTCCGTCTTTTTCCAATCGGATGCGGCACAGATTTCCGCTTGCCGGACCGTGCACAAGAAATAAAGAATCGATTCTGATGGTACCCAAAGAATTGAAAATAACTCCGTTTTCAAGCAGAGACGGATTGGATGCCAGCGAAAGTGCCGGGCCAACCACCGATTTGGTGACTGAGCCGCTTTGGGCAAAATAACTTCTGCTCTCCGAAAGAAATGGAGTATTAAACCTTCGGGTAAAGGCTATCGGCTCTGAATTGCTGTGGTTTTCGTACCAGGTAATTCCGGAACCGCCGCTCACGCCAATCTGAACCGAGCCGGGACCGCACCTTTCGCCATTCTGCGCAGACGGAGGATTACCCATCGGATTGATGACAAATCCTTTTGTTCGGGGTTTGCCTTCGAATACCGGATTGGTACTCAAAAATCTGAAGCGGTAATTGTTGCCCAGACTGAGATTTGCAGGAAGGGTAGTAAATACCGTTTGCGGAACGGACGATTCCAATGTATCCAGAGAAACGGGATTGGCAAAATTACCTGTAGAACTGCTGAGTTGCAGAATGAATCGGTTTCCCGGGTTGAATGTACCCGTACTGCTGAAGGGAACACTGATGCCCGAACCTGCACAAATGGTTGCCGGCGTTTGACCCACTTTCATGCAGTTGAACTCCAGAAAGGTGGTTTTAAGCCTCGACTCACAAGCAGCTTTTTTTACTTTCAGGCCATAATTTCCTTCCATTGCAGCCACGGCATCGGGAATCCTTGCAATCCGGCTGTTACTTTCAAATCCATTGGGTCCGGTCCAGCGGTAGCTGTATCCGGGCAGATCTTCAGCTGCCAATTCAAGGGTGTCTCCCAAACAGAAGGCCCCTGAATTAACCGGAGTAAAATTGGGAATCACGATGGTGCCGCTTACGCAGGACATGTTGTTGTATGCTTCACGAATCCGGTTGCCGGGCAAGGGACCAAATCCAAGAGAAAGATTGACAGAGCCGGTGAGGTGGCAGTAACTCATAATGGTACCCACCCGCCCCCTGACTACCGGCTGGCACTGGCCTTCGGCATTCCAGCAGGAATCAATCTGCTGAAAAACACCGGGTTGCACCTCCCAATTGCAATTGTGCGTATGAGGACTTGAAAAATTATGACCCAGTTCGTGGGCAATGGTGCTGATGGTCCAGGAGTAGGTAAACAGGGGTGGAAAGTTGAAATCGATGTTGGAGAATCCATAGCGGTAAGAGGTGCAAATGGCATTCAGATACGCTACACCTCCCAGATTCAAGTCACGGGTACTAAGCAGGTGCGCCAGCTGACCGGGCCAGTTGGCTGCATTCCCGGCAGATTCGAAATCATCCAAAGCCGTAAACGAGGAGGAGTAATCGTAAGGGTCGGGCTCATCCCAAACCTTTACCATTTTAACTCCGATGTTGATGTTTTCCGCTTCAAACAATGTGGCTGTACCATTGAACATGGCTTCGAAAGAGTTCAGCGCACCCTGAATACTGTTGCCACCCCTCTGGAACATATCGTAATCGCATTCCCAGTAAATCTCCGTGAGTTTGCAGGCCGTATCGTTTTCTGTTTCGGTTTGCGGAAGGCCGGGTGTGTTTTGCCGCTTGTTTTTCGGAGGGATGGGGAGACTTTCAGACTGGCAGGAAAAAGGATTTTTTCTTTTCAGATCGTGGTCGAAGAACAGCAGGTACTCACCGGCATTGCCGAGGGAATCGGGCAGACGGGAAACATTGTAGTTTCCTGAAGGAGAGGAATATACCAAAGCAAGATTGCCATCGGAAAACAAGGTAAGCGCAGCCATTTCTTTCCCCCTGGTGTTGAACAATCCCTTGAAATGAAGGGGATATTTGAGCCCGCTCACCGGCCTGTTTTTTGCATCAAGCACCTGAAAACCAGAGGCATGTACCTCAGAAGATTGAAACTTCAACTCCTTCTCCCCTTCGGAAAACGGCAATTTCAGCACAAGCGAGGCCGGAGATTGCCTGTAAATTTCCTTCATCTGCTCCAAATCCAGACCCGCCATCAGCCCGGACCTGAGATGTTTTTGGAGTGCAGGATTCAATTCTTTGGTTTCCCGGAAGCAGGACAAACTTTGCCCCGAAGCCAGAACGGGAAGGCAAAGGCATAGCAACAGAAAATAACGGATTCGGTTCAAAGCTGTATAGAGTTTTTAAGATGTATTCAGGGAACAAATTTAGAGGTCCAAAGGTTTGAAAGAGAAAATTTTTTATTTCTGCGAAGCCATTACCGGATGCAATCCAAGGAGAAATTCAAAAGCATGATACAGCTTCAGTTTTTCTTTGAAAATGTCGGCATGGATTGTTTCATTTGCCGAAAGCCTGACCATTGGAAACCGAAACATCCAGCACCAGCAACAAGACCTGCCTGAATTGCGGCTCAGACCTGAGCGGGCGTTTTTGCCCGGCCTGCGGCCAGGACAGCAGGGAAATTAAAAAGTCGGTTTGGCATTTTGCCCTTCAGTTTTTTGAGACCTTCACCGACCTGGACAATCGCCTCTGGGCCAGCCTGTGTCCATTGCTTTTGAAACCGGGCTTCCTGAGCCAAAGCTACCTGGAAGGCAAACGAAAGCGCTACCTGAACCCCATCCAGATGTATGCGTTCTTTTCGTTTATTTTTTTTCTGAGTTTGTATTATCTGCCTTCAGGAGAAAAAGAGGAAAACACGGGAGAAAAAATAATCAACGAAGCCAAATTGGGGAAAAACCAAACTGAGAAGGATTCCTACCAGGCCGGTGAAGAAAATGTCAATTTTTCTTTCGGCAATGATACGGTCAGTGTAACCACGAAGGATGGCTCTGTAGAAATCGGGGGCTTGTACTATCGTTATGAAACCTATGATTCTATCCAAAATACCCTGCCGCAGCAAAGCCGGCATGGCTGGATGACCCGCAAAATGGTCCGGCAATTCCTCTTTTTGGTCAAAGAAGCCCGAGAAGACGGTAAGTCTATGTTTTCGAATCTCATGGATTCATTCCGCGACCATATGCCCACAGTGATGACCCTGCTGCTTCCCTTTTTTGCGCTGATACTTCAGCTCCTCTATTTCCGGCGGGGCCTTTATTTTGTGGAACATCTGGTGGTGGGATTACACCTGCACAGTGCCGCTTTTTTTTACCTCACTGTGTCCGAACTGATATCCGCTGTTTTTCCCGGTTTCGAGTGGCATGAGATTCTGTTTTTCTTTGGCATTCCGGTATATATCTTTCTGGCAATGAAGCGGTTTTATCAACAGAGTTTCTTCAAAACCTTAACCAAATTATTCTTTCTGGGTACAGGCTACGGAACTATTCTGCTGCTGGGGACCATATTCAACCTTCTGATTTCAGCGTTTTTTCTGGATTAAGCTGCTGCAGCCTTGAAAAAGAAATTAATGCAGATTAAGGAAAGGGTGAAAACCAAAACTTTAGATTTGCACCCCTATGCAACATCGCCTGTTCAAAAGCCTGATACTGAATTTGTTTTTATTAACCCTGCTTCCCGGTCTTCTTATGGGGCAGGAGATTGTGGTAAATGAATATTTCAACTCCGCCAGCCAGAACGATGAATGGACCGAGCTGGTGGTAGTAAAAGACAACCTCAGCCTGGTGGGCTGGTTTATAGGAGACAACAATGCCGGTACCACAAGCTGGCAGCCAAAAATCAAGTTCAAAAACCATCCGCTTTGGCAACACCTGAGGGCAGGTACCATCATCACCATCGACCATGCCTCCAACAATTCCAATTGCAATGACCCGGAAGATACCGATAAATCAGACGGTTACATCCGCGTATGCTGCCGGAATTCAACCTACTTCGAGGGGGGCTCGACCACCACACTTTTTCTGGCAGATGAAGGCGATTTTGTTCAGCTCGTTGACCCAAACGGCAAAATGGTGCATGCCATCGGGCATGACGACAACCCGGGCAGCAGCGTGGAAGGCGGCACCTGCTTCAATGTCAGCAGCCGATGGACCAACACTACAGCAGCAGAAACTGCCACCCGACCCTGCGGCAACTTCCTTTTTTATCGCTTTGCCATGCAGTCGCCCACCGCCCTCAAAGCCATATGCGGCACTACCGCTGATTTTTATGCCGGCATGCAAACCGGCAGCAACAATCCATTTATAGACACGAGCGACACACCTTTTACCGGGATTGGAAACTCGGGACCCAACAACAACTGGATAACCAAACTCAGAGCTCCTGTTATGACGGCTCAAACGGTTTGTCCAAGCCTCTCGCCCGTGGGGGGCGCTTTCGGTTGGACCTTCAGTTGGCAAAAAGCCACCGACCCCTACCCGGCAGACTCCACCATTGGCTACCTGATTCTGAAAAACGAGACCGGGATATTTCCTCTGCCGGCTCAGGGCGTGCAATATACTGCAGGCCAAACGATTGGCACCGGCAATGCGGCCAGCCAGGTGGTGGCCGTGCTGAAGGGCTCCGGCCGCGATTACTTCACCGATTTTTCAGCATTCAGCCTCAACAGCCGATACCGGGTGTATGCATTTCGCTATGTCAATACCCCGAATTTTACCCACCCTACACGAGGAAGGGCCTACAATACAGATGATTACATCACAGTTGCTCAGGTCGCAGGGCCCGGTCCGGTGGTTCAAAACGATACCCTTTGCCAGCCGGGTTTGGCAATACTTTACATAGATCCTGTGGTGATGCCCGGACCAGGTCAAATTCTTTGGTTTGCCAACCAAACAGGTGGAAATCCAATTTTGGTAAATAAAGATACCCTAAAAATTCAGGTAAGCGGTACTACTTCTTATTGGGTAGAAATCCAGTCGGCCTCGGCTTGCATCCAAACCAGGAGGGAGGTAAAAGCAGTTGTGCTTCCGCCCTTTAATTTTTCCTACACCGCTCCCGACTCGGCCTGCCAGGGTACGCCAATATTTTTTGGTGTGGACCCAACTAAAGTTTTTTCACCCAAATGGAAATTGCCGGGCAGCCTGCCGGGCATTGAAACCTCCAATTCTGATTCTGCTTTTTGGCAAATCAACATTCCTTTTTTCCCTCAAAAAGAATGGATTAAGTTCGAAATTTCAGGTAGAAACCAAAGAGGCTGCATCATAACCTATACAGATTCATTTTACACAGTTCCGTTTTCACCCCGATTTGTAATCGAACCCGAAAATCCCGGTCCGGGCACATTGGTAACCATAAAAGTAATTGCCCAAAAAAACAATTATTGGGTTGAGAACTGGGCGGTTTCTCCCGGTCCCATTCTGAGCTCAAATCCCATCATTGCCACCACAATTGCCGCTGGAGACAGCCTTAAGGTTTCGGGAGAAATTTCCACCATCCTTCCCCAAGATGCCAGGTTTTGCAAAATCAAGATCCAAAATGCTTTCCCTGTGCAGCCCCCACCAGAACCAGAACCACCCTTGAAACCCATAAACAACCTGATTACCGACAATGGCGACGGCCTCAATGCAGTCCTCGATTTTGATTCCCGTGAAGTGAAAAATCTGGAAATCTTCAACCGCTGGGGAAAGAAAGTTTTCTCATCAGAAAACTATACAAATAACTGGAAACCAGACGGAAATGAACCAGGTTGTTACTTCTATTCGGCTGAGATAAAAGAAAAAACCGATACCGGTTTCAGAAAAATAAGGGGCTGGGTAATGGTGGCAAACTGAGGCATCGCTTGTCAATCGGGGGCAGATATTTAGATTTGCCCCATGCGCTATACACCCATTTCCGCTGAGTTCTACATCAGAACCAGAAAAAATCTTTATAAACACCTGAAGCCCAACTCTTTGGTGGTGCTGCAATCGAACGATGTACTGCCCACCAATGCCGACGGCCACATGGCATTCCGCCAGCACAACGACCTGTTTTACCTTACGGGTATTGACCAGGAAGAGACTGTGCTGATTCTCTATCCCGATGCTCCGGTTGCGGAATGGCGTGAAATGCTTTTTGTAAAAGAAACCAGCGAACACATCAAGATTTGGGAAGGGTATAAACTCACAAGGGAAGAAGCGGGCAAACTCTCCGGCATTGCGAATGTAAAATGGAACACAGAATGGAAGTCCTTTTTGCAAGCCCTTATGAATCAGGCCGAACATGTTTACCTGTCCGGCAATGAGCATCCCCGTGCTGTACTCGAAACCGAAACACGCAACGACCGCCTCATCCGCGACATGATGGCCCGCTATCCCCTGCACAGGTACGAGCGGCTTTCGCCCGTTATGGAGGTCATCCGGGCATTGAAGCATCCCGAAGAGGTAGCCCAGATTTCTAAAGCCATCGACATCACCCGCGAGGGCTTTTTGCAGGTATTGAAAACCATCCGGCCCGGCATGATGGAATACGAGCTGGAGGCCGGGTTTTCCCATGCCTTTCTGAAGAGGGGCTCCAAAGGATTTGCCTACGGACCCATCATCGCCTCGGGACCCAATGCCAATGTGCTGCACTACACCGACAACGACAAAGTAATGGAAGAGGGGCATCTGGTTTTGATAGATGTGGGTGCTGAATATGGAAATTACAATGCCGACATGACCCGCTGCATTCCCGTAAACGGCAAATTTTCGCCCCGCCAAAAACAGGTTTATGAGGCAGTGTTGAGGGTGATGAAGGCCTCTGCAAATCTCCTTCGGCCCGGCATTACCCTGATGGATTATGAGAAAAAAGTAGGGAAACTGATGGAAGCAGAACTGATTGGTCTGGGATTGCTGAAAGCTGCAGAGGTAGAAAAACAAGATCCTGAAAAACCGCTGTACAAAAAATATTTCATGCACGGCACCAGCCACCATCTCGGCCTCGATGTCCACGATTTGGGATCGAAATACCGGTTTATTGAACCGGGCATGGTTTTTACCTGTGAACCCGGAATTTACATACCGGAAGAAGGCATCGGCATCCGGCTGGAAAATAATTTTCTGGTGACCGAGACCGATCCGGTGGACCTGATGGCATCCATCCCCCTGGAAATAAGCGATATAGAAAAATGGATGAGCCGATAAGTCAAAGAAGCATGATAACGAAAGTAAAAATCATCAATCAATCTGCCTTTGGGCTGCCCGCCTATCAGACCGAAGAATCGGCCGGCATGGACCTGAGGGCAAACATTCAGGAATCGGTCAGCCTGCAGCCGCTCGAAAGGCAACTCATCCCTACGGGATTGTTCATAGAATTGCCTCCCGGCTTTGAGGCCCAGATCCGTCCCCGCTCAGGCCTTGCCTTTAAGCACGGGCTTACCGTCCTCAACTCACCCGGAACTGTGGATTCGGATTACCGGGGCGAAATCAAAGTGCTGTTGGTGAACCTTTCCCATGAGCCTTTCCTCATCAATCCCGGTGAGCGCATTGCTCAGATGGTGGTGGCCCGGCATGAAAGGGTAGAGTGGGAATCCACAACAGAACTTGCTGATTCAGAACGCGGCACGGGCGGTTATGGCAGCACCGGAAAACATTAAATTTTATCTCCCACCTTTTACCCATTCGGAGTTCAGGATATTGACCTTTCAAAAAAATGAAACCATTCTATCTTATTGCCGGCATGGCCTTATTGCCTTTTGCCGCAGATGCTCAATCCAAAACCAGACCTCAAACCGGTGCTGCCATGATGCGGGAAAGAATAAATACAGAAAATAACCCCCTTTTGGAGGATTGGACAGGTGACTTTGGCGGGCTGCCTCCTTTTGCCAAAGTAAAAGTGGAATATTTTGTTCCGGCCTTCACCAAAGCCATGGAATTGTATGAATCTGAAATTCAGGCCATTGCCAATAATCCTGCCAAGCCCGATTTCGAAAACACCCTGGAAGCACTGGAAAAAGCCGGAGAAAAATACCACCACATCAGGGCCATGTATGCCGTTTGGTCTGCCAATATGAATTCACCGGAATTCGAAAAAGTGGAAGCAGAAATGGAGCCCCGTCTTGCGGCATTCCAGGACAAAATTTTTCAGAACCAGAATCTTTTCCAAAGAATTGAGGCCTTGCATCAGTCCGATTTGGCAAAAAGTTTTAAGTCAGATCAAAAAAGACTGCTGGAAAAAAAATACAGGCAATTTGTCCTTGCAGGAGCCAAACTGGATGAAGAAACCAAATCAAAAGTGTCGGAACTAAACCAGCAGCTCGCTGCCTGCTACACCCGGTTCAGTCAGAACCTGCTGGCCGATGAAAACCAGAAATTTCTGGAAATTAACAAAGAAAATGACCTGGCCGGTTTGCCCAAAAACCTGAAAGATGCCGCAGCCCGTGCCGCTGAAAGCCGGGGGCTGAAAGGAGCCTGGGTTATCAACAATAC
>CANHCT010000070.1 GCA_947459175.1 Hymenobacteraceae bacterium
TAAACCATTAGCAAATATTTCTGGAAAGGTTTCTAACTTTTCTTTTCTGAAAGGTATGGTAATTCTGCTGGGCATTTGCCTGTTTCAGCATTGGAAAAAAGGCCTGCTGATTGGTTTGGGCTGGCTGACGGGTGCCTGTTATTCCTGGTTGTTTAATCTTTGGTTGATGAAAGGTGCCGAGCGGCCATTGGCCTATTTTTTGAAGAAAAACAGGACTCTTTTTTTTGTGGAAGGAGTGGAGGTGTGTATTCCGGCCAAAGTGAGCCACTGAATCCGGTTCAAAGTGAGCCACCCTTTCGGCGAATAATTTAACTTCGTCGGGATGGCAAGGGCAATGGCCGGATTGTACATCCTGCAACAGGGGTTATCCACTCCTAATGCAACCTTACACCCTCAACTCAATTCTCCAAACCACCTGCCCAAAAATCTATTCTACGGGGCGTTTTGTGGGCTTCACCGCCGTTTAGGCTTCCGTTTTCTCCAGAATTTCTTCCCACTTTTTGGTGGCGGCATTCAGCCGGGCGTTTACATCGTCGTAGGCTTGCCGGCAGGTTTGCAGCTTGCTGAAATCGCCGTACACCGAGGGCAGGGCAATTTCTTCTTCTATTTCTCCTTTTTTACGCTCCAGCTCGCTGATTTGATTTTCAATTTGTTCCAGTTCCTTTTTCAGGTTGGCAGCCGGTGGTGATTGGGTTGTTTTTTTCTCCGCCGGGGGCTCGGGGTTTTTGGTTTTCTTTTCCTGCGAAGCGGAGGGCCTGCCGGCATTTTTGGCCCGCTCTTCCTGCCAATACTCGTATTCTTCGAAGGTGCCGGGATATTCTTTCAACTCGTAATCCTCTATGTACCAAATGGTATTGGCCACCTGCTCGATAAAGAAACGATCGTGGCTGATGACCAGAAATGTGCCCTGGTATTGCTGCAATGCCTGGATGAGGATGTTCACACTCACCATATCCAGGTGGTTGGTGGGCTCATCGAGCAGGAGAAAATTGGCATCCGAAAGCAGGGTTTTGGCCAGGGCTACCCGGCTTTTTTCTCCTCCCGAAAGGACCTTGATTTTCTTGAACACATCGTCGGCCGAAAACAGGAAGCAGCCCAGCAAACTGCGGAGTTCCATCTCGGTGCGGGTAGTGCCGGTTTGCTGCAGCTCCTGAATCAGGTTGTTGTCCATGTTCAGGGCCTCCAGCTGGTGCTGGGCAAAGAAGGTGTCCTTAACATTGTGGCCCATAACGCGTTCGCCGTCAAAAGGTTCTGAACCATTGATGATGCGCAGCAGGGTGGATTTTCCTTTGCCGTTTGCTCCGATGAAGCCAATTTTCTGCCCCCGCTCTATTTTGAGGGAGGTGTTTTTGAAGATGACTTTTTCGCCGTATGCCTTGCTCATGTGCTCCATATTCATCACAATGCGGCCCGAGGGCGTGGTGAAGCTGAATTTGAAGTTTACCCGTGCATTTTCGTCCACTACATCGTCGATGAGGTCGATGCGGGAGAGGGCTTTTACGCGGCTTTGCACTTGCCGGGCCTTGGAGGCTTTGGCTTTGAATCTTTCTATAAACCTTTCGGTCTGCCTGATTTTGGCTTGCTGATTTTCGAATGCGCCTTTTTGAATTTCGTTTCTCAGGGCCTTTTCTTCCAGATAAAATGAATAGTTGCCGGCATACACATTGAGTTTGGCATTGGCCACTTCTACAATGGTGCTTACTGTATTATCGAGAAAATAGCGGTCGTGGCTCACAATGATGCAGGCCCCTTCGTAGCGTTCCAGATATTGCTCAATCCATTGAATAGAAGGCATATCCAGGTGGTTGGTGGGTTCGTCGAGCAGCAAAAGGGAGGGATTCTGCAGCAGCAGCCGGGCCAGCATCACCCGCATGCGCCAACCTCCTGAAAAAGAGTTCAGCGGCAGCTGAAGATCGGTGGTAGAAAAGCCAAGTCCTTCCAGGATTTCTTCGGCCCGGGCCTGCAGGGTGAAGCCATCCATCCTTTCGTATTCTTCCTGCAATTCGCCCAATTGCTCTACCAGTTCATCGCGGTAGTTGGTTTCCATTTCGTGGATTACACGCTCCATTTCGTCATGCACATCCAGTGCTCTTTGAAACGCCTGCATCACCACATGCAAAATACTGTCCTGGGTCTGGTAGGAGAGCAGGTCCTGATTCAGAAAACCAATCGTGCAGTCTTTGGCCATCGATACCGTGCCGCCATCGGGCTGATATTCGCCGGTGAGGATACGGAGCAGGGTAGATTTTCCGGTGCCGTTGGCGCCGATGAGGCCGATTTTATCTCCGGGATTGATGTGGAGATTGGCTTCGTCGTACATGGCCCTGGCGCCGAAGTGGAAGGAAAGATTGGTTATCGAGATCATAAATTCGGGCCGCAAAAGTACGCAATCCCTGCCATTTGCCCCTTGCCCGATTCCGGAATTTCCGGGGGCGGCATGGCGCTACGGCTTTTTTCTGTACCGGCCGGCCGGAATCCTGTGGGGTACAGGGCTTCAATACCGGTTTTCTTACTTATCATTGCAAACCAAATAATTCTATTAATTTATGCCCAACCGGCTGATAAACAGTACCTCGCCATATCTTCTGCAACATGCCGCCAATCCGGTAGACTGGTACCCCTGGGGTCCCGAGGCACTGAAAAAAGCCAGAGACGAAGACAAACCCATTCTGCTCTCGGTGGGCTATTCGGCTTGCCACTGGTGTCATGTAATGGAAAAGGAATCTTTTGAAAATGAGGCCATTGCAGAGGTGATGAATGCCCTTTTTGTCAACATCAAAGTGGACAGAGAAGAAAGGCCGGACATCGATCAACTCTACATGGATGCCCTCCATTTGATGGGGCAGCGGGGCGGTTGGCCCATGCATGTTTTCCTCACGCCCGATCAGCTGCCCTTTTACGGCGGCACTTATTTTCCTTCCGAAAACTGGGTTCGCCTGCTGAAGGCGTTGGCTGAAGCCTATGTGTCCCGCAAGGCGGAGATCCGGCAGACCGGACTGGAATTGCAGGAGGGGCTTTCAGTAAATGAATTGAGCCGATATGCTCCACTGGCAGAGGTGCAGAGCCGGGATGATACCGCACTGAAAGGCCTCGAAAAAGTGATACATAAGCTTCGGGAATCTTTTGATTCGGATTGGGGTGGTTTTGGGCATGCCCCCAAATTTCCTATGCCCTGCGTATACGATTTTCTGCTCTTTTATCACCACCTGAGCGAAGATCCGGAAGCCCTGCGGATGGTGTCCCTTTCTCTGGAAAAAATGGCCTTCGGGGGTATTCATGACCAGCTGGCCGGGGGATTTGCCCGCTATTCGGTGGATGCAGAATGGAAAGTTCCCCATTTTGAAAAAATGCTGTACGACAATGCCCAGCTGCTGACCCTCTACAGCCACGCCTACAGTGCCACCCTTGATATCCTGTACCGGGATGTGGCTTTGGGTATCGTAAATTTTGTAAAAAATGAACTCAGCTCGCCCGAGGGTGCTTTTTATTCGGCCCTCGATGCCGACAGCGAAGGCGAAGAAGGAAAATACTATGTCTGGACCCGGCAGGAAATCCTGGACATCCTGGGCGATTCGGGGGAAGACTTCTGCCGCTTTTTTCAGGTTTCGGAAGAAGGAAATTTCGAGCATGGCCGGAATGTATTGTGGCGCACCCTTTCCGAGGAAGAATTTGCCCGGCTCTCGGGCAACCGCTCCCATCCCGAGATGCACAAGTATGCGGTGGAGTGCAAAAGAAAACTGCTGGCTGCCCGAAAGAAAAGGGTAAAACCGGCGCTGGACGATAAAGTACTGACCAGCTGGAATGCCCTGATGGTGAAAGGCCTGGCAGATGCGTACCGGGCATTTGACGAGCCGGAGATGCTGCGGATGGCGTACGACAATGCCGGCTTTATCCGCGAACATTTGATGGAAGAAAACGGGAAGCTGTACCATACCTGGAAATCGGGGAAGGCCTCAGTGGACGGTTTTTTGGAAGATTATGCCTTTGCGATAGAAGCATTTTTGGCCATGTACGAGGCCACCTTTCATGAAGAATGGATGCTGCAGGCAAAAAAGCTGGCCGATTACACCCTGGCGCATTTCGCCGATCCGGAGGGAAATTTGTTTTTCTTTACCTCTTCTGCATCTGAAGATCAGCTTATTGCAAGAAAAAAAGAGATTATGGACAATGTGATTCCGGCTTCCAATTCTACCCTGGCTATGGGTTTGTTCCGATTGGGTTCCCTCATGTCGGAAAGCCGCTACACCGATGCGGCAAGAAAAATGATCCGGGAGGCAGAGCCTCTCTTTTGGGCAGAAGGGCGCTATATGGCCAATTGGCTTCAGGTATGGCTGATGGATAAATTTCCGCTGGTAGAAATTGCTTTTGTTGGCCGCAATGCCCTCAAATTCAAGAAGGAGGTGGACAAGATTTTTTTTCCCAACAAAGTGGTGGTGGGTACCACAGCATCAAGCCGCCTGCCCCTGCTCGAAAACCGGAGCAGCGAAGGCACAGAAACCCATGTGTTTGTATGCCAGGACAAGGTATGCAGGCTGCCTGTTAAAGACATACAGGGTGCGCTGAGGCAACTGAAATTGTTGAAACAGGAGATGGTTCAACCCTTCAAAGCACTGAAAAATGCCTGAGGGAAGAGTAGAAAATCGGCTCCCGGTTTCCAGCCAAACGGGGAAATTCCCCGGGGTGGATGTCAATTTGCTTCATAAGAAATCCCCTTTTTGCGGTCCGGCAGCTCCTGCCACCGGCCGAAGAGAAGCCCAAACAATCGGTTAGAATAAATGCCCTTGAACCAGCCGCTTCCATATCGCCTTTCATTCCTCGCTGCCGGGGGCCGGCTCGTTTTCCTGTTTCTGTTGTTTTTTTCCGGTTCTGCCCTTTGCCAGCACCCCGATGCCCTCCTCGATCCCCGCGATATGAAGGAAGATTTGACCTGGCTAAAGGGAAAAATACTGCATTATCATCCCGCCTGCCTGGACTCCCTGCGTGCGGATTCGGTCGGGCTGGCCTTCGACGGGGGGGCGTATGAGGCGGAGAATTTTATGCATGAACTGCAGTTTCTGAAGCTGGTGCGCAAAACCCTGATTTCGCTTCGCTGCGGGCATACTTCTGCCATTCCTTCTCCCGATTTTTACCAATACTACAAAAGGGCCCGGCCCAAGCCCCTCTTTCCCCTGCAAGTGTATGCCAACGAAGATGATCTCGTGGTGCGCTTCAACGGTTCCAGCGATTCCAGCATTGCCATTGGGGATAAACTGCTGAGCATCAATCAGGAACCCTGTGCTGATATTGCCCGGTCGATCATGGAATTCCTGCCCGGCGACGGCTATCATTCCTCCTTCAAAAAATTTCATCTTTCGCTCAATTTCCCCACCTATTACCTGTTTCACAAAGGCCCTTCGTATGCCTACGAAGCCGGGGTACTGGATTCTGCGGGCCGGTATTCCAGTCATGTTTTCAGTCTTCGGGGCACAGGCAAAGGCGTTTCAAAGCCCTTTCCGGAGCGCAGCGTGCGTATTTTATTTTCCGATGATTTCAGAGCTTTGGGTGTACTGAGTTCCAATCCCCGGGTGGCCTGGCTGAAAATTTACGGCTTCGGGGGCCGGACCAGCTGGTACGAAAAGACATTTCGGAAAATAAAGGAAATGGGTTTTCAGCACCTCATTCTGGATCTGAGGGGAAATTCGGGCGGGCATTTGTTCAATGCCAACACCCTGCTCACCTACCTGGTGGCCGACACTTTTTCGTTTCGTTTCGAGCGGGCCGATAAAAAGATAAAACTCGATGGCAGAAGTAATATGAATCTGGCCATGCGCTGGACGATGAAGGTTTTCAGCTGGCTGCCCAAGCAAGGGAAGCGATTCGGGCCCTCTTGCGATAAAACCGGCAATCTGCTGGTAAACAGGTTTTTATTCCGGCCGGTGAAGCGAAATCACTACGACGGCAAACTGGTGGTGCTCATGGACGGCGGCACCTTCTCGGCCTCCAGTCTGGTGGCAGCCAAACTGAGAAAAAAGCGCCAAACCCAACTCGTGGGCGATGAAAGCGGGGGAGGGGCCAACGGCAGCAATGCCATGCTGATGCCTACCTTGCAACTGCCGAAAACGAAAATCAGGGTCACCCTGCCGCTTTACCGCATCCGGCACGAAACCAACGGCCTGCCCGGCAGGGGCCTCATTCCCGACCTGTATCTGCTGCCCGATCTGGTGAAAAAGGTAAAAGGCATCGATACCGAGCTGGAATATCTGGGCCGGAATCTGATTTGGTTTGAGAAGGCAGCCGGCGAAAATCCGTAAGGCCAATGCAGGGCTTGGATCGGTATTCGATTGCCGGCTGGGCGAAAGCCATTAATTTTTTCTATTTTTGCGGGCTTTTTCCTTGATTTTGAACCATCATGGTAAAAATAGGATCCATAGAATTGCCTGATTTCCCCTTGCTGCTCGCTCCCATGGAGGATGTGAGTGATCCGCCATTTCGGGCCGTGTGCAAGCAAAACGGAGCCGACCTGATGTACACCGAGTTCATCAGTTCTGAGGGCCTGATCCGGGATGCGGCCAAGAGCGTTCAAAAGCTGGATATTTTTGAATACGAAAGGCCGATCGGCATTCAGCTGTTTGGTTCCGATATCGAGTCGATGCGGAAGTCGGCCGAGATAGCTACAGCTGCCGGTCCCGATCTGGTGGACATCAACTATGGTTGTCCGGTAAAAAATGTGGCCTGCAAGGGGGCCGGGGCTGCATTGCTTCAGGATATCCCCAAAATGGTGAAAATGACGGAGGCCGTGGTAAAGGCCAGCCACCTGCCCGTAACGGTAAAAACCCGCCTCGGCTGGGACGACACCACCAAAAATGTAGAAGAGGTGGCAGAGCGACTCCAGGACATTGGCATACAGGCCCTTACCATCCACGGGCGCACACGGGTCCAGATGTACAAAGGCTCAGCCGACTGGACCCTGATTGCCAACATCAAAAACAATCCCCGGATACAGATTCCGATATTCGGAAACGGCGACATTGACTCTCCCGAAAAGGCCCTGGCGTATAAAAATGAATACGGCGTAGACGGCATCATGATAGGCCGTGCTGCCATTGGTTACCCCTGGTTTTTCAATGAGGTGAAGCATTTTCTCAAAACCGGTGCTCACCTTGCCCCGCCCTCCATGGCCGAGCGGGTGGAAGTTTGCCGGCGGCATCTGGAGTTTTCCATCAAATGGAAGGGCCCTGTGCTGGGCATCATCGAAATGCGGCGGCATTACACCAATTATTTCAAACATATTCCGGACTTTAAGCCTTTCAGAATGAAACTGGTGACCAGCGACTCGTTTCAGGAGATAGGGGATACCCTGACCGAAATTGAGTCCAGGTTCAATTCTGAATTTCAGTTGGCATAAGTCTTGGTTTAAGGTTTGATCGGCAAATGATAAAAATATAATCCGCTGATATTCAAAGCATAGGATTCCGAAAAAAGTCCTTTTGTCCTCCGTACGGATTGGGAATTTCTTAACCGGTGAAGGTAAATTTATCCGAAAATGTGTAAGAAATTGAAAGTCCGGTTTTACCTTTGCGTCAACATGTCCACCCCCCTTCCCGTCAGATCAGGGCGCTCAGGGTGGACTTTTTATTTTTATGCCTATGCTTAAAGTGCCCTACACGAAGCCGGTACTTAAATATGCCGCCCAACTTGAGCAATTGAAGGAAAGAGGTTTAATAGTAGAAAATGAAGAAAAGGCCTTGCATATCCTGGAAAACATCAGTTATTATCGCCTGAGCGGTTACTGGTATCCCATGTTGGCTACACCCAAATCAGACCATATCTTCAAGCCTGGCTCAACATTTAACAATGCCTTTAAGTTGTATTGTTTTGACAGAGAATTGAGAAAATTCATTTTGAGTGAGTTGGAAAAGATTGAGGTGGCCATTCGTTCTAAGATGATTTATGAATTATCCCATCGGCACGGGCCGTTTTGGTATACAAATGCTGCCCATTTCAGAAATTCCGTTCATCATTTCAAAACGATTTCTAAAATTCAGGAAGAATTCATCCGGAGCGATGAAAAGTTTATCCTCGACTTTCAAAAGAAATATAGCGATCCGATGCCCCCCAGTTGGATGATGCTCGAACTGACATCCTTCGGAAGCCTTTCTGTATTATATAAAAATCTGTCTGGTACCCATGACCGCAGAACGATAGCTCATTATTTTGGATTAGACGATTCTACTTTTGAATCGTGGTTACACAGCATTGTATATGTGCGGAATGTTTGTGCTCATCACTCGAGGTTATGGAGCAGGGCCATGAGAATTGCCCCGGCCATTCCTGCTAATCCTGATTTTACATTTCTGAATCACACCATTATCTATCACCCCAAAACCGGACAGCCCATAAATAACAATCGGGTCTACTTCTTGCTCAGCATGCTTATCTATTGGCTCAATATTATCAATCCAACCCATTTGTTAAAAAACAAACTATTCAGATTGCTGAAAGCATACCCCATGGTTGATGTTAGAGCAATGGGTTTTCCTCAGTACTGGGAAACTGAGCCACTCTGGAATTGGCAACAAGTGATAGAAAGCGAAACAGAACTGGCCAAATAGTATTTATCCTCAATTAAATCTCTTAAGTAAAACTTTGAACAACCGCCTTCAGGCCATACTCTTACTGGCCATTACTTCCCTCATCTGGGGGAGCTCTTTTATCCTCATCAAACGGGGACTAGAAGTATTTGAGCCTTTGGAAGTGGCCACCCTCCGGGTTACTGTGGGCTGTCTGGTATTTCTTCCCATTGCCATTGCCAACCTGAAAAACATCCGGAAAGGCGACATGAAATTTATGATTCTCTCCGGTCTGATGGGCAGTTTTTTTCCTTCTATTTTGTTTTCGGTGGCCGGGTCGGGCATGAGCAGCGCCCTTTCGGGAATGCTCAACGGCATTACGCCTCTTTTTACCTTCATCATCAGCGGTTTATTTTTTTCTTACACCTTCCGCAAAAAGCAGATTTGGGGAATTTTAGTAGGATTTCTGGGTGCCATGATTCTCGCTTTTTCGAAAGGCAACGGCGCCATTGATCTCAATGTTTTTTCCCTTCTCGTGGTGCTGGCCACGGTGCTGTATGCCATCAATGTGAATATTCTCAATCAGTTTTTGAACGGATATAAGCCCCTGGCTCTTACTGCCTTGTGTATTCTTTTTGCCGGTATTCCCGCCATGGGCATATTGTTTGGCCAAACCGCATTTGCAGACAAAATGCTCCATCATCCCGGGGCCATGCGGGCCTTTGGCTTTGTGTTTCTGCTCGGACTGATGGGCACCTCCGTGGCCATGGTGCTGTTCAACCGGCTCATCCAGATATCGGGTCCTGTAACCGCCAGCACCGTCACTTACCTTATGCCTGTTATAGCCTTGTTTTGGGGCTTTGTGGACAACGAAGCACTGAACATGTTCCATTTTTTTGGCCTTGCTGCCATTCTGGGCGGGGTGTTTCTGGTGAATCAAAAAAAATAATTTTACGGCCCTTGCATTCACCGGCATTGTTAGTTTTGCATCCCCCGAAAAAGCACCTATGGTAGTTGATATTTTCATCCCCTGTTTTATTGACCAAATGTATCCTCAGGTTGGATTCAACATGGTAAAAGTGTTGGAAAAGGTGGGTTGCAAGGTCAACTACAATCCCAACCAGACCTGCTGCGGGCAGCCGGCCAGCAATGCGGGCTATTTTCCTGAAGCCATGGAGGTGGCCGAAAAGTTTCTCGATGATTTCACATCGCCCTCCCGGTACATTGTTTCGCCCTCTGCTTCCTGTGTGGGCATGGTGAAAAACGGCTACGAGAGTTTCTTTTCAAAGAGTTTAAAATCAGGACAATACCAGCAGATCAAGGGAAAAATCCATGAGTTTTCCGATTTTTTGGTGAATGTGATGGGCATCGAAAAAATTGAAGGGGCCAAACTCTTCGGGCGGGCTACCTACCACGATTCCTGTTCCGCCCTGCGGGAGTGCGGCATCCGCGAAGAGCCCCGGAAGCTGCTCCGCCATGTGGAGGGATTGGATCTTGTGGAAATGGAAGAAACCGATCAGTGCTGCGGCTTCGGCGGCACCTTTGCGGTAAAATTTGAAGCCATTTCAGTAGGCATGACCGAACTGAAACTGGAAAGGATGGCGGCGGTAGAACCCGATTTCCTTATTTCTACCGACTCCAGTTGTCTGCTTCAATATCAGGCCGTTATGGAAAAGCAGGGCATTTCGGTCAAGCCCCTGCATCTGGCCGATGTGCTGGCCTCCGGCTGGTAAGGCAGATTGTTATTTCTTCCAAGTCCGGCAATTTTTCTCCTCAGCAGCCGTTTTTCAGGCATCTTTTCATTCGAAAAATGAAATGGAATTGTCAAATGCCCTTGTTTTTTGAACGAAATTTTCCGGTTTTGCCTCCCCGAACCCCTGCCTCCGCTCAATTTTTTCGCCGGCAACATTCAAAATAAATTTACCTTTCCCCATTCAAACCACCACCAACATGTTTTCCGTATTTCAGCCCGCCCGCCGCATTCTGTATGCCCCGTTTCTTTTGATTTGTTTGTTGACGGGGTCTTGTGCCGAGGAGCGCATCCGCTTCCCTGAGCCCCAACCTTCGGGCACCAAAGCCGATGCCCGCCTGCGCAAACCCTTTCCCGGAACTTATTTCAATGCTGAAGATTCGGTTTGGCTTCTCATTTCGGAAGACAACATCCGCATGAGCAACCACCTGGTATGGGAGAGCGGCAAAAGCGAAGAAGGCGGATTCGAAGGCCAGTTCAGTGTAGGGAAAGATTCGGTCAAAAACATCAAAATTGAAGTACAGTCCCGGGGCAAAGGCGATTCTCTGGATGTCGATACCCATTTTGAAGAATTGGTCATAGACCTGAACAAAGGCGGGGTGGCCAAATACTATAAGGGATATTATTTTCTCAACACGCCGATTGAAGGCGAAAATGCTTATCGGCTCCGCATCCTGCAAGAGGAAAAACACGGGGTTTCCATGCTCAGCATCCAAAGCGATTCGGTTCTGCATCTGCTTGAGAAAGATGGCTATCTGAGTAAATCTGAACCAGAGAATGGCGAAGAAGAAATCTGGACCCTGAAGCCCAGCCGCAGGCAACTCCGAGACCTGATGAAAAAGGGGCTCTTTGCCGGCCGGATTTATTTTGAAAGGCAGGAGCCGGGAGGAAAATAATCATATTTATTCCCTTGATTATCAGTCAGTAGTCTCTGTATCTCTCCGGTAAAGGCGGTGCATGTACCACACATGCGGAAAGCTGAGTGCAGCCAGAAATATGAAAATCTGCCCCGCCTGAAAGGAACGGAAGAAATAGCCGATGCCCGCAAACAGGACCAGTGCTCCGAGGGTAAAGGGCAAGGCCTTCTTCCACAAACCGGTGTCTGACAGGTGGTATACCCGTCGAAGCTGCCGCCATCCGTGCAGGCTGTGCTGGAAAATAAAAAAGGCACCGAAGGCATGCAGCAAGGGTACCGGCACCAGCAGCAAGAGGGCGACGATGCTGAAGAACATTCCGGCATTACGGTACAGCAAAAGCCAAAGCAGTCCCCCGCCGGCCAGCCAAAAGACCCATAGCCAATCCGGCAAAACGAGCCGGAAGGTATGACCGTTCAGCATCTGCGAAACAATTTCTCTGGTCTCGTCAGGATGGCTCAGCAAAATGCCCATCAGCCAGTACATGCCCCAAAGTCCGGGGGCGGCCTTGCCCTGCAATGTCCATTCTCCGAAATCTGCCTGCCCGAAGTGCCAGAACGAATACAGGAGAAAAGCGGAAAGTCCGGCTGAAGGGCTAAGAAAAAACACCAGATACACCAGGGCACCCATGGCCAGATAACCGGCGGTAAAAGCGGGTAGTTTGTGCATGCGGCCGGATAAAACCGAAAGGTGGTCTACCGCACCATGGGGAAGGCCGATGAGCAATAGGCCCAAAACAAATACCGGAACCGACAGGTAAAGCAGGTTCAGGCTTTGCAAGGCCAGCAGGAAAATGCTGCAAATCAGCACGGGCGGGGCTTTTTTGAAAAGCGACAAAACCGACCACAAGGCATCGAGCACCGAGGCCCGGATAAAGGGCCTGAGCGGCAGGCTCGAAAGGATTTTCAAATCGGCTTGAAGGGATGTTTTTTCATCCAGAAAAGCGAATATTCCGGACGCAGGATTTCGCCTGAAAAGCTGGCTGAAAATGGGAGCGCCAAGGTGGGGACTGTCACGCAGAATCTGAAGCAGCAAACGGTCGTAATAAGCAAACCGGGCTTTGTTTTCATCGGGGGGTAAGGTGGCCCCGCTCACAAGCATAACGATTTTTTCGGCATGTTTCAGGCTGCGGACAAAAGAATACCCTGTGCTGGGTTTGAGCCGGCCACCCCGTTCGCCGGTGTATATCCAATGGTTCGGCGCAGCCGGTATGGTCATTCCGGCACTGTTCATCGGGATCACACCCTGTTCGAAATCTGTGATGCGGTATTGGTCCGAATGTTTTTCGATATACTGCCTCAGCAGGTTTTCGGCACCTTCCCGGCAGATGGGCTCGCTCCCGAAGCGGGTGACCTCAAACAAGGCTTTGCTTTCATGGAAGGGCAGCACATACATAAATTGCGTATGGCCATCCTGCGGAACCGACAGGTCCATCATGGTGAAGGACCCGGTGTTGAAAACAGGAACAGATGTTTCTATTTCCCATCCGAAGAAACTCTGCAGCAGCATGCTTTCGCTCTTGTTGCGGATGGCGTAGGAGGGAGGGCGGCTGTCGAAAACCCAATCGGCTGTGCAGGGGCCTGTCTCTTCCAGCTGCAGCGGGCAAACAGCTCCATCGCCTTGCTCCGCTGGCCCACCCTGAAAGGCAGAACGGGACCACTCTGCCTGATGCTGTGTCAGAATTTCCCGTGCATGGTTGTACAGGTCGATGCTGCGGATGCAGCAATAGTCCATGCCCTCCATCTCCTGTGCTTCGAGATGATTGATACTAACCTTTGGCCAGCGCATGCACACCATAGCATCGAGGTGGTATTTTTTCACATCCCCGGGCAGCATCCAGAAGCAAAAGGTGCGGTCGTTTTTGTCTTTCCGACTCGGCTCGGCGACCAGAATTTTCTTGCCTTCCAGATGCCCGCCATGGTGCAGGGCCATCAGCAGCAGGGAGTTGGAACAGCCCATGCCCAGAAAGGCAAAATCCACATGTTTTGAGTCGAAGTCGCCCAAAGGAATGGTTCTGAAATTTTGAAAAGCAGGGCGAAGATATCACCCATATTTTTCTAAAAGACTGATTTTCGGGCTTTTTTGTTTTGGTGACCCTGCTTGGGTCGGGAAAAAATCCTGCCCTTGCGGCAACCTTTGCCCGGGCGGTTTTGATTTTTGCCGCCGCTGCTTTCCTTGCGGGTGGATACGGAATGCGGTGGGTTCAGGCTTTTAGTTTCTATTCTTTCCGCCACCTGCCTACATGGTGGCCCCTGTCGGTCCGGACTTGCAGGAAGTACAGGCCCGGTGGTA
>CANHCT010000071.1 GCA_947459175.1 Hymenobacteraceae bacterium
CCAAATGATTGTACAAGGTGTAACCCGATGGTCGCTTTGCTCCGCATTCAACCTGAAGATATTCTCCTGCCGGCACCGGAAAGAATCGGAAAGTCTGATCACGGGCAGCATCTGTGGCGGTGACACCCAACTGCATGGTCTGCTGCACGGTATCCGAAAAAATACAGTTCATGGCCCGGAGACGGACGGTATAGGTGCCGTTGGCCGTATAGGTATGCTGCGGGTTTTGCGCAGTGGAGGTACTGCCATCCCCGAATTCCCAAAACCAGGAAAGGTTGCTGTTGGTGAGAGACTGCGACTGGTTGGAAAAGGAAACGGTAAGGCCGCTGATGCTTCTTGAAAAGGCCGCCTGAGGTTTGTTGATATGCAGGTTCCATTGGCCGGCAGAGGGAAAAACCGTTTGATCGGACATCTGCTGCAGGTAGGTTGCCAGCGGCGCTGAAAGTCCGGCATTGTAGGCGAGGCCGGTGACGGGTTTTTTCCAAATGCTGCTGTGCAAGACACAAGCAGCCAGATAACTGCCGCTCAGGGCAGGGTGGCTGTTGTCGCCGCTGTGGAGCACCAGATTGGTGTCGTTCAATACATTTTTCCAGGCAACCCCTACCGGGGCACATTGCATTTTGAGTAAATTGCTGATCATCAGATAGGCAGAAGTCAGTGAATCCTGCATGTGGTTGAAATTGGTGAAAACCGGGCTGCAATGGATGCCCTGAGGATCGCACTGTTGGCCCCCGAAACGCCTTCCCCAGGTCATGTAGGTGATGATTTTGGCACAGGGATTTCGGGCCGTGATGCTGTCCTTCAGTTCATACAGAGCAGGATACATATCGTTGTACCGGTAATAATCGATGCTGGGAACCTGACTCTGTTCCTGTATCACCACATAATCCCAACCTCCCTGCCTGATCTTGGCCATGGAATTCGCATCCATCAGGTGTCCGGAAATGGTTTGGCCGCCGGGCAAATTGCTGTCGGTAATCAGGGTCTTTCCGGCAGATGCCGCCATGTTTTTCACCAATTGAGGCAAGTTATTTACCGAGGTATAGCTGTTTCCCAAAAAGAGGACAGAGAGGGTATCCTGGGCCATGGCCTGCATGGAGACCAGAAGAAAAAAAGTGAGACCGGCAATTTTGGAGATTTTCATCATGCGGTAGTTTCCTTTGTGTAAAAGAAAGAAGAAAAGAAATTAAGATCGGCTGCGAAACGGGTTTAGCCTGATTCTGATTTCATTTTTTTGTTGATTTTCTGAACATCTGTTCCAAAAAAAATCACACTGCAAGTTATTGTCATTTGGTTAAAAAGATGTCAACGACAAAAAAACAATGACCATTTCGACTTTTTTCTTCCCTTATCCACTTTAATCCAGATACCAAAAACCAATCACCTGAAGAACTTTTGACTTATGAGTTTCGACTTTGACCTTTCCCTTTCCACTTAAAACTGAATGCTAAAAACTAAAAACTTGAAAAATCTATGCCACCTTACCGGCCAATAAGGGAGATGCTGCCTCTTGCAGTTTGAAGGGCCTCCTTGCCAAAACGGTACCGGATGGAATAAAAATACACATTGCCCGTCGCTTGCCGGGAAGAGTCGATATTCCAGGCTTCACCCACATCCTGTGTACGGAATATCAACTGACCCCAGCGGTTGTAAACACTCAAGTCATATTCTTCTGGTTTGCAGCTGGCTTTGGGAATAAAACCTTCATTTATTCCATCGTTGTTTGGCGTGAAGGCATTGGGAATATCAAGGCTGCAAGGTTCTTTTTCGCAGATTTTAATATCCACCGATTTTTCGAGCGTGTCGCGGCCACATTCCAACTGGGCAATGGCCCGCACCTGAAATTGACCGGAAACTGTGTAACGGTGTACCGGCGAAAAGTCGAAGGAGGAATTCAGAGGGCCGCTGCCGGGGTCGCCAAAATTCCATGTCAGCAGCTGAATGGCATTGTCGGATTGAATGGAAAATACAACATCACCGCTGCAGGAATCCAATCTTTCGGCTCTAATGGTCCCGATGCAGGGGCATTCCGGAATCCTCACGGAAAGGTAGAGGGTATCGCTGCCACAGGAAAACTGCACAACCGCTGAGACCTGAAAAATTCCGGAATCCGAAAACCGGTGCTCAGGATTGATGGCCGTACTGGTATTGCCTGCGCCGCTCCCGGGATCGCCAAAGTTCCATTGTATCTGCTGTATGGTTCTGTTGGACTGAATGTTAAAAGCTGCATCACCCCGGCATGAATCCCGTACCTGGGCTGACAAATTTCCGGTACAAGAGCAGTCGCTGATGCGAACGGAATAAAAAAGTGTATCGGTGCCACAGGGAAAAACAGCCACAGCCCGAACCACAAAGAGGCCGGTATCTGAAAACTGGTGTACCGGTGCAGGCACAATACTGGTATTGGCAGAACCACTTCCGGGATCACCGAAATTCCAGTTCACGGAAAGGAGTTGAGGACCGTTGATGCTGAAGTTGATGGAATTTTGAAGGCATTTGTTTCCGGAAATATCAATGGAACCCTGGCAGGGGGAGTAATCGCTTACACAGCGTATGCAGCAACCATATCTGGAAAAAAAGGCATTTCGAACAGCATAATCCTGCGGGAAGGCGAGTTCAAGAAAAAATCCCATTCCGGGACCTAACTGAGTGGATAGCCAATAACTGGCAGCTGCATCGCTGCTGTTTGAAAACCTGCCTGCGTTATTCCGGCCACCATTTGGAATGGCGGAGAATCCGGAAAGGTTTGTGGCATTTGTATTTGGAGGCCTCCAATAGGTTAAGCCTGTGCTTTTCAAAAGTCCGCCTGCCTTGTTGGGTTGATTGCCTGGTTGCTGGGGATTTGCATCCGGGTCGAGAAAAAATATGAGCTTGTAAAGGTCTGCCATAGTGGGAACCCGCCATCCGTTTGGACATGGATTCCGTGTATCGCTGGCAACAAAAAAGTTGTATAATTTTCCTTTCGGACAATCAAAAGAGGTATCGTTTTTATAGGAGCACATCCCCGGACCGGAAAGGCCGGCCCATGTGGCTGAGTCGCTTACATTCGGGATGGCATCACCATTCTGAAAACGGGTGACTTTCAGATTTTCGGCAAACCAAACCATACTGTCTATCCGGACTGTTTTGTAAGTATTGCCATCGATATCAGCCACCTGCCCGTAGGTTATGGAAGGATTGTGTACGGTGGGTGAGCCGCAGGAATGGCTGCTTCCCTGCCCAATGGCCCGAAAGGATGGAATTATCATCACAATGGCCAGAATGAGTTGGATCAATATGCCTGAAAAAACTCCTGTTTTCATTTTATTTCAGAGAAAAGCAACTTTTTGGTTGTTGGTCATACAAACATCACCAGATTACAAATTTAGCGTAAAATTTTTCGTCTAAAAATCCCTTGATGGGATCTTTACGGAAAAAAAGTAAAGATCTAATTAAAATAGATTTAACTATTTTTTTTTGATTGTTTTATTGATTAGTTTTTTAACCAAAAAAACAGGGGCCGGCAGAAAAAGCAGTATGGATACTTCTTTTCCGGGATTTCAGATTTTCCAGGACCGAATAAAAGAATCTTGAAGTCCGGTGAAGACAGCAGGTGCATTTTGAAAATCAAATACACACAGGGTTCTGAAAAATACGGATTAAGACAGGTAAACCTGTGGGTCATGTCTTTCCATCCACCGGGATGGGTCTGCAATGTCCACCCATCCATATTGCCTGTAGAGGCTGTGGGCATCGGCGGTAAGCAAAATCCAGCGACGCAGACCTTGCAGGTCAGGATGCGAATTTATGGTTTGCATCAACCATTTGGAAAGTCCTCTGCCCCGGTATTCTTTCAAAATAAACACATCCCCCAGATAGGCAATGGTGGCAAAATCGCTGATTACCCGGGCAAAACCGATTTGGCTTTTGCCCTCAAATACGCCAAAACAAAGTGCATTGGCAATTGCCCGTTCTACCCGCTCCCTCGGGATATCTTTTGACCAGTTTGCTTCTTCAGACAAAAATCTGTGGATAAGTTCCGTATCCAATCGGGATTTTTCAGTGGAAATTTCAAATGACCCTTTTCTTATGCAGAGCTCATGCATGACGGAAGTTGGGGGTTTGTTTTAAAGATTATAGAATTTCAACCGGCTTTTACGGTCTGTTTTCAAAGGGAAATACCCGTAATTCCCTCCGTTTCCAAATGAAAAAGAACAAAACCCAGACAATCTTTTTCAGGAAAGGCAAGCCAGAGAAAGGCCAAATGCCGGGACCCGCAAGGCCGGTAATTACGATGGATACCAACATGAGCAAACCCAGGCTAATTCAGAAAGATTTTCCCGAACAAACAGCAAAAACCCGTTCTTACCGGTAACTCAGACAGGAAAGTTCAGGATGCAGAAATTACTGCATCAAAACTTTCGCCCCGGATAATAAGCCAGGCTTCCCAGTTCTTCCTCTATCCGGAGAAGTTGGTTGTATTTGGCAATCCGGTCGGTGCGGGATGCAGATCCGGTTTTGATTTGCCCGGTATTGAGCGCCACAGCCAAATCGGCGATGGTGACATCTTCAGTTTCACCGCTCCTGTGGCTCATAATGCTTTTGTATTTGTTGCGGTGGGCCAGTTCCACAGAAGCGATGGTTTCTGAAAGGGAGCCAATCTGGTTTACCTTTACCAAAATGGCATTGGCAATATTTCGGTTGATGCCTTCCTGCAGGCGCTTCACATTGGTAACAAACAAATCGTCGCCCACCAGCTGTGTTTTGCTTCCGGCGAGGCGGGTCAATTCGGCCCAGCCCTCCCAATCATCTTCCGCCATACCGTCTTCGATGCTCAGAATGGGATATTTGGCGACCCACTCTGCCCAGTAAGCAGCCATTTCCATATTGTTCAGGCGGGCACCTGTAGATTTTTTGAAATGGTAGGTTTTGGTTTCGGCATGGTAAAACTCGGAAGCGGCAGCATCCATAGCGATTCCTACCTGAACCCCGGGCTTATAACCTGCTTTTTCAATGGCCTGAATCACCACTTCTATGGCTTCTTCATTGGATTTCAGGTTGGGAGCAAATCCGCCTTCGTCGCCCACATTGGTGGAGTGGCCGGCTTTCTTTAGCACCGACTTCAGGTTATGAAAGATTTCCGAGCCCCAGCGCATGGCCTCAGAAAAAGACTCAGCCCCGATGGGCATAATCATAAATTCCTGAAAATCAATGGAATTGTCCGCATGACTGCCTCCATTGAGGATGTTCATCATCGGTACGGGAAGGGTGCAGGCATTTACTCCGCCCACATACCGGTACAGAGGCATACCGGCTTCCTGAGCGGCTGCTTTGGCTACTGCCAGCGATACGCCCAAAATGGCATTGGCCCCGATTTTTCCTTTGTTTTCGGTTCCGTCGAGCTCATTCATATAGGCATCTATTCCTTTCTGATCGAATACATCCCAATCTTCGAGGGCATCGGCGAGAATGGTATTGACATTATCCACCGCCTGCATCACGGACTTGCCCATGTACCGGGCCGAATCGCCGTCACGAAGTTCCACGGCTTCGTGGGTGCCGGTGGAGGCACCGGAGGGAACGGCTGCCCGGCCCATAAATCCATTTTCGGTAAAAACATCTACCTCTACGGTTGGATTGCCGCGTGAATCGAAAATCTGACGGCCTACTATTGATCTGATGTAGCTCATTATCAGTAAAATGTATGGATTTGTTCGTGTAAATTGAGGGGCGAAGATAGTGTCTTTTTTGCGTTTATGCAGCCTTGCGGGCTTTTTCGGCCCTAAATTTTACCCCTGCTTAGCATTACCGGTGCTCAATAACTGAAATACTGATAAACACTTTTGGAGCCCTGCCGGTTCACGCCCTCCAACACAATTTTTCCCCTTGCACCAGCCAGATTGTCCTCCACATCCTGGGGCACTTCGCATTTCTTTCCGTTTACCGAAACAATAATGAAACCTTCCTCAAAGCCCAGTTGGGATAGCACGCCCCGGCCTGTTACCTTCACAATCCGAACACCGCTTTCAATTCTGAAGCGGTCTTTTTCTACTTTGGATACTGCCTCCAGGTCGGCACCCAGTTTGGCCGAGCTGAAAATTTCACGCCTGATTTTATCCGTAGTGCCTTCGCGGTTGGTGAGAAGACACAATGCCTCCCGAACCTGATTGTCTCTTTTGTAGGTAATCTTCACCCTCGAGCCCGGATCCTGATAGGCAATCTCTTCATCAAAGTTGGCCTTGCTTTCAATGGGCACATCGTTTACCTTCAGAATAACATCGCCGCGTTCCATGCCTGCTTTTTCTGCTGCACCTCCCACTTCTATGGAATTGATCAGCACGCCGTTCAGGCTGTTGATTTTATACTTTTCTGCCAGTTCTGAATTCAAATCCACCACATCAGCACCCACAAAAGCTTTCTGTACATCACCGAATTTGATGAGATCATTGACGATTTTGGCTACAATGTCGGAGGGAACTGCAAAACCATATCCGCTGTAAGAGCCTGTTTTAGAATAAATTGCCGTATTTATTCCAATCAATTCACCCTTAATATTGACCAAAGCCCCGCCCGAATTGCCGGGATTGATGGCCGCATCGGTTTGAATAAAGGCTTCTATCGGAAAAGCGGAATTCACGATGTTGAGGTTTCTGCCCTTGGCCGATACAATGCCGGCTGTAACCGTGGATGTAAGGTTAAAGGGATTGCCGACTGCCAGCACCCACTCCCCTACTTTAACCTTTTTGCTATCGGCAATGCGGATAAACGGGAGTTTTCTTCCTTCAATCTTCACCACGGCAATGTCGGAATTGGGATCTGTACCGATGAGCTTTGCCTTGTAGGTGGTTTTGTTGTGGATTACCTCGATGGTTTCGGCGTTGTCTATCACATGGTTGTTGGTCACGATGTAGCCATCTTCCGAAAAAATAACCCCGGAACCCGAACCTGTCTGCCGGCCGGGGGTACTGAAAAACCAGTCGAACATGTTTTGCTGCTGCGGCCCGGAAACTGTTTTTATAAACACCACACAGGGCGTTGACACAGTAGAGGCTGTCACAAAATCAGTCCGCGGAAGGGCAGCCGGTGGAGTACCCGGGCCATCTGCGACAGAATAAAAATCCGGCGAATAACCATTCAAATACTGATCGACCGAGGATTGGTTAATTGATTCCCGGGATGGCTGGAATACAAGCCGATGATAGGCAAATGCCCCGGTAAAGCCTGCCAAAAGGGCAAGAAACAGAACTTTCAGTGCTTTTATATTTTCCATCATTTGAAAAAATCGGTTTTTTTAATCTATTTTTATCTTGTTTTCAATTGGAATTTTTTGAAACTCGCGTTATTGCGGTCTTATTTTTTCGGGACTTCATTGTTTATAAAACTACTACTTCACCATGACCGACAAATTTGCTCAGCTTCAAAAATTTTACCAAACCCAATGGCCTGACATTTCGGAAGAAAAATTCAGGGCCATGGCAGAGGAACACACCTACCGCGTCTGCAAAAAGGGCGAAATAATGCTGGAACCAGGCCAAGTCTGCGATTGGATTGGCATCATAACGAACGGGGTAATGCGTTATTTTATAAAAGCAGACAACCGCGAAAATGTGGTTCAAATTTACCTTTCGGGCCAGGCCATTTCGGACTACAGCAGCTATTTTTATGAAAGCCCCAGCCGGGTGTACATCGATGCCATCCGGGATACTGAGCTTTTTCTGGTAAAAAAGTCCAGTATGCAAAAATATATCCGAGAGGTTCCGGGATATTTGGAAATACTATTCAACTACCTGAGTAAAAACTACATACAGAATCTGGACCGCACCGCATCCCTTCTGCTCGACAGTGCCGAAACCCGCTATCTGAAGCTCATGGAAAACCAACCGGAAATCTTGCAGCAGGTTCCTCTGTATATGGTGGCTTCCTATCTGGGCATTACCCCCGAAGCACTCAGCCGGATCCGGCATAAAATTACATTTTCGGGTTCCTGATTTTTTTAGTTCCAGGTTCAAGGTTGAAAGTTCAAAGTGTTTTAATGCCCGTTTTTCAATGCATTAAAACTTAACCCAAGTTGCAGCTCCGGCCTTCAGAACTTTATAATTTTCGAAGAATCTGCTGTAATTTTCCGGGAATTTCGCCTTTTTTAGTTGAGGTTGAATTCATAACCTACTGAAAATAAGGTCCTCATTTTTCTGAAGGGCTTTTGCAGGGACTCAGGGGCTTTTGGTGAACAGGCTTGTTTATCAGTGATTTGTGGCCTATGTATTTCCAGTCTTTCTGCCGGAATAATCCCCTTACCGGGCTCATCGATGGATACTATCGACTGGTTGAAAGATACCGCAATATGACTTGTGCTCGAAAATCTGTAGGGCACAGCCCTCGCCAAGAAAAAATCCAACCTGGTTTCAGACAGTAGGTTATGGATGGATAGCTGCAACTTGGGTTAAAGGTTCGGGTAGTATTGGACTTTGTTTTGTTGCGCAAACTCGTCCACCTTTAGTGAGCCTCATGTAATTTCTGTGCGTCAGACCGAGACTTTGTCCAGGGCTTCTTTCAGATTCGTAGTCACCTACGACACCCTTGCCTTCGACTAATGATTCCTACTACCAAGCTCATAGTGGACTTTCACCACCTGGCTATTACCCATGCCGGGCACACACAAAAAAAAAGCCGCCCTTTCGGACGGCTTTTTTTTTGAAACCGTGTGATTAACGGATTACAAGTTTTTGCTGATGAATATTACCACCGGAGTTAAGATTTAAGGTATAAACTCCTGCAGGTAGATTCAATTTCAATGTTTTCTCAGAAACCAAATCAGCGGTCAGCTTCAGGCTTCCGGTATAAACCACCTTGCCAATCATATCAACCAATGTTACCTGTGCAGACTCACCACGAATTCCTTTGGCAATCATGGTGATTTCACCACCTGCGCTGGATGGATTGGGGCGTACACCGAAGAATGCATTTCCACCGATGTTGCGGATTCCGGTAACAGAAGAAGGATTGAAAACAAGTTCAAAACGTCCGCTCATCTGGATATTGGATAGGTCAACATTGAATGTGTGCTGAGGTGTAAGAGACAGGTTATACACTTCGTTCAGGAAATTATCACGAAGATAGATTTCAACACCTGAATCGAAAGAACTCAATTCGCTGAACGAGAAAGTGTAGCTTCCGGTTTGTCCTTTGAAGTCAGTGTGCACTGGTACTACCTTCTGGCTGCTCAGCTCACCCATGGAATTTACAACCATTTCGGAGCCTTCCACCATAAATCCGGCAGTAAATCCGGTCGATCCGAAACTGCTGAAGTCAAAGTTTGGATCATAGCCATCAGTCGCTTCGTTCATAAACCTGACCATAGACATATATCCATAATCATCGGCTGAAGCATTTGCCCTTTGAATATTCAATTTAAGGGCGTTTGTCAGATTGGTGTTGATTTTCGCAAAAGAACCGGCACCGGAGACTTTAACAGCTTCTGTAGCCTGCAGTGTACCTGTTGTACCTGAAGTCATTTTTACAAAGAATCCCTGATGTGAAGGAATAATATTGGGCGATGCAGGGGCAGGTGTGGCACCAAACCAACCTGTTCCGCTGATATATACTCCGTATGCCTGCATGCCATAATCAACAGCACCACCGGATGATCCGTTTACATAGCGATAGATGGCATTTTGGATATTGGCGAGAGGTTTTGTCCATCCCGTTACAGCATCCCAGTCAATTGAACTTGGATACGGATTGGAAAGTAAATTCCATCCCCTCCAATTCTCGGTACAAGCAACTCCGGGTCCAACGGTTACATCAAAACAATTAGCGAAAGTATTCCTTGTCAAATTAGGAAAAGTAACATTGCCCTGTGTAAGTGGTCCGAAGTTATCCAGAGAAGGTTGAGACATGGAAGCCTTATCAATCAACACCCGATATCCGCGACCAGGCTCGATACTGGTATTGGCAGGTGCCCGCCATCCTCTTTTCTGTACGGTATCTACAGCCGTATTGTGGAGATTTTCGCGATACTCGAAAATGGTGGTGTGCTGAATTCCAAGGGGCCATATTCCACCGCCCTGAGAGCCAAAACCGGAGGCAGGACCATATACCCTGAAGTTATCAGACCAGTCGGTGAAGTTACGACCGGTAATGGGTGACCCCAGCAAATACCAGGATTTTCCTGAAGAAGGAATATAGCGCTGAATAGAAACATTTCCTGCTACTGTCGATCCTGATGGAATTACACCAATTCTTCCGGTACCTGAAGGCCCGCTGAGAATAGTAAGTCTTCCGGAACCTGCTACAGATACCGAAGTCGTGGCTGTTGGGCCGAAAGAAAGAGTTCCTGAAATTCCGCAGTTTCCGGTTACAGAAACCGATCCCGATGTTTTGTCCACATCCAAATTTTGAAAACGGGCGGGGCCTGATATTACCTGACCGGCTGTTCCGTTGAAACGAACCACTCCGTCACCTGTTACAGAAGACCAAATAGAACTGGTCCAGTTGGCACGAACCTGAAGAACACCACCGGTTCCGATGTTGATGTTGGTACTATTCTGCTGAATCAAAGAACCAACCACATAGGAAGATGAAATGGTAGGACTGAATGGCGTACCCTCCGATATGGTTACAGCCACTGTTTGATTGGGTGGCGCAGGTGAGGCAAGCCAGTTACTTGGATTGGACCAGTTGTTACCTGCAGGAGCATTGGAGAGACCCAACCACCTGTTTTCAGAGAAAAAGTTGATGGTGGTATCTCTGGAAAGCCCGCAATTGGCTGCATCGGTAGCAGACAGCAGGATGAGATAAGAACCGGACGGATAAGTAGCTCCGATCGGATTGTTGGGGAAATTGACAGAAGTTACAGGCGGAGTGGTAAAATTTACAGGGAAGCCTGAAGGACATGAAGGACATGTCCAGGAGGCCGACTGAATCTGATTGTTGAATTCCAAAGACCAGCCCTGAAGAACACCTGCATCCTGTGCAGCATTGTCGTCTACCAGCAATCTCCAGGTTCCGTTGGCAACAGCTGCTCCGAATGAGCTGAAGGGCTGCTCCGGCTCCCAGGTGCCGGTGTAAGGTGCAGATGTTTCGGTAACTGTGGAAATATTGGTACCTGAACGGAAGCGGGTATTGCTGAAATCATTTCCGGTATTTCCTCTGCGGTTAACCAAATCGATGGTGTTGCCGCCCGGAGCTTCCAAACGAACCCTGAGGTCACCAACCTGATCGTGATTGATTCGGATGGAAACCGCCTGAAGCGAAGAAGCAAGTGTTCCTGCAGGAAGAGAGGATATTACGATGTTGCTGTTTATTCCCGTAAAATTGTTATCCGGAATATTCTGCGCTGTATTATTGGAAAAGTAAGATCCGCCGGAACTCAGAGAAACAGAACCATTGATGGTGGCAGGATTGCCCACTACAATGTTGGCACTCGACAAAGAAAGTGAACTAACCGGACCCCTTTTCTGGAATATAGTTGTAGCGGCAAAACTATTGTTGGCCGGTACATTGTCACCTGTATTGTCGACGGAACCGGTTACTATCAGATCACCCGGATTTCCTGTCAGCAAAACATTGCCCAAAAACACATCTGCAGATGCACCTTCGGCCAGGGAACCGGTGAAAAGGGCACCTGCTGTAAAGGTACCTCCTACAACCGGACCGGTAACAGTTGCCGAAACATTGAAGTTACTGGCATTGCCGCAGCCCTGATTACGAACACGGACCGACACCGGAAAGCTTAATGCATTACAAACCGAATAATCGATGCCCGATGTCAAACCCACTGCAACCAAATCCCTGACGGTCTTTGGCATTACTTTGATGTCGTCGATGGCCCAGTTGGGAGCAGTTCCAAAACCGGTGGTGGCTTCAAAAGCAATCCGCACATCCTGACCAAAGTATGCCGAAAGGTCCACAGAATAAAGATCCCACACCGGTGTGGCGGCCCCGCTTAAAAACTGAAGGGCAATGGTACCTGTTTTGCCACGGGTGAGGTTGGTAACCGTCAAAGGACCAGAAAAGGTATTTCCTCCGTCGGTTGAAACCCGGATGACTGTTCCCCTTCCGTTATCAGCACCCTGGTACCTGGAATGGCGGAACTGAAGCTGGTAGCATGTAGGAATCTCAATACAGGGAGTGATGTAGGTAACGGTACAGTTGTCGAAAAACTGATCATCAAAATACAAAGCTCCGCTTCCTTCAAATGGGGCAATACTGCCGCCTCCGTCCAAATTGACAGAACCACTGAAAGGGATAAAGGGATTGAGAGGGGCAATGGTAGAGTTAAACAAGGATCCTGTCGGAAAAGTACCATTCAACCCAATGGAATAAGTGGGTGAAGGCAGGTAGGGTGAATAGGCACTGATAGACAGGGGAGTAGCCAAACTGTTGTTTGACGCATTTCCGTCTGAAGGCCAGGCCACATTGGGATTGAAAGTGTAAAGTCCGGCTGCACTCATATTGAGCAGACCAAAACTAACATCAAAAGTGGCATTCACTGCAACATTGGTCGGAGGGATGTAGGTAGCTAACATATTGGCAGGACCCGAAGGGGTGGTCAGGTTTATCACCAGACTCACAGGAGTACCGGCAGAAATGGCACCCAGACCTACATTCCTGAAACGGGCTGAAACAGGCTGTGCTACAGAATAACATGCAAGAGTTGTTGGAGTAAGCATTTCCACAACTGCTACATCGTTGGCCGCAGGATCAGTAAAAATGGTGGCCGCAGGCGACCAAGCCGTACCGACACCCGCAGAGCAAAGATTCCGGACTTCCACGATGTAGGTGGAGTTGGCACTCAATCCGGTCATGGCATAAGAGTTGTTTGCCGAACCTGTAATGGTGACAGGCGTGGCCCAACTTGCAGCCGAAAAATCCTGGGTGGAAGTCCTCCAGCGAATTTGGTAGCCAAATGCCGTGGAATTGGAAGTCCAGTTGGCCGTTGCGGTAGAATTGGTTACCAATGTAAATGAATTCAGCGTAGGGACACCCAGACCGCAAGCAGTTGGCGTATATGTATGGCGTACTCCCTGAAGATCGAAGCCGGGCAGAATGCTCATGGTTTCGGCTGTGCCCGAAACGGTTGAGCCCCGAACCGGAAGTGTAAGGGCAATCTGGCTGGTGATGGTCAGGTCGCGGGTCAGAACATTGGATAAATCAACATCACCGCGGTTGCCTTTAATGCCGGACACAATCGCCCTGGTTTGAAAAGGAATGGCATCGAAAGCAAACTCCACCAGATTGCTGGTTTCGTTCAGTATCACCTGAAAATCAAATGCATCGGTCGAATTAAATACTCTGAAAAACCTCCACTGAACAATAAGCTGACGATTGGGTGCAATGCCGATGGTCTGATAACTCAGCTCTGCATTGGCATATCCCTGCAAATCTCTGTGGAAAGGTGCAATGATGTTCGAATAGTTAGCGGTGG
>CANHCT010000072.1 GCA_947459175.1 Hymenobacteraceae bacterium
CATGCCGGTATTTACGATTATGCCGCTGCCCGAAAAATTCGCTTGCTGGACTTGGGTACATGCTCGCTCAGGGGAATGGTCAACAGTGGAGTGGCTACTTTTAAGCGGAGTCTTGGAGGCATTGCCAGCCTGAAAAATACCTGGATTTGGAGATCGGGAGCTAGCCGAAAATCCTCCTGACAAACAGATACCTTTTTTTATAGTAATGGTCGGTATTGCGGTTGGTGGTAATGCCTCTGCTGCTGGATGCATGAATAAATTCTGCCATATTTCCTTTCACAGAGGTAATCATTCCCAGGTGACCGGGCGTTTTATCGTATTCGTTGAAACCGGTAAAGAAAATCAGGTCTCCCGGTTTTGCCTCGCTGAGGGGAATTTCCCTGCCCTTTTCGGCAATTTCTCTGGCAAAATAGGGCAGATTGATTCCAAATGGTCCATAAATAAACCGCATGAATCCGGAGCAATCGAGCATGTTCTCCCCATAGGGTGTGCCCAACTTCGATTGGGCCAGTTTCAGGGCTTCGGCAAAATTGAACATGGTGTATTCCAGCGTATCTGCCGAAATCCTCATCTCATCCTGTACCTTCACAGGCAGACCGGCGCGGTTGTAATACTCGGTTACCTGTGCAAAAATCGGGTCAAACCAGCTGACTTTATAAAGGCCTTTTTCCGGCTGAGGGGGAGGCTCATTTTCCCATCTGCGGGAGTTGAAGCAAAGAATACCATTTTTGTTTACCATCCACCAATTGCCGTCCTCCCGCACAACGGGACCCAGATACTGCTGAAAATCAGATACTTTTTTGTACCTTTGAGGAACCACCACCCGGCCTCCGGGTTCGCAGTAACCCCAGAGTTCACCCTCCCGGCACATGATGAGCTTCTGCTGTGCCCATCCCGAAAAAGTCAACAGAAATAAACAGGCAATATGAAAGAAGGGTATTCTCATGGTTTTGAAATGGCAGTAAAGATACCGCAATCATGTTTTTCAAAATTGAAAAAACAAGCCGGTTGTAAATGTGAATAATTGGGGCTTAGTTTGTTTCATATTTTATGATTACCGGCCGGGACTCAGTTTTTTTATTTCAGGATTCACCTCTTCTGTTTGTTCCCGAAACAGCACTGATTGTTTATTTTCCTGCCGAAACAAAACTGACTGAAGCGCAGAAAAATCTGCTCAATCAGTTGGTATCTGCCCTGAAAATCCGCAAGGAAAAGGTGCAATGGATTTTTTATTCCGGCCATCAGGCGGATAAGAAAGCGGTGATTGAAAGAATTTCACCTGCCGGATTGGTTATGCTTTTCAGGGCAGAGGGGGATGCGATGGAAGAACCCATCGTGCATTCTGAAGCAGGAGTTTTTCTGATTGAATTGCCTGACCTCCAAAAAATTGAGCAGAGTCTTGATCTGAAAAAGAAAGTTTGGGCTGCCATGAAGCCCCATGCAGGGGCCTAAATCTGTGATTTTCAATTTCAAAAATATTTTTCCTAAAAAGTTTTTTTCCTTCGTTCATTTCCCTACTTTTGCGGTCCCATTTTTGAAACCCTCCGCCTGCGGAGTTAATTCAAATCGAGATGTCAGGAATAATAGGAAAGAAAATCGGAATGACCACCTTCTTTGGTGAGGATGGCAACACAGTGGCATGCACTGTAGTAGAGGCCTCCCCCAATGTGGTGACGCAAGTCAAAACCAAAGAAAAGGATGGATACAGCGCTGTGCAATTGGGTTACGGCGAAAAAAGAGAAAAAAGTACCAGTAAGCCCCTTGCCGGACACTTCAAGAAGGCAGGTGCAGCACCCCGCCAAAAGCTGGTTGAATTCAAAACCTTCCCCGATACCCCTTCGCTGGGCTCAGAAGTGAAAATCGATATTTTTGAAGTCGGCGACTTCATTGATGGAATCGGTACTTCAAAAGGTAAAGGTTTTCAGGGTGTTGTAAAGCGCCATGGTTTTGCTGGTGTGGGCGGACAAACCCACGGACAGCACAACCGTGCCAGACACCCGGGTTCTATTGGTGCCTGTTCTTTTCCATCACGCGTTTTTAAAGGCCTGAAAATGGCTGGCCGTACAGGCGGAAACCGGGTGAAAGTACAAAATCTCCGCATCCTTAAGTTGATGCCGGAAAAAAATCTGATCCTCGTAAGCGGGTCTCTTCCAGGTCATAATAATTCGTTTGTCATTTTAGAGAAATAAGAACATGAATCTTTCAGTCATGAATAAAGACGGACAGAATACAGGTCGTTCTGTTTCCCTGCCCGAAACCATTTTTGGGATTAAACCAAACGAGCATGCGGTTTATCTTGATGTAAAGCATCACCTCGCCAATCAGCGTCAGGGTACGCACAAGGCAAAAGAAAGAGCTGAAATTGCCCGTACTACCAAGAAGCTGAAAAAGCAGAAAGGTACAGGCGGTGCCCGTGCTGGCTCTATGAAATCACCGGTATTTGTAGGTGGTGGCCGGATTTTTGGTCCCCGTCCCCGCGATTACGATTTCAAACTCAATAAGAAAGTAAAGGACCTGGCCAGAAAGTCAGTTCTTTCATTCAAAGCATCAGAAGGAAAAATTTCGCTCATCGAAGGATACCAGATGGGTAATCCCTCTACCAAGGATTTTTCCAAAATGCTGAAAGCCATTTCAATAGATGGCAAAAAGACGGTTTTCTACACCAACGGCGTAAATTCAAATTTTTACCTGTCGGGAAGAAACATACCGAGTGTCACCATCATCCCGGTTCAGAATGTCAATACCTATGATCTGATTAATACAGATGTAGTGGTGTTCGAAGAGGGAGCAGTAGAAGTTTTACAAGCAATTTTAAGTTAAAATGCCAGTTCTGAAGAAGCCGGTAATCAACGAGAAGTTTGCAAAGCTCAATCAACAGGGCGTCTATGGATTCATTGTTGACAGAAACGCAAACAAAATCGAAATCAAGAAAGCCGTTGAGTCTATGTTCGGAGTGAATGTAGATTCTGTCAACACGATGATTTGTATAGGGAAGGTGAAAAACCGGAGCACCAAAACCCGATTCATCAGCGGCCGCAAGAGTTCGTTCAAAAAAGCCATTGTTACATTGGCTAAAGGTGAAACCATAGACATTTACGCAGCAATTTAAGATGGGACTGAAGAAATTAAAACCGGTTACCCCCGGGATGCGTTTTCGGGTAATCCCCGATTTTGAGGAGGTAACGGCTTCCAGGCCCGAGAAGAGTCTGGTTACCGTTCTGAAGAAATCAGGCGGTCGTAACAATGATGGCAAAATGACCATGCGTTACATGGGAGGCGGCCACAAAAGACAGTACCGCATCATCGACTTCAAAAGAAATAAATTCGATATTCCTGCCAAGGTAGTATCGGTAGAGTACGATCCGAATCGTACCGCCCGTATTGCTTTGCTGCATTATGCCGATGGCGAAAAGCGGTATATCATCGCTCCGCATGGACTGAAGGTTGGATCTACTCTTTTGAGCGGTCCGACTGTTGCTCCCGAACTTGGAAATTCACTTCCTCTTTCAGCAATTCCTTTGGGTACCATCATTTACAACATTGAACTGAAGCCAGGTAAAGGTGCTGCATTGGCCCGGTCTGCCGGATCTTATGCTCAGCTTCTTGCCAGAGAAGGAAAATATGCCACCCTTAAAATGCCTTCCGGCGAGATGAGGCTGGTACTTCTAACCTGCTATGCTACCATTGGTTCTGCCTCTAATCCCGATCACATGAATGTGACATCAGGAAAGGCTGGTCGTACCCGTTGGATGGGCCGCAGGCCAAGGGTCCGCGGTGTAGCCATGAACCCCATCGATCACCCAATGGGTGGTGGTGAAGGTCGTGCATCCGGTGGTCACCCGAGGAGCAGAAAGGGATTGATTGCCAAAGGCAAGAAAACCCGCAGACCAAATAAATATTCTGATAACCTTATTGTAAGTCGCAAAAACGGAAAATAAATGGGTAGGTCGTTAAAAAAAGGTCCATACATTGACTTTCGTTTGGACAATAAAGTACAGGCACTGAATACTTCAGGTAAAAAGACGGTGATCAAAACCTGGTCACGCCGGAGCATGATCTCCCCTGATTTCATAGGCCACACATTCGCAGTGCACAACGGAAACAAGTTTATTCCTGTGTACGTAACCGACAACATGGTTGGTCACAAACTGGGTGAATTTGCCCCTACCCGTAATTTCAGGGGGCATGCTGGTAAAAAAGACAAAGGCAAGAAATAATGGAAGCTGTAGCCAAACTTAAAAATGTTCCTACCTCTCCGAGAAAGATGAGGTATGTGGTGGACCTGATCCGGAATAAGCCGGTTTCGATTGCACTGAGCACGCTTCAGTTTACGGATAATGCCGGTTCCTATTTTGTGAACAAGGCACTTCGTTCGGCTATCGCCAACTGGCAGTCGAAAAATCCGGACCTGTCTTTGGAAGATGCCAATCTTCATGTTACCCGCGTCTTCGTAGATGGCGGCAGAATGCTGAAGAGGTTGCGTCCTGCACCCCAGGGGAGAGCCCACAGAATTAGAAAAAGATCAAATCATATCACACTCGTTGTAGATTCAAAAGCTTAATATGGGTCAAAAATCAAATCCGGTAGGTCTTCGGCTTGGTGTCATCCGCGGATGGGAATCCAACTGGTACGGAGGAAAAAGCTTTTCAGATAAGCTTGTAGAGGATGGCAAAATCCGCACCTACCTTTTCAGAAGAATCAGCAAAGGAGGTATTTCGAAGATTATCATCGAAAGAACCTTAAAGAGAATTACTCTGACCATCAATACAGCCAAGCCTGGTATCGTGATTGGAAAAGGTGGTGCTGAGGTTGATAAATTGAAAGAAGAACTGAAGCGCTTCACCAGCAAGGATGTTCAAATTAATATTTTTGAAATCAAGCGTCCCGAATTGGATGCTAAATTGGTAGGTGAAAGCATTGCCCAGCAGCTTGAGGCCAGGATTTCATTCCGTCGGGCTATGAAGCAAGCCATTTCTTCCACCATGCGTTCGGGTGCACTTGGTATTAAAGTTAAAGTTTCAGGCCGTTTGGGTGGCGCCGATATGGCCCGTTCAGAGCAATATAAAGAAGGAAGGATTCCTTTGCACACCCTTCGTGCTGATGTGGATTACGCTATTTCTGAGGCCCTTACTACCTATGGAAAAATAGGAATTAAGGTTTGGATATTCAAAGGCGAATTGTTCGGAAAGCGCGATCTTTCACCCAATGCCGGTATGAGTAATCAAGGCCAGGGTGGAATGGAAGGTGGCGAAAGAAGAGGAGGCGACCGCAGGGATAAAGGAGAAAGAAGGGGAGGAGGCGATCGTCGCGATAACAGAAGGCCTGGCGGCGGTGGCAGAAGAAAAGAAGGTTCTAATTTGTAAACAGGTATATCATGTTACAGCCAAAAAAGACAAAATTCAGGAAGCAGCAGAAAGGAAAAATTAAAGGCATCGCTACACGCGGATTCTCTGTTTCATTTGGAAGTTTTGCCATAAAGTCATTGGAAGAGGGTTGGATTACAGCCCGTCAGATTGAGGCAGCCCGTATTGCCGTTACCCGTGCCATGAAAAGGGAGGGTCAGGTTTGGGTTCGGATTTTCCCGGACAAACCCATCACCAAAAAGCCTGCAGAGGTGAGGATGGGTAAAGGAAAGGGAGCTCCCGAATACTGGGTGGCATGCGTAAAACCCGGAACCATTATTTTTGAATCGACAGGTGTGCCTCTTGATGTGGCTTCCGAGTCGCTTCGCCTGGCAGCTCAAAAGTTGCCGGTCAGAACAAAGTTTGTAACCCGCCCCGATTATCAGGAATAATATGAAGAAGCAGGAATTGAAAAATCTTTCCAAAGATCAGCTCCGGGAAAAACTGGCTGAGTTGACTGCACAATATCACAAACTCAGCTTTGCTCACGGGGTTACAAATCTTGAAAATCCGCTGCAAATCAGGACGATGCGCAGGGAAATCGCACGAATCAATACATTTCTTTCAGCAAATTGATCATGAACAGGAACGAACGTAAAGTAAGGATTGGTCGGGTAGTAAGCGACAAAATGACCAAGTCGGCTACTGTTGCCACAGAAAGAAGTTTTAAAGACAAAAAGTATGGTAAGGTTTTGACCCGTACCAAGAAATTTATCATCCATGATGAAAACAACGATTGCGGTATTGGCGATTTGGTTAAAATTATGGAAACCAGACCTTTGAGCAAAACAAAGCGCTGGAGATTGGTTGAAATTATTGAAAAAGCGAAATAAAGATGGTACAACAGGAATCCAGATTGTCGGTTGCCGACAACAGCGGTGCAAAAGAAGTTTTGGTTATTCGTGTACTGGGGGGCACCAAGAGAAGATATGCCTCAGTAGGAGATAAGATTGTTGTTACCGTAAAATCGGCTCTTTCCAGCAGCAACCTGAAAAAAGGTACTGTTTCCAAAGCAGTAGTGGTTCGTACCAAAAAGGAGGTACGCCGCAAGGATGGTTCTTACATCCGTTTTGAAGACAATGCAGCTGTATTGCTCAACAATAACGATGAACCCCGCGGAACCCGTATTTTCGGACCTGTTGCGAGGGAGCTTCGTGAAAAACAGTTTATGAAAATTATTTCTCTGGCACCTGAAGTAATATAATCCCATGGCAAAGTTGCACATCAAAAAAGGAGATACGGTTCAGGTCATCAGCGGTGATGACAAGGGAAAAACCGGCTTGGTAATCAAGGTTGATACCGAAAAAAACAGGGCTTTGGTAGAAGGTGTGAATATGGTTACACGGCACACCAAGCCTTCGGCCCAGGATCCCCAAAGCGGAGGGATTGTAAAAAAGGAATCAGCCATCCACCTGAGCAACCTGCTCGTGGTGAATCCTGCTACCGGTAAAGGAGAAAGAACAGGACGCAAAGCCAATGCCAAAGGCAAGCTTCAGCGTTATTTTAAGTCAAATCAAGAATTTGTTAAATAATGGCAACGCCCCGTCTTAAAGAAACATATTTGAAAAAAGTGGTGCCTGCTTTGATGGAAAAGTTTCAGTACAAATCCATTATGCAGGTTCCGAAAATCACGAAAATTGCCATCAATAAGGGTATTGGTGCTGCTGTGGCCGACAAGAAGCTGGTAGATGTAGGTTTGGAAGAACTGGGTCTCATTACTGGTCAGAAAGCTGTGGCAACCAAGTCAAAGAAGGCGATTTCTAACTTCAAACTCAGGGAGAATATGCCCATCGGTGCGAAAGTTACACTTCGCGGAGACAGGATGTATGAGTTTTTGGATCGTCTTACTGCCGTAGCACTACCTCGGGTAAGGGATTTCCGCGGGGTGAATGAAAAAGGATTTGATGGCAGGGGTAACTTCACCCTTGGTGTAAAAGAGCAGATCATTTTTCCCGAGATATCCATAGACAAAGTGAACAAAATATCAGGTATGGACATCACCTTTGTAACTACTGCAGGTACCGATGAAGAGAGTTACGAGCTTTTAAAGTTGCTGGGTGTGCCCTTTTCCAACATCAACAAATAACAGAATATGGCAAAAGAGTCAATTAAAGCCAGAGAGAGAAAGAAAGAAGCAACTGTTGCCCGATATGCTGCCAAAAGAGCCGCATTGAAGGCTGCGGGGGATTATGCCGGGCTTGATAAGCTACCTAAAAATGCTTCTCCTGTTAGGCTACACAACCGTTGCAAACTTACCGGTAGGCCCAGGGGATACATGAGGAAATTTGGAATTTCCCGTGTTACTTTCCGCGAACTGGCCAGCAATGGCAAGATACCCGGTGTGGTAAAAGCAAGCTGGTAGTCTGTATTTAAATCTCATTTTATAACCCTTGCCAACAAGGGTTTTTTTTTGTCTTTCCATTTCATCTTCACATCCATTGAAAGAAATCAGGGTTCGTTTTGCTCCCAGTCCAACGGGGTCACTCCATATAGGCGGTGTTCGCACGGCGTTGTATAACTATTTGTTTGCCAAAAAGTTAAATGGCAAGTTTATTATTCGTATAGAAGATACCGATCAAAACCGGTATGTGGACAAGGCAGAAGAATACATCTACGATTCCCTTCGTTGGTTGGGGCTCGAAGCAGACGAATCGGTGGAAAAAGGAGGGCCTTTTGCTCCCTACAAACAATCTGAACGGCTGGATATTTATAAAAAGCACGCCTATGACCTGGTAGAAAAAGGTTGGGCGTATTTCGCTTTTGATACCGCCGAAGATCTGGAACAGGCCAGAGAGAAGAGTAAAGAAGGTGGTGTTTCTACGTTTCAGTACAATGCTGCCACCCGGATGCTCATGAAAAACAGCCTTTCCCTGTCTCCTGATGAAGTTGAACAACTCAAACAGAATCAACCTTTTGTAATCCGGCTCAAGGTACCTAAGAAAGAAGAGATTCGTTTGAATGACCTCATCCGGGGTTGGGTTATGGTGCATTCTTCCACCATGGACGATAAAGTGCTTTTGAAAAGCGATGGCATGCCCACCTATCATTTGGCCAATGTGGTGGACGATTATCTGATGAAAATTTCTCATGTCATCCGCGGGGAGGAATGGCTTCCCTCAGCCCCCACACATGTTTTGCTTTACCAGGCTTTTGGCTGGCAAAATGAAATGCCTCTTTTTGCCCATCTGCCTCTATTGCTTAAGCCTGAAGGTGACGGAAAATTATCCAAACGAGATGGGATGCTCCATGGATTTCCTGTATTTCCATTGTCGTGGACAGACACCGAAACCGGAAATGTGATCTCCGGTTTTAGAGAGGAGGGATATTTGCCCGAGGCATTGATTAATTTTTTGGCATTTCAGGGTTGGAATCCGGGAACGGAGCAGGAAATATTTTCCATTTGGGAATTGATTGAAGCTTTTTCTCTGGAGCGTATCGGAAAGTCGGGAACCCGTTTCGATATCCAAAAAGCCAAGTGGTTCAACCACTATTACCTTCAGCAAAAACCCGATGTTTTCTTTGCCGAAGCCATTTCTAAAGTTTTGGAGCCTTGCGGCTTGTGGAAAGAAGGAAAAAAATTGGGAGCCTGGGTAAATTTGGTCAAATCCCGGTCCTCATTTGTTGCGGATATGCTCACTGAAATCAGACAAATTGCCACATGGCCGGTAGCACCGGACGAAGAAACGCTGAAAAGCAAATGGAATGAAGACGCCAAAAGGGGTCTGATTGCTTTTTCAGACCTGTTGGCAGAGCGGGAAGACTGGTCTGCGGAAGAGTTGAAGTTTGTTTTCCAGAGTGAAATGGAAAAACTCGGAATAAAGCCGGGCAAGGTTCTTCCCAATTTGAGAATGGCCCTTACAGGAAAAGCCGCCGGTCCGGACCTGATGACGATAGCAGAGGTATTGGGCGGTACCATTTCAGCTCAACGAATGAGAGATTCTTTACAAAGATTTTCTCTTCTTACAGGCATATAAATCGCCTGGTCGGCTTTCCTGTAACACGAGGGAATGCCTCTCCTCTCATAATTTGAATTCAATTTTTTACAAACTGACAAATGTGTCTGATTTTTGTTTTTATTTGCCTTTCGGCTTTTTTAGCATAATCGTCATCAGTTCAAGAATTAACCTAGTGAATTTCAACTACTTTCCATTCAGCCAAGTCTGGATTTCAGGCACAAGATGGGTTCTTTTGTCTGTATTACTTGCCATAGTATTTTCGAGTTGTAAAAAAATTAAGGAGGAAAACACCATTCAGGTTGAGGAACTTCCTACAGTTACCACTCTTCCGCCCAATGGTTGGGGGCAGAATTATATAGTGGCTGTGGCCAGTATTGGCTCCGGCGGGAATTCAGGTTCAGTTTCAGACAGGGGATTCCTTTACATCCAGGATGTGACCGGTACTGTAGTTCCAGAAGAAAATCTCAGCGGAGTAAACAAGGTTTCTTTGGGTGCCGGTCCCCCTGCGTTCGAAGTTAAAATTGAAAATCTGCAGCAAAAAACCATGTATGCCGTACGCTCGTTTGCAAAAAACAACAAAGGAGTGAGCTATGGAAACACAGTATACGTATCTACTAATTACGGACCTGTTGCGACTTTGGGACAAATGTCAGGTACAGCGGCAAGGTCCGGCAAGGATACATTTTATGTTGCCTCCAGTTTGATTGCTTCCGGCGGGACCGATGTTTCTGAAATGGGTTTTGTCATTTCCACTACCTCAAACCCACTGATTGGAGCCACAGGTGTCAGGTCATTCCCGGTTGCATCTAAATCAATCGGGTCTTTTTCTGATTCCATTTCATCTAACCTGATTCAAAATACTCTGTATTATGTAAGAGCGTATGCCCGAAACTCAGCGGGTGTGGCTTACAGCAATGAAATTCCCCTCACAACATCCGGTGAACCCGAAATTATTTTGGGTAATATCAGGCAAACCCTTTCAACCCTCCGCATTGATGGCAGGATAGAGCAAACGGGATTGTTGCCTTTGGATAGTATTGGTGTTTTGTATGTGCAGGGAAACTCTTCTCAGGCCATCAATTTCTCTACTGCGAATGTGAAATTTGTATCGCGAAAAAATGCCGGACTGGGCGACTTTGTTTTTGAGATTCCTGTTGACGGAAACTTCACTCCGGGTTTGAAATACAGAATGAGGCTCTTTGCAAGGAATGCAAGATCTCTGAAGTATGACAAGACCAGCTCAAATGTGTTCACATTCTGCCCGATTGGGTCAGTTTTAAAACCCGTAGCGGCTTTTCCCGGAAATGGCAGGGTTTACTGGACCAATGCAGCTGTTACACAGGCACTTGTGGTAATGGACACTGTGCTTCAGGGGACATTTGAATGGGGCTGTATAGGGGATTCTTTGGGTACCTCTGCTCAATTCAATACAAGCAAGGCCAACACCACCACAATTTCATCCCGTTGTGCCACAGCCGGCATTGCTGCCAAAGCGGCCAGAAGTTTGGGTGCTGCCTTTGACCTTCCAAGTTTGGGAGATATGTCCCTCATTTATGATACCCTTTATAAGCGGCAAATCGGACAAGGCACATACGATCCGGCTGACTATTACTGGACATCTTCTCAGACGAGTGAGTCAAGGGCCAATGCAGTTCAGTTTGCTACCCCCCGCAATATTCAGCAGTTCAAAAAGAATGCCTTTTACAAGGTGAAAGTGGTTACTTCTGTTAATTTTTAACCATAGTTCAACCACCTCTAAAAATTTTTTTCAGGCTGCTTACGCGTATTGGATTCAATTTAGCATTACCTGTTCAGGTGTAGTAATCGCGTAAATTCGAACTGCGAAATTCCATTTTTATCAAATTCCACTCAATGAATAATGAAATTTTGGAATGAACTGAATGATTTGAAAGGCTGGGAGGAAGCACTCAGACAGTCTCAACAAGTCCCTGTTTTGGTATTCAAACACTCCACCCGTTGCTCCATCAGCCAGATGGCACTGGATCGCTTTGAGCGGAATTGGAAGCAGGGGCTGGAGGCGGAAATTCTTCCGTATTATCTCGATTTGCTCAATCACCGGGATATTTCCAATGAAATCGCCCGTGCCCTTGATGTTGAACATCAGTCACCCCAGTTGATTCTGATTCGGAATGGTCAGAGCATCTACTCTGAAACGCATCATGCCATTCGGCTGGATGAGGCATTGAATGCCCTTAAAAACTAAACCGGATTACCTGCTCGATTTCGGGATGAAGGCTTTTTGCCACAGGGCAGGAAAGCGCTGTTCTTTTCAGCATTTCTTTCTGGTGGTCTGTGGCTTGGGGGTCCGGCCAGAAAAAATCAATTTCTATTTTGCCGATTCTTCGGGGGTTTGATTCCATGTGCTTGACAACAACAGAATGCAGGCCACCCAGGTCTATGCCTTCTCTTTCTGCATAAATGCCCATCAGCGTCATCATGCAGCTGGAAAGGGCCGCACAAACCGTGTCCGTGGGCGAAAAAGCCTCTCCCTTTCCGTTGTTGTCTGTCGGGGCATCGGTGATAAATGTCTGTCCGGAAGACTCATGCTTTACTTCGGTCCGGAGGCCACCGAGATATTTTCCTGTTGCGGTAGGCATAGGTTTTTTTGGAACTGGTGAAAGAAATATTCAATTTTGAATGCAAGATTACCTGATGAGGAGCCTATTCACCAAGCTTTATTTTCTTTTTGCCCTTGGCTTCGTTTTTTCGGCATCCGGTCAAACCGATGAACAAAGCTATTCGGAGGAGTTTAACTACGGAATAAATTTCAATACCAACGCCGGCCTGATCGGGGGATTCTTCTTCAAATGGGCGAAAGCCAATGGCCCGAAGCGGTACCACAATTTTGGGTTCGAATTGGTGAATGTGAAACATCCGAAGGAAAATCGATTTCGCAATGACATTACCGGTAATTCCTTTCTGGCTTACAAAACCAATTATCTTTTTGTCCTGCGTCCCTTTTACGGGCAGGAATTTGTGTTTTTCCGAAAGGCTGCAGAGGAGGGAGTTCACATCAATGGAATTTTAGCGGGCGGTCCCAGCATCGGGATGCTGAAGCCCTACTATATTCTTTACCTTGACCGCAGCGGAAACCCGGCTTCTGCAGCCAGTATTCCTTACACCCCGGATTTGAATCTGAATCAGGTTTACGGCGTTGGAAATATGACAGACGGCATAGATGAAATGAAAATCAGCCTTGGATTTCATGCAAAGGCTTCACTTTCCTTTGAATTCGGTCAAATAAAGAGTTCAGTTTTCGGGATGGAAACCGGGTTTCTGGCAGAGCAATTTACCCGTAAGCAAAGCATTATGGCCTTTGCTGAAAACCAGAGTTTCTTTTATTCCGCATTTTTCACCCTGTACTACGGGCGAAAATACTGAAGTCCGGACTCCCGGTTATTTTGGATTGGTGGCAAATACCGTTGCTTCTGTAATGAAGCCCACATCCCGCATTTCCAACATCGAAATGGCCACATGGGCAATTTCTCCGGCCTCCAGCTTTGTTGGATTATAGGGTCTTTCATCCAGCCCGGCATTGAGTACAAAATTGGTTTGCACCTCAGAGGGGTTAATGAGCATGACCCGGATGTTGTGTTTTCGCAATTCGGCACGCCAGCACTCTGTTATTCCCTTTACCGCGAATTTAGATGCCACATAGGCGGTGCCTCCCGAAAACCCTGAAAGCCCTGCAGTACTGGAAATGTTGATGATGTTGCCATATTCCTGCCCGATAAAAATCCGTGCTGCTTCTTTGCCCATCAAAACCAATCCCCTCACATTGGTGGCCATCAGATCATCCATTTTTTTTATGTCAAGGTTTTCAAGGGATGAAAAAAAGCCATAGCCTGCATTGTTTATCAGCACATTGAGTCCACCCATCATTTCACAGGCTTCCCTGGTGCAGCGGATGGCATCGGCCTCAACCGAAACATCGGCCTGAATGCGGTGAACCCCGAG
>CANHCT010000073.1 GCA_947459175.1 Hymenobacteraceae bacterium
GGATTTCTTTTTCCGGTTCCGGACGGTCGGCGGCTTCCCGGTTGTAAATGAGCAACCTGCCCAGATAAAACAGCCCGCTGAACCAGGTAATCACAAAAATGATGTGCAGGGCTTTGATGTAGGCATAATCCATGGGTCTGCAATATTAGGCCGGGTTTCCAAAATTGTATTTTTTAAACATAAAAAATCTGGCCGGCCGGCATTTTCTTTTTTTCCTATTTTCCGATAAACCGGTAGCAGCCCCATCCGGGCATGAAATTTGAGTCTGCATAACCAAGGAATTCTTCCATTTTTGCCTTTTGGTTCAGAAAAAATGCTTGCCATCGGAAACACCCTGATTTCGGATGATGTGGTTGCCGAATCCTTCATTTGTGATATAGAAGCCTGTAAAGCAGCGTGTTGCGTGGAAGGCGATGCCGGTGCGCCCCTTTCAGAGGAAGAAAGCCGGCTTCTTGAAGAGGAACTGGAACGAATCCGCCCTTTCCTAAGTCCCGAAAGTTTGGCCGAAATAGAAAGACAAGGGGCCTGGGTTACCGATGCCGAAGGTGAAAAAGTAACCCCTACTTTGGGAGGCCGGGAGTGTGTTTATGCCATCCGAAACGAAAAAGGAATGCTTTCTTGTGGAATAGAAAAAGCCTGGGAATCAGGTGCTACACCATTTCAAAAGCCGGTTTCCTGTCATTTGTACCCCATCAGGATAAAGGAGTACAAAGATTTTCTGGCCGTTAATTACCACCGTTGGAACATTTGTAGTCCTGCCTGTGTTTTGGGAAAAAAGCAGGGGGTAAAGGTGTATCAGTTTCTGAAAAATGCCCTGATTCGAAAATTTGGAGAAACCTGGTATGAAGAACTTTGCGCACTGGCAGAATATCAAAACCAAACATCCCAACGATAAAGATGGAAAAAAAGCTCATATTGAATGAATGTCCGAGAGATGCCATGCAGGGCCTCCCTCATTTTGTGCCTACCGAAACCAAAATCCGGTATCTGAATGCCTTGCTTCAGGTTGGTTTTTCGAAATTGGATTTCGGCAGTTTTGTAAGTCCGAAAGCCATTCCGCAATTGCGGGATACGGCCGAGGTGATAGGCAAGCTGAAATTGGAAGGCTCCGATACCCGTCTTCTCGCCATTGTGGCCAACTACCGGGGTGCCGAACAGGCCTGCGAATTTGATGAAATCGATTTCCTGGGTTTTCCTCTTTCGGTTTCTGAAATTTTTCAACAGAAAAATACCAACAAAAACATAGCCGAGGCACTGGAAGAAGTGGCCCGAATCCAGAATCTATGTTTGGTCAGGGGAAAGAAACTCAATGTTTACCTCAGCATGGCTTTCGGAAATCCCTATGGTGAGGCCTGCTCGCCCGATTTGGTATTGGAAAAGGGACAAAAAGTGGTGGACTTGGGTATCCGGTATTTGTCTCTGGCCGATACGGTGGGCATGTCGGGACCGGCGGAAGTAAAGGCCCTTTTTAAGGCCGTTTGCGGCCATTGGGAGAATGTCTCGGTTACAGCCCACTTGCATGCAAGCCCGGCCATGGCAAAGGAAAAAATATCAGCCGCCTGGGAAGCCGGGTGCCGTGAATTTGATGTGGCACTGGGCGGTTATGGGGGTTGCCCCATGGCAGACGACGATCTGGTGGGCAACCTCAGCACCGAACTGATGCTGGATTGGGCCACAGAAAATCAAATCCCGCACGGGCTCAATACTGAAAAACTGGGTGTACCCATGAAAATGCTGTCCGAGGTATTCCTCCATTGATCAGGCAAGGCAAATCAAATTTCTGCCCGGACTCAACCGCTAAAGGGGAAATCTTTTTTCCGGCCTCAAATCCTTTATTTATTTGCACACCTCTTAATTCATCAGATGCACATCGAAATTGACCATTACTTCCAAAGCCTGGAGGACTGTAAACATTCCTTTTTTTCTTCCAAACCCCTGACTCTGAAGCCTGAAACCAGAGGGCAGATTGCTGAATCCCGGCGTTTTCTGGAAGAGAAAATGAAGACATCTGTCCGACCTGTTTATGGCATCAACACCGGCTTTGGAGATTTGTGCAAAGAAAAAATTGACGACCGTGATCTGGATACCCTTCAGCTCAATCTGGTCAGGTCGCATGCCTGCGGCTTCGGTGCGCCCACAGCCCCGGAATTGAGCCGGCTCATGATGTTCCTGAAAATCAAGAGCCTGACCTCCGGAATTTCGGGTGTAACCGAAGATCTTGTGGACCATTTGCTGGCTTTTTACAACACCGGAGCTGCGGCTGTGGTATTCGAACAGGGTTCTTTGGGTGCCTCCGGCGATTTGGTGCCACTCGCACACATGACCCTTCCCCTGCTGGGCGAAGGAGAGGTTTGGTGGCAGGGCGAAAGGATTTCGGGTCAGGCTTTTTTGCAGAAATCCGGACTTAAACCCCTTAGGCTCAAGGCCAAAGAAGGCCTGGCCATGCTCAATGGCACCCAGTTTATGCTCGCTCTGGGCTTGGATGCCCTCTGGAGGGCTCAGCAATTGTTTGAAAATAACCTTTGGGTATGCAGCCTTGCTGCAGATGCCTTCGACAGCCGCTTCGATTTTTTGCATCCCGCTATTCACGCCTGTCGACCGCATCCCGGCCAGATGAAGGTAGCCGACCGTATGGCCGCCCTGATTGAGGACAGTGAACTTGCCGCCCGAGAGAAAACCCGTGTTCAGGACCCGTATTCGGTGCGATGTCTGCCCCAGGTTTTGGGTGCCAGCCTCGATTCTATGGACCATGTGGCCCGGGTTTTGGAAATTGAATTGAATGCCGTTACCGACAATCCCCTCGTATTTCAGGAAGAAGACTTGGTGGTTTCGGGGGGCAATTTCCATGGTCAGCCCCTGGCCCTGGCCCTCGATTTTCTCGGTATCGCTGTGGCAGAGGTGGCAAACATCTCCGAGCGGCTCCTGTTTAAACTTTTGGGCGGAGAAAGAGAACTGCCTGTTTACCTGATCGAAAATGCAGGGCTCAACAGCGGTTTTATGATTCCTCAATATACGGCTGCTTCGCTCGTTAGTCAGAATAAGCAATTGGCCACACCGGCCTCGGTTGACAGCATCGTAAGCAGCAACGGGCAGGAAGACCATGTGAGCATGGGCGCCAATGCCGCTCTGAAATGCCTTCGGATTGTGGAAAATTGTGAGGGGGTTTGCGCAATTTTGTTACTTGCAGCGTGCCAGGCAATGGATTTTCGCCGACCTTTGAAAACCGGTTCAAAACTTGAAGTGCTTTTTCAATCTTTTCGCCAGAAGGTATCTTTCCGAAAGTCAGATGCCTTTTTTAAAGACGACATTGACAAGTCTGTTGAATTTTTGCGGCAAAATTTCTTTTCAGACCTGGCTTAAGCCGAGCCTGCTTTTCATTGCTTTTGTCTGGAATTTTTCTTCTGTCTTTTCGCAGCCCTGTTTTTATTTTCTCACCGATTCCGTCGGTTGTGCCCCCTTTCGAGTCAGGGTAAGGACCTGTGCCCCGCCGCCGGTGGCTTTCAATTTCAGGTGGACCTTTCCACCAAATTTTCCATCTATTGCCCTTCCTGCCAGCATCACAGATACCGGCCATGTGTACAATGAGGTGGGCAACTACCGGATTCTTCAAATTCTGGGTGCCAACGACACTTTGGGCAGGCAGGTCCGGGTGTTCAATAAAAATGTTCGGCCCGCCTTTAAAATTTCTACCTGCGGTGCCAAACTCATCCTCGATTTCACCGATTCCGTTTTTTCGCAATACCGCTTTTTCCCCGGTGACGGCGGTCCTCCCTCTCTTTTGGTTCCCAAAGGAAACGGCCGCTTCGAATATACCTATTCTTTTCCCGGCAGTTCGGCTTCGTTTGTAATAAAAATACAGGGAGAAATTCCGGCAACCTGCAACAAAGACACCCTCTCCGATACCATCAGTCTGTATAAAATCAGCCTGCCTCCCGCTTCCGACAGCCTTTTGGGCCTCTCCGATACCCTGCAGTATCATGCCCGCATCCGCGTTCGGGCCGACGAGCCGTATCTCCTTCAGTGGAATGACCAAACCACCTGGCAGGACCTCATTTCCGGCACAAGCCGGGAAGACGATACTATCACCGTCAACCTATCAGTTCCCGGGCTCCGGCAAAAAGACCGCATCAGGGCAGCAGTCAAAAATGGATGCGGCAATCTCATTCCCGCCCCCGATTGGACGGTAATCTGGCCCCGGCTGAAGACGGACAATCAGAAAATTACGGTCCGTTGGCCCTCCATTGATTTAAGTAATGTAAGCCAGATGGTTTTGCTGCGCAACGGTCGTTTTTTCAAAAATCTGCTTCCTTTTTCCGATACCATGGTCGTAGATTCGGGTAACCTGATCTGCGGTACCAACTATTGCTACCAGTTGTACATCAAGAAAAATATTGCAGGCTATCCGGGTGAATTGATTTACCAATCTTCCCCCGTTTGCGGGCAGGCCATTTCCGACCTTCCTCCTGACCCGGTCAATTTCCTTTCGGCTACCATCGAAAATCAGGAGGTGAAACTGCTCGGTCAGGCCTCCGCTTTGGCCAAAACTTTTGAGGTTTTTCGCAGAGAATCTTCAGCCGAAACCTATCAGAAAATATTGGAAGCCAATGCCTTGCCCATTTTCGATTCCACAGCCGATGTCAATGGCCGTGCCTATTGCTACCGCATCGCATTCCGCGATATCTGCGGCAATCGCTCCCGCCTCAGCGATTCTGTTTGTCCGGTATGGCTTCGGGCCGAATTGCCCGATGAATCCGAAAAGCGCTTTTTCTGGACCCCCTTCGAGGGCTGGAAAGGAGGTGTAGAACGCTATGAACTGTTGCGGTTTACTGCCTCCGACCCCCCTGAGTTTACAGATATGGGTCTTGCGCTCAACCATACCATCCGGGGAAGAGACAAGGTGCGACAAAAAGTAGGCTACCTCATCCGAAGCCATGCCGCCGATAAAAATGCCTACCCGCAGGTAAGCGAATCCAATCCCGTTTGGCTGGTGCAAAGCAGCAAACTCCGTTTTCCCGATATTTTCACCCCCAATGAAGACCAAATCAACGAAACCTTTAAATGCTACAGCCTTTATCTGTCTGATTTTCAAATGAAAATCTACAATTCCTGGGGAAATCTGATTTTCTTTTCTGACGACCTGAAGAAAGGTTGGGACGGAAAAACAGATTCCAAACCTGCTCCGGCCGGTCCATATGCCTATTGGGCCAAAGCCCGCGACGAGGAAGGCAACGATGTTGAGGTCCGGGGTTATTTTACTTTGGTCCGGTAGGCGGGAATTTCGATTGTTTCCCCTTTTTTTGAACCCTGAAACGCTGCAGGAAAAATATTTTCCGAAGCCAAAGGCATGAAATTTTCCGAAGTACCCGCTCCCGAAGCATTAAAGAAAAGTTTGATTCAGGCCATTTCCACCGGATATGTGGCCCATGCACAACTTTTTGCCGGCAGCGAAGGCAGTACTGCGCTGATGCTCGCTTTGGCCTACAGCCAATATCTGAATTGCGAAAATCCTTCTGAAACAGATAGTTGCGATCAGTGTCCATCCTGCATCAAAGCGAAAAAATTCGTACATCCGGATTTTCATTACTGCTTTCCTTTTGCCAAATCCAAACTTGCAGACGAATCCGAAGAGCCCAACGCATATTTGCCCTTGTTTCGGTCATTTTTGGAAGAAATGCCATTCGGAACCCTTCAGGATTGGTCGCAAAAGGCGGAATTCGAAAACCGGGCGCCCATCATCAACATCAAGTCGGTGCGGGAAACCATGAAAGACCTGCAGTTGAAAAGTTATGAGGCCAAATACAAGATTCAAATCATCTGGTTGCCGGAAACCATGAGAAAAGAGGGTGCCAACGCTTTTCTGAAAATGCTGGAAGAGCCTGCCCCGTTCACTGTTTTTTTGTTGGTCAGCCAACAGGCCGAACAACTTTTACCTACCATCATCTCCAGGACCCAGCGGGTTACAGTACCCAAAACCGACCGTACTGCCCTGAGTTCTTTTTTGCAATCCCGCTTTCAGGCCGGGTCTGCCCAAGCCGATTTGGCCGCCGACTTGTCTGAGGGCAATATTTCGGAAGCACTTTTGCTGCTCAATGAAAAGGAAGACGATTTTCATCTGCTCTTTATGAATTGGCAGCGAGCCTGTTACAACAACAATCTGAACAAACTGATTCAGTATATGGAAGAATTCCAAAGTTTGGGCAGGGAGGTGCAGAAATCTTTCCTGAGGTATAGTTTAACCAAAGTTCGAAATGCCATGGCCATTTCGCAGGGTGCCCCCGAAACCGTTCATCTGCCTCCGGCCGAGTTTGCAGACCTGGAGAAATTCGGTAAAATATTTACCCTGGACTTTATTGCCGCCCTGCTTACCGAGCTGGAAGCAGCATATATTCAGATAGACCGCAACGCAGCGGCAAAAATGGTTTTTATGGATGCAAGCCTCAGACTCGCTGCCGGTTTTGCCAAAATCAAAGCGGCAGGATGATGGCAATACAGGAACGGGGGGCGGTTATTTTTGATATGGATGGGGTCATCATCCACAACAACGACTGGCATTTGAAATCGTGGCTCCTGTTTGCCAGGCAACTTGGCATGGATCTTACCGAGGAAGAATTTCCCGCTAGGGTTTTTGGTAAAACCAATGAGCAGATTTTGGAAATAGCATTTCCTCAGGCATCTCCCGGGCAACTTCAGGCCTGGTCGCTGGAAAAAGAAGCCCTCTACCGCGAAATGTATGCCCCTCATTTTCAGCTTGCCACAGGACTTTTTCCCTTTTTGGAAAACCTGAAAACAGCCGGAATACCCACAGCCGTGGCCAGCAATGCTCCTTTGGTGAATGTAGATTTTGCGCTGGATACGGGAAATATCCGCCATTTCTTTGATGCCGTTTTGTATGCCGGATTGGTGGCCCTGCCCAAGCCGGCCCCGGATATTTACCTGCGCTCGGCCGCTTTGCTCGGGCGGGAGCCTGCCGATTGTATTGTTATCGAAGATTCACCTACCGGCCTCGAGGCTGCAAGGCGTGCCGGATGCAAAACCATTGCCATTACTTCTACCTATTCTGCGGCAGATTTGGTGCCGCTGGCAGACCATGTTTTCGAGGATTTTCAGGCGATTGATGCTTTTCTTTTTTCCTGATTTCCGCTAAGGCGGATTGATTTTTTTGCTTCCGTCTTCGGATTAGCAAATTTTAATCAGTTGGAATTCAGTTGTTTTACCGATTACAAGCTTGCAAAAGCGGGGATAATTTTTTTCCGGGCCCTCAACTTTGTCTCATCGAATACGGCGGAGGTTCCGCCGGTATTATCACCCGATTTATTTCATAAAGATATGCAAACTGAAAATCAAAAAAACACAGCTAACAAAAAGACCTATTATCACCTCATCCTCGACCGCAGCGGCAGCATGGCAGATTGCTGGCCCCAGACCATGAGTGGTTTGAAGGACCAGTTTAAAAAGGTTCAGGACCTTCAGATCAAGCACCCGGGGCAAGAGTTTTATATCTCTCTGTGCATCTTCGACAACATCATTGAGTTTCCCGTTCCGGTTTCCCCCGCCATGGGTCATTACGAGCATCTCTTTCGGCATATTGAGCCCCGCTCCAATACGGCACTTTTTGATGCCATCGGTGACAGCATCCGACATCTGGAGTTTCATGCAGGTAGTCTGTTGGAACAAAAATTGGCGAGTGTGGTGATGGTGGTGCTCACAGACGGGCAAGAAAATGCCTCTATCCGGTACTCTGGCGACATGATCCGCCGGGAAATGGACCGGCTGCAGGCCACCGACCTGTGGAGCTTTTCTTTTCTGGGAGCAGATTTTGACATCACCGAAACTGCAGCCGCATTTAATGCCGGGGTAAAAAGCACCATGAACTTCCAAAAGGAAAAAATGAGCCAGGCTTTCCACCACCTGAGCATGAAAATGGATCATTATATCATTGAAAAAGAAGCTGGTAAGGTGAAAAAAGAATTTTTGGATTGATTTTTCTAAACCCAAAACAGAAAAGGGCCGGGGAGATTTCTCCGGCTTTTTTATACCTTCGTTTATTCTCTGTTTGATTATGAATGTGCACCTTTTTCGTTCCGGGGATTGTGAGCCGGAGGTACTCAGCGATGTGTCAGCCTTACTGAATTCCTTTCCAGGTATCCTCAATTTTGTGGAGCAGCCTGAGGTTACTCATTTTACAGAGTTCTTTCATCAACCGCCTCCAAAGCCGGAATTCTTAACTTCATTTTATAATAACAAAATCGACAGGCCTGAAAAAGAGGATTTTGAGAATCGCTTTCAAAAACGGCCGACTTTGTCCTGGAATCAAATATTTGACAAGTGCAGCCAACTGCGGCAGCAGCATGATATTGGAAATGAGGAGTTTGTTGTATTGCTCACTTCTTATAACAACAACCTGAATTGGTTTTCGGCAGGCAATCCTGCAGGACCTAAAGATCATTTTGTTCAAACCGATGACTGGGATTATTTTTTGGGAAGCGACCGCCGTTTTCCGATTGCCTATCAGATTGCTTCCGGAGTCCTTAAAAAATTGGTTTTTTCAGGCTACCAGGATCTGCAGGACCATTGGCACGAAGAGCCCAGAGGCTGCATGTTGGATTTTTGTAAGGAAAAAAAACAGATAAGCCTGAAAGTCAGAACCGGAGACATTTGCTCGGATTGCCTAAAGCTCATCCATGAGCGGGGAGTTTCTCCCGCAGTGGTTGGACAGATTTTTTCCATTTTCGACGGAATCAGAACCCATATGTTGTTCAAGAACAGGTTCGAAATCAGCGGAAATGTACCGGTCCTCCACATTTTGGGTCGTAACAAAGATCTGGCGTTTCCCGAACTTGGAATGCTGCGCCTGCATCTTAATCCACTCGAAAAAGCCCTTTACCTGTTTTTTCTGAATCATCCCGAAGGTGTGCCGATCAGTCATTTGCCTGATTACAAAGCAGAAATATTGGAATTATACGCGAGTATTTCGCCGGCCGACAGCAGGGAAACCATAGAAAAGCGTGTGGAGGAAATGATAGACCCTGTAAAAAACTCCTGCAGTGAGAAAATTTCAAGAATAAAGCGAAAGGTAACGGATGCCCTCGGCCCGGGAATGGCTTCCTTTTTTATCATTTCAGGTGCCAACGGTACTCCCAAGAAGATTCCTTTCGACAGGTCACTCCTTGTGATCCAACCCTGAATGACCGGTTGCTCCGGTACATGGCCGATTTCTGTTTATCATTTTAAATTCTCCCTTTTCAGACATTCAAATTCCGCATTCTCCGGGGGATAGAGATGGGCTGTTTTGGTAATTATCAGTGAGTTATTCAAGAAATTGGGTTTGCTGAAAATCTGACAGCCGGTCGCTTACCCGCCGGAGCGATTCTTTGCAAATTCGGCTCAGTTCCTCTGCCCGGTTCAGCAGATGTTCTATCCTGTCCAGATCCATGGCCTCGGTATCCAAAGTTCTGGCGATTTCCCTGAGTTCCGCAAGCGCATCTGCGAAACTAATTTCCTGAGATTTTGACTTCTTTTTTTCCATCGTTCATGGTAATGCTGAAAGGCAAATCGGGGTTAATTGCCTGGATTTGATGAATTCTATTTCCGCTTTGGTCTATCATGGCATATCCTTTTTTCAAAATGGCCAGAGGATTCAATTCAAAAATGCGGGTCTCCTGCGTTTGGAATTCTTCCTTTACACTGCGGAATTTTTCACCAAGTTTCAGAACCGTTTTCTGAATCAGATTCCCTGTTTCCCTTTCATTGTTGTACAAACTTTTCCGGAATCCCAGATGGCATTCCTGAATAATATTTTGATAATCAGTCCATTGTTTCTGCCACTGACCCTGCAGTCGTCTGCATATTTCCATACCCTGTTCGCCCGCCGACTGATCGGCCAGCATCAGTTTTTCAATCAAAAAATCTGCAACCGCAGTGGGCGTTTTGAATTTGGAATGGGCCGCCTGATCTGCCACTGATTCGTCCCGCTCATGGCCAATCCCTGTGAGCACAGCAATCGGGCATTCGGAAATGCATTTGGCCACCTCATATTCATCAAAAACCTGCAGGTCGCCTGCACTTCCACCCCCTCTGATGATCACCACAGCCTGAAAGGGAATACCTGAGGCAATAATATTTTCAAAAGCCTGACTAATAGCGCCAATGGCCTCATTCCCTTGCATTTGGGCAGAAAAAAGCTGATACCCAAAGGCAAATCCAAATGGGTTCTCTTTCAGATGAACAATAAAGTCCTGAAATCCTGCCGCTGTTGCCGAAGAAATGACAGCAAAATGCTGAATCAGGTCAGGAAGGGGCAGGGAGGCATTTTTCCTAAGGAGGCCTTCCGCCTCAAGTTTTCTGACAACCTCTGCTCTCTTTTTTGCTTTTTCTCCCAGAGAAAACTCAATGTCCACATCCCAAACCACCAAACTCAGTCCGTATTGAATGTGGTATTCTACCTTGGCCAGAAACTGAACGGCCATGCCCTTTTGCAGGCCCATTCCCGTACCGATCTGAAATTTGCGGGATAAAATTTCATAGGTTTTTTTCCAGACCATGGCTTTTGCCCGGGCATTGCCCTCTGTCAGCTCCATATAACAGTGCCCCGACATCGGATTCACCTGAAAGGCAAAGATTTCTGCCCGTATCCAGAGCGCTTCAGGATACTCATTTTCAATGGTTTCCCGTATATGCTGATTGAGTTCGGTAAGGGAGTAAACCGCCAAGGCTTTTCTATTTGTGCAAATAAAGCAAGCTTTTTCAACATTTCGTACCCACTCTACCCCGGATATGAACGAAGGAGAAAAATTCAATTTTTTACCTTCTTTGTGAAAGAATTCTCCGAAATCCGGTTTTTTTGATTCTCTTAGTCCCCGAAATCCTGATAAATGGCAAGACAAAGCGTTCGGCTGATTCTCGCACTGGCTACCCTGGCCATTATCGGGGTGGGTTTTGTTCAGTGGTTTTGGCTCAGCAAAGCCTTTGATATGAAGGCATTGCAATTCAATCAGTCTGTGCAGATTGCCCTCACCAATACCGCCCAGCGCCTTCTGGACTACAATCACAACAAAACCAAGCTTCTCGACCCCGTGAAGCAACTCGCCGACGATTATTTTGTAGTAAGGGTAGATGATGTAATCGATGCCAATCTCCTGGAGATTTTCCTTAAAGAAGAATTTCAAAAAGTAAGGCTCTCAGTAGATTACGAATACGGGATTTACGATTGCGCTAACGACCGTATGGTTTACGGCAATTACATTGCCTCCGGACGCGGCAAACCGGGGTTAACCCGTACCGACCTGCCGAAATGGGAAAATCAAACATATTATTTCGGGGTTCGATTTCCGGAAAGAGATTCAACCTTGGTAAGCAATATGGGCATTTGGTTGTTTTCATCCGGTGTCCTGGTTTTTGTGGTCATTTTCATGATTATTGCCATGATCATGATTCTCAAGCAGAAGCGTTTGTCCGAAATTCAGAAGGAATTTATCAACAACATGACCCATGAGTTCAAGACGCCCCTGTCTTCGATTCTGGCCTCTGCCGAAACGGTTAAACTTTCTTTGGAGAAAGAAGAAATAATGAGCGACCGCCTCGCCCGCTACCTCAATATCATTCAGTTGGAAGGCAAAAGGTTGCAAAATCAGGTAGAAGCCGTTTTGAAGATGGCCAACCTGGAAAGCACCCGAATCAGATTGGAAGAAGTATCATTGGGAGACCTGCTGTCCAAAACCATTCAGGCCCACGAGCCGGGCATTCAGGCACTCGGAGGAACAATCAGCCTTACCCTACCCGAAAGGGATATTACCCTGCAGGCCGATCCCCTTCACCTGAGCAATGTGTTTTCCAATCTCATCGACAACGCCATCAAATACAACGCCGGGGCGCCGGTCATTGAAGTCCAGGCCACACGGACAAAAAACAACCGCTTGGAAATCAGCATTTCAGACAATGGAATTGGCATTTCCAAAGAGCAATTGCTCCGGATATTTGAAAAATTTTATCGTGTACCCACGGGTAATGTTCACAATGTAAAGGGCTTTGGTCTCGGGCTCTTCTATGTAAAATCTGTCATTAAAGCCCACCACGGAAAAATTTTTGCCCGAAGTGAAGAAGGAAAGGGTACCACCATGACCATTCAGCTTCCGGTTACCATCAAAATGAAATCCTGACACCATGTCTTCATCCATTATTCTGCTTGCCGAGGACGACGAGCATCTTCGTTTTGTAATACAGGACAATCTCGAAATGCAGGGCTTTCGGGTAAGTTCCGCTCCCGACGGAGAGCAAGCACTCGCCTTGTTCCGTCAGGTCCGCCCTGATTTGTGCATCCTGGATGTAATGATGCCCAAAATGGATGGGTTTACTTTGGCCTCCGAAATAAGAAAGACCAATGCCAACACGCCGATTATTTTCCTTACAGCAAAAGGATTAAAGGAGGACCGATTGCAGGGGTTCCGCCTGGGGGGCGATGACTACATCACCAAACCTTTCAGCATAGAAGAGCTCATTTTCAGGGTAGAAGTTTTTTTGAGAAGGCCTGTTGTTGACCGGGCAGAAGGCAAAGAGCCGGTTTTCAAAACCCGATTCATAGAGTTTCATCCGGCGCAGTTGAAAATCATTACTCCCTCCGACACCATTTCCCTTACCTACAAGGAGTCGGAATTGCTGGAGATTTTTTTCAGCCACCAGGGCCAGGTAATGAAAAGGGAAGATATTCTGATGAAAATATGGGGCTCCGACGATTATTACAAAGGCAGAAGCCTGGATGTGTTTGTATCCAAAATCAGGAAGCACCTTTCGGTCGATCCTGCCATAGAAATCCAGACCGTTCATGGTATTGGATTTAAATTCATCATTCATTGACCAGGGAAGAAAATTTCCCTCTGGGATAAATTCAGAAGGCCGGTCCCATTGGTCACCTGGCTTCCACGGGGGCATTTATTGGGATTTTAGCAGGCCATAAGGTCACGGAACATTTTTTTTACCATGATATTTTCTTGATTCAGAGCGGATTGGGATTATTTCTAAAAATATTTTGAAAATATTTCTTGCTGATAAAGAAAATACTGCGACATTTGCACTCCCGTTTTGGAGGGGGCGAAAGGAGAGAGGGGGATAAAAGTGCGAATAGAGAGAATCTGGAGGCATTTTTAGGGTTTAGACGGGGAAGAGTTAATGTGTAACGGGAGTTACAGATTGGTACAGGTAGCTTAGAGAGAATAAGCTGCAGAGTTCTTAGAATAAGTAGAGAAGGCATATAGCGGAACCCTTTTTTGTAGAGATACAGGGAAGAAGA
>CANHCT010000074.1 GCA_947459175.1 Hymenobacteraceae bacterium
CATTTTTTCATTTCAAACCATTGGCATAATCTCGATTTGCCTCCATTCAAATCCATGCCTTTTTTACAATTTTGAAATTCGATTCTCCCCTTCCCGGTACCCCCGTTTTCTCCCCTTAGCTTGCCGGTCAATTGACTACCTTTGCCCCGCCTATCACCTTCAATAAAATGCTTCAAATGGTTTTTCGCTTAGCGATCTGCTTTGTCACTGCAATTTTTTGCCTGAGCAGTTTGTTGTATGCACAATCCAAAACAGTGAAAGGCATTGTTCTCGAAGAATCTTCCAAAGGCAGTTTTCTCCCCCTTCCCGGTGCTTCTGTTTTCTGGGCCGGAACCCAAACGGGAACTGTTTCCGACTCCACCGGGGCCTTTTCTATCGACCGGCCGGAACTCAAAACCGACAGCCCGGCCATGCGCCTTGTGATTTCCTATCTCGGCTACCGCAACGATACCATTACCGATTTTTCTTCCGATAAACTGCTCATCATTCTGGCGGTCAACACATCCAAAACCCTGAAAGAAGTTTCGGTGGAGGGCCGCATTCCGCCCAGTTTTCAGCTTATGGATCCCATCAACACCCAGGTGATGACGGGCAAAGAACTGATGAAAGCTGCATGCTGCAACCTCTCCGAAAGCTTTGAAACCAACCCCACCGTGGAGGTAAACTATGCCGATGCCGTAACGGGTGCAAAACAAATTCAAATGCTCGGGCTATCAGGCAATTACACCCTGATTACACAGGAAAATCTGCCGGGTGTCAGGGGCATTATGTCCAATTTCGGACTGGGATTTACCCCCGGACCCTGGGTAGAATCCATTCAGGTAACCAAAGGCGTGGGTTCGGTGGCCAACGGCTACGAATCGATGACCGGGCAGATTAATGTAGAGCTGAAAAAGCCCGACTGGACACCCAAAAACAGGGAAAAATTGTTTGTAAATGTATATGGCAACAGCATGGGCCGGTTAGAATTCAATGCCAATGCCACCCAAAGACTTTCCAAAAACTGGCATGTAGCCACGCTCATTCATGGCAATCAGCTTCAAAATCACGTTGATATGAACCACGATGGATTCCTGGATATCCCAACAGGAAACCAAATCAATGTTTTGAACCGTTGGGCATACTCCGATACCAAAGGATGGAGCGGTCAATTCGGAGTTCAATTTATGAACGACGACCGCACAGGCGGAAGTCATCATGCCTTTCACGATATGAATAGCCACCAAAATGTAGTGTATTCCATACATCTTGCCAACCGGCAGATGCAGGCTTTCGGAAAACTGGGCTATATTTTCCCAACAAAAAAATACAAAAGCATCGGCCTGATGCAGTCTTTTACATCGTCCAGAACCGAACAAAATTTTGGCCCTGTAAACCGGTATAAGGGGGAGCAAAATACCTGGAATGCCACCCTTATTTACCAATCCATCATTGGCTCTACCAATCTGAAATTCAGGCTTGGGGGCAGTTTCCGTTGGGACGATTACCGGGAGAATTTCGACTTTATCATCAAGCCAACTGAATTCCGGTTTCTGCCCAACAAGGCTAACAGAACAGAACTGGTGCCGGGTGCTTTTGGCGAATTTAACTGGACTCCCATGCCCAGATTCACAACGGTTGCTGGTATTCGGGGCGATTACCACAATTTGTTTGGCTTTTGGCTCACACCCCGGCTTCACCTAAAATATGAGCTTAGCGAACTTTCGACGCTTCGGCTTAGTGCAGGAAGTGGCAGGCGACTTGCCAACTTTTTGGCAGAAAACTCTGGCGTGATGGCTTCTTCCCGAAGTTTTTATTTTCCTACCAATCTTTATCAATCCAAAACCGATGGCCTTCTTCCCGAATACGCCTGGAACTATGGCCTGAGTTGGAATCATCAGTTCGAATGGCTTGGCCAAAAAGGAAATTTCACCCTCGATGGCTACCATACCCGCTTTGAAAATCAACTTATTATTGACCTCGACCGTTCTCCTCGTCAGGTCCATTTTATCAATCTCGAGGGTCAGTCCTATTCCAATGCCGTGCAGGCCCAACTCGAATACGAACCCATTCGCCGCTTCGATGTCCGCCTGGCCTACAAATGGCTCGATGTCTGGCAAACCCTGGATGGCCGCCTGCAACGCCGTCCTTTTGTATCCGAACACCGTTTTTTCCTGAATCTGGCCTATAAAACCCGCAGCAAATGGACCTTTGATGCCACCCTGAATGGCAATGGCCGGAAACGCATCCCCAACACCCAAAGTAATCCATCTGACCTGCGTTTTCCACAGAATTCACCTGCCTTTTTTGTGGTCAATGCCCAGATCAGCAAAGGTTTTGGCAAAAATCTGGAAGTGTACCTCGGTGGTGAAAACCTCTTCGATTTCCGCCAAACCAGCCTCATCATCGATCCCCAAAACCCATTTGGAGACTACTTCGATGCTTCTCTGGTTTGGGGGCCGGTTACAGGAAGAATGGTATATGGCGGACTTCGTTGGAAGTTGTAGGATTTTTTTTGAAATCAAGTCTGTCATATTTTGATTTTTTCTGTAAAAAAATCGGCCGCAATCACAATAAAAGTAACCTTGAACGGATTTTTAAAAAAGTAAAAACTATCACTCGGATGTTAAATTAAAAAAATCATAATTTCGGCTTTGTGATTTTTAATTTCAATCTTTCAGATACGGTGTTGTCCCGTCAGAGATTTCAGATTACGAATCAGAAATGACTTGAAATAAAACAATGCAAACATTACAAAATGAGCGTATTAAAGCTCTTTGTGCTTCAGAATCCGAGTTGATCTGCCAGTTCAGCAAGGCGCAATCCGATTTTCTCCATTTTTTTGAATCGGATGTAAAATCGCTTCCGGCCCACAGCATCAAGCCCTTTGAAAAAATGCCGGCAATGCATCCCGATTACCGGCAAAACCCGAAAGAAACGGAGTTTGGAGACATCATTGAAAAAACCTATCCACGCTTCGGGGCCTTTATCGATAAACTGGAAATCTTCATAGATCATCAGGAACTGCTTCCCTCCAAAATCATCCGGATGATTGACAATCTGGCACTGTTGATGCGGATGAAAGAAGAGGCCGGCAAGGCCTCCCCGTCCAAAGAAGGCGCCCTGGCCCGGGCCGAGGCAGATGTAAACGAACTTTGGGAAGACCTTCGTTACTTTCAATCCCATTTCCGGGAAATCCGGAAGGAGTTTTCTCAAATCAAATCGCACCTGAATGCAGGGGCAAATTGAAGAAGAAAATTCGAATTCAATCAAAAATATATGGTAGCATCAGATCGCTTTTTTCTAAAAATAGAACGCATCATCAAAGATGAAAATATTCCGGAAAAGGAAAAAGAAAAAATAATAAAGAGCAGCGACCTCAAACTTATTAACTCTTTGGCAAACAAAGAATTGAGCATTTCCGAAACGGCAGAAGAACTGGCTCTTGATGCCATGGAGATTTTGCAAAAGGATGAAATCTTTTCAGACGATATTGATGAGGCACAAAAACTGGTCTTTAAATCATTGAAAATGGACCCCGATTGCCTTTGGGCATATGAGCCTTTGATATGGCTAACATTTCAGAAACCCGTAAGAATGCAGATGATAGAAAGAGGAATAAAAATTGGTGAAAAAAAATTTGGCGGGGAATTTGAAAAAATGTGGGAAGGGGAATTTTACCAAAAAGTTTCCACCCGGCCTTACATCCGCTTATTAAACATGAAGTTAAGCGAGCACTGGAAAATCCTCGAGGTGACCAAGGGCATTGAAACCGGCGAAAAAATCCTGCGCCTGAATCCAAACGATAACCTTGGAGCAAGGGATATTTTACAGTTGATGTACTTATTTTCTAATCGTTTGGATGACTTTTACACAATATGGGAAAAATACAAAGACGACTACAGTGCAGCCCATTATTACAATGAGGCCCTGTATTGGTACATGGTGAACGGTGACTCCGAAGATGCGGACATTGCCATGTTAGAAGCATTAGAATTCAATCCATGGGTAATTGACTTTCTCACCCGCAAGGAAAAACTGAGCGATTACGATGATGATTTTTCAGCTTACGATCCAAGAGAGTTTGAAGGAGCCATTGTCTATTCCCAAATTGCACTAAAAGCCTGGTGGAAAGTGGTTGGCATCCAAAAATGGCTGAAATCATTTTATTGATTTTGCTCATTGCATAGCCATATCTCATTACCTTACCTGACACGATTTTAATCACATAGTCGGGCACAATGGGAACTAAATCGTGAAGAATCCCGATTCACAACAACAATAATCCCGGAGAGATGACATGATTGCGGATGGAATAATGCAACTTCAAATACCTCTGTAAAACAGGCTGTTATGACAGGCTAAAGCTTTAGAAAATAATAATGACTGCTCCTTTGTTTAATATTGGGAAAATGGAGCAACTCAGCCAATTTCGGTGATTCTCAAAAAAAATCCCTGCTCCAGGGGAGTCAGGGATTTTGACAGGGAAAAGGCAGCATTCCACTTCTCAGGTCCCGAAGGACAGCTGCCTGTGATTTGGATTCAACTTTTTTCATCATGTTCCGGAACAGCAAGCATTGGCTTGCGTCAGGAACCACCGTTCCGGCTGTTCAGACAGAAGATTTCTGCCTAAAAACCGATAGGCAATATCTTTTTCGTTTGACCACCGTTTTCCTCCGCAGTAGCAAGCCTTTTCAGTTGCTCCAGCGAAATCTCATTTCCCAGTGCCTCTTCCATAAAAGCCCGGAAAGCCACATTTCGCCATTGACCACCACTGAGTTCATGTGCTGAAGCGAGTGTCTGAAGCCATTCCTCCTGTAAATCCGGCAACAGGCTTCTGAGAATCTGCATTCTGGATTTTTCACAGGGGTTTTTGAAATCTATTTTAAAAGTGAAACGCCGGTCGAAGGCCGGATCGAAGTGGGACCGCAAATTGGTGGTGGCTATGATGATGCCTTTCAGGGACTCCATTTGTTCGAGGAGGATGGTCTGCATGGTGTTGAGCATTTGGTCCACGGCTGAATTTACCTCCCTTCTTTTGGTCAGCAGGCCATCGGCTTCATTGAGCAGAAGTATAGGCGTCAGTTCGCAATGCCTGGCTGAATCTTCATAATTTTTAAAAATGGCCCGCACATTCTTTTCACTCTCCCCCACAAACTTGTCTTTCAGACTGCTGAGGTCAACCTTAAGTATCTCCCGGCCGGATTTTTTGGCAACCTGAAGGGCAAGCTCAGTTTTTCCGGTTCCGGGGGGGCCTGATAAAAGGATAGAAAGACAGGCAGGCAGGTTTCGCTTTTGCATTTTGCTGAAAAACTGCTCCAGCGTATCTTTATCCAGCAGGTTCTCAAGTGTTCGGATTTCCCGCTCATTTTCTCCTGAGAAATACAATTGCACCGGCTTTATTCCGGAAGGCTTCAGAAGATTGGTTTTCTGCGGCTTGGCCGACTCCAGGGGTGCAACATGTTTACCCTCAAAGAAAAGATCCATCCCTTTTTGGGTGAGGGCCACAACAAGGGTATCACGGTTTTCTTCAATCAGCTCATCCAATACAAATTCGACAAGGCCTTCTTCAAATACCGGATTTGACCTCAGGTAATCCATGGCCCCGGAGGTGTTGAAAAATCCGCCTTCATCGAACAGGAATCCATACTCCACAATCGAAATTTGTGCCCGGTTGTCTTCAAAGAAATAGCCATCCAGACAAATGAGGAGCAAGATTCGCCCGGGACTATAGAAACGGTCCAAAGACGGCCAGAATCCAAAGGAATCCGAGTTCAGCCTCCAGGTGCGGAATTGATGCCAAATTTCATCGCCCATTTCGTTTGACAGATCGCATCTTCGAAGTGTTTTTCGCAAACCCACCGCCAAACTTTTCCAGTCGCTGAATTGCCTTTTCTGTGGCAAAAGGGCCAAATTATTTTCGTTTATCGCATCAATCAATTGGAAATTGATTGCGATGGATATCCCTCTGGAGTAACACTTTTTGTCGAAAAACAAATAATTCCGCTCTGCCAGCTTATCGAAATACTGAATGAGATCCATGCTGGCTATGGAATCCAATTCCAGTTTTCGGCAATAATCTTCAAAATCCTGACGACCCGATTTCAAACTCAGACTGATTCCGGCATAAAGAATGAGGGCTTCCGGCGGTGTGACCTCCATAAATCCGGCAAAAGCCAGTAACTCCGGGGGTATTGAATCATCCGGAACCGTTCCTGAAAAAATTTGTTCCTTAAACTTAAGAAAGGTGTCAATCCTCTTTGAAATCACCTTGAGGGCCTTCAGAGGCGTATTGTAGTCCTCCGGAGTCACATCCATTCTGAAAAAGCTCAAAAATTCTTCGTCGCTTATTTCTTTTTCTTTTTTTTCTTTTCTTCTCATTTTCTTCTGACTTTACTCATTGTTGTTTGCCAAAATCCTCTAAGGGGATGTTTCTGAAAATGTCGTTTGAAATGCAAGTCAATAAAAAAAGCCATTGACTTTTCCCGGACAGAATCGCTCATTTCTTGATGTCCAACCGGCGACAGGATGCAACTTCTGCGACATAAATACTTGATTTTGATAGTTTTATTCTTGTTTAATTGTCGTTGATCTTGTTGTAAAAAATGGGGATTCGCATGGCTGAAGCCGGACCCAGCAAACCTTTGCGTAAAAATGTCGGGATTCCGGGGGGCCAGGCCTTCTTGCTGCGCCGGGGCAACTTTTCTTCTTTTTTTCTCGGTTTATTTTTCATTTTTTTTGAATTTCGGGGGTTAAACTCCTTTTTGGTTTTGCAGCCGAAACTGCGGGGAAAAGGAAACCTGAACATTTCTGTTTTCATCTTTATCCGCCTTGCTTTTGAACAGCACCTTCGACTTCCTTTTGATTCGCCGGATTGGATTATTACCCCGGTAAGTGGTAATCAAAACCTCGGCATCTGCAGCCTGCACCACCACGGTATGCAACAAGCGCTCCCTTTCACGACGGAGCCACACAGGTATTTCCTTGTGACCGAGCACATGAAAAATAAGCCCCTGCCGAACAAAGACCCTGCCGTATTCCAGGGTAAGCGCAATGGCATCCGGGTTTATTCCTCTTTGGTCTGCTCTCTGCCGGCAATGGCGGCTCATTGTATAGTGGGCCGTTTGGTCCAGCAGACTGACATGGCATTCGTTTGAAAGTGCAGGAGAAACAACTTTGCTCATTGGATTTTCGCCGGCATAAAGCGAACCGTTGCGGCTTTTTTTCGTCTTCATTTTTGGGGGTTCAAAATGTTCTGCAATTTTCCAGTCCTGGTTTTTTATTTGGCGGCTCATCAACACATATGCCGTATTTGACTGAGATTTCCCGAATCCGTCACTACGGCTGCATTCAGACTTCTTCTTCATATATTTCATTGATTTACAGTATTTTTCACGAATCAATAAGGGAAAATATTCAGTTCTTCTATACTGCCGGGTTGGAATGCCAGAAGGTCAATGGTCCGGATGAGTCCATCTCCGGTCCGGCATATACTCAGATAGCGCAGAGTGGCACCCCGAATATTGCGGCGGATGAGCAGGCAGATTTGAAAATTCCCTTTCAGATGAATTTTGGCGAGCTCGGCATTGAAGGAAGCGCTGCCGGCCTCCAGGGAAATATTGAGGGTATGGAACCAAATCCGGCAAAAAGCAAGAATGGCTTCTTTTCCTTCGATTTGAAGATTTTGTTCCTGGTTACGAAAGACGGCATCCTCAGAAAGCATCGTTTCCAGAATGGAAACATCCCTTCGGTTGAGGGCCAGGGCAAGGCAGGTACAAGGAAAGATTTCTGAGCTTTGCATTTTGCTTCCGTATCCTGCCAATCAGTGGGAGGATTGCGAAAACAAAAATCTGAGAATCAAAATTATCAATTCACAATATGGCAAGCTTGTTTTTTTTGGTCCTTTTTTTGGTCAAGCTTGACTAAAACCTGTTTAGCTTTATTCAATCACACGAATCTTTCCTCCGAAAGGAACCTTGTAAATCCCATTTTTAGAAGGAGATATTTGAATTTTCTTCAATAACCCTTCGGGACGGTTTGGATAATTTTTAGTTATTTCATTTTTAATCTGCAGATTGATTTTAGACCGATATTGCGAGAACATATCTGAATCAGTACCAAGTTTTGTAATGGCGCTTTCATTTTCGTTGTTGTGGTAAATCCGTCTGATAAAATCAAAAACTTCTCTGTTCTCTGTATTCCTGACAGCAAGTTGATTAGGACTTATTCCATCATATGCTTCGCTGAACTTAATTATGGTGTAATAAAGGGAAAACCTCAAGCCTGAAAGTTCAATTTGAACCAAAGTTTTACCGCCAAGGCAAAGGCGCATACTCCTCAAGGATGGCCTAATTTCCAATTCAAAACTATTCAAGATCTCTTCAGGCGCCTTCACCTCAGGCCTATTAATGAATTTATCCCTTACAGCATTCATTACAAAATGTGCATAAGGCAAAAAGGCATTTGCATCGGGATAAGATTTTATTTTATCGAGGCAGGTTTCGCAGATATTGGCTGTTTGGATTTTTAGCCTGATGTCCCGTTTATCCCCGCAGAAATCATTCAGGCAACCCCTGCTTTTGGTATGAATATAAGAGGCATTTTCCGGTTTTTCGTAATTGAGGTCCATCAAGACCTGCATGCAATTTTCCACGACCTGATAGGCAATACCAAAGTGAACTTTAGATTCAGGCAGGTAGTACTCCCAGTCTTCGGTACAGATGAAAATATTCCGTTTTGCGGTTGGAAGCTGGAAAGCGCTGAACCAATTCTGATCATTCGGAATCCCAGAAAGGAAGACTACTACATCATCCTTATGTATCCTGCCCCCGGAAAACTGTCTCAATCCTTCGCACTTTTGGTAGAATTCGTCAAAACCGGGTCTTGGCCAATCTTCTTCCGCGTCCTCGGGAAACATGTTGATAACACTTTCCGGGATATCAATGATGACAGCGCCCGGTATCGCCTTTAAAAAGTTCGCAACATCATTGAAAAGAGTTACCTCTACATCTACACTTCTGGAAAGGAAAATTCTCATTGCTTTTGTCTTTCAATTTTTAAGATAATTTTTACTTCGGCTGCCTGAGCATCCAGCCCATACCGGGAGGCAGCTTTTTTATGTAATCAATGGTTTTTCCATCTGAAAGGCTGATTTGACCCTTTCCAAGCCGAATATCCAACTCGCTACTGAACTGCATGGCATCAGGGTCAGAAAAAACCACAAAGTGGATTTCTTTTATTGATCTGGCAATTTGAAGAAAGCGAAGACTTTCATCCAGCAGGGCCGGAATAACTTCTGCCTTATCGAATCCCTGATTGCCCGTTCCTAACATCGGAATGGCAATAGATGAATATTGCACTCCTCTGGTTTCCAAAATATTAAGAAAGGAAAAAAGATTATGCAATGCTTCCCGAAAAGTAAAAACCCGTCCAATGACCTCCAGACAAACCAGGCGACCTATTCCTTCAACACCGGTTGCTCCGGAAAGCCAGATGCCCAGATTCTGACGAAAATCAAGCTCCGGAACCCTGCTGAGATTCTGCACATGAATGCCCCGCCGGTACAAACTTTCCATAACTGTTCCGGGAGTTGGACTGTACGAATTCCGAAAAGCGGATACTGTAAGCAGTTCAACAGGGAAACCAAGGTTTGTAATATCCCCCAGATGCAACTCCAGTTTTTTTCCCGGGGAAGTGTGTTCAAAGGTTTCTGCCCTGAGCATGGACTTGGGCAGCTTGAATCGTATACCCTCGGTTTCAGTGGGAAGAATTCCTTTAATTGGGGAAAAAGACGGAATCTCAGAATAAAGACTGGCGTTTTCCGATACCAAATTTTTTGGTTCCTGCGAAAAAGAGTGTACCTGTGATTCCCGGTCAATGAGCCGGAGGGAATTTAATATCATTGTAAAAGCAATAATTGAGTCTATCCTAAACAAAAAAGGCTGTTAATCAGGTGTTTTATGATGTATATAATAATCAAAATTATCCTTGAAAAATTGAGACAAATATGATTTTTTAGGAGCCATTTTGAAAATGAAAATCATACCTGTTTGATTCCAAATATTTGCATGCCCAAATCCCTCACCAATACCCGGATACGCCGCCTTTTCAACCTGCATAAACTGATGCGGGACATGAAAGCCCGCAGTGCAGCCGAACTCGCAGCCAAGCTTTCAGAGAATGACCCTGCCATCAATGAGCGGGTAGTTAAGGAGGACATTGCCTTCCTGAGACAGCTCGGGGCGGAAATCCCACCAGGCAACAAGCATAATGGTTTCCGATACAAAAAGCCGTTCTCCTTTGTGTCGGCTGCCGATGGGTTGGATTTTGCAAATGCCGAAGATATCATGTCCTACCTGGAACAGATTTACAAGAAAATTCCCCGTCTGGAAGCCCTCGGAATTGATAAGCTCTTTTTCTCTGTTTTCCGGGAACTCAGGACCAAAATCATGGAGTTTCTGCCTTTCATTGAGGAAATCCATCCTCCTTTTATAAAGGAATGGCTGTATATCTCAAAAGATCAGTTGATTACCAGTTGATTGAATGGGTACGACAGAAGGAAAGAAAACCTCTGCTGGTTCGCGGAGCCCGACAGGTGGGGAAATCTTCTGCCATCCGGAATCCGGGTGCGGCTTTTGAGCATTTTCTGGAAATCAACTTCGAACTGGATCAGGAAGCCAAGGTCATTTTCACCGCCCATCGGGAACCGGGGCTGATTATCGAAAGACTGTCGGTATTATACCAGGTTCCGGTGAAGGAGGGCAAAGCAATGCTTTTTTTTAGATGAAATTCAGGCCTGTCCGGAGGCCATCTCTTCCCTGCGGTTCTTTTATGAAAAAATGCCCGGCCTGCATGTGGTTGCAGCGGGTTCCCGCCGGGAGCCGAAGCCAATCCCAAAAAGCAGAAAATGCTGCTGCTGGATACCGGTTTGTTTCAGCGCATTCCGGGTCTGAAAATTTCTGATGTACTGCTTTCAGAAGATTTTAGTGCGATTAACAAGGGGGCGCTGGCCGAACTCTTTGCAGGCCTTGAATGGCTGAAGGCACAAAATCCTTATCATCAGGAAAATCTCTATTACCGGTCAAAAGAGACTGGAACCGGCAATGCAGAAATAGACTACATGATTGAGATGGGCGGAGAAGTTGTACCCGTAGAAGTTAAATCTTCCGGCTCGGGCTCAATGCAAAGTATGCATGTATTTTTACATCGGAAGAATCGAAAGAAAGGTCTCCGTGTTTCCCTCGAAAACTTTGGAAGTACAGGCGAAATAGACATTATTCCGCTGTATGCTTTCGGCATTAAAATAAGGGTCATGCAAAGCTAACCCCGATGACAAGCCTCTGTTTTGAAACACAACAAGCTGAAGCGCTTCGGTTTCGAGGCGGGGGCAATACCGAAAAAAGGTGGCACCTGAATTTGGTACTTACTGCAAGCGTTCAATTCCGTTTCAGCGCCTCCCGTTTCAGCTTGCGACCAGATTTGTCAACACTTTTTCAAGGGAAAATTTCCAGTTTTCTACATTTTTTCAAAGGAAAAAATGCTAAGTTTGACACTTTTTATGGGGGAATATTCGTCCCCTCTCAAACATCTGTACTTGAAAAATGCAACGACTTATACTTCAGGAATTGCTGGCATGGAAGGCTTCGGAAAACCGGAAGCCGCTGATTCTGAAAGGAGCCAGACAAGTCGGAAAAACCTGGATACTGAAAAAATTCGGTTCGGAGCATTTTAAAAAATGCATCTATCTCAATTTTGAGGCATCCGGTGTTTTGCAAGGCCTTTTCGAACCTGACTTCGATCTGAAACGAATTCTCAGCACCATAGAAATTGTTTCAGGAATTTCCGTGGATGAGAACACGCTGCTGATTTTTGATGAAATTCAGGAAGCACCTAAAGGACTCACCGCACTGAAATACTTTTATGAAAATGCGCCTGAGTACTTTGTAGTCGCTGCCGGATCTTTTTTGGGCATATCGCTGCAGCAAAACCATGCTTTTCCGGTTGGAAAGGTTGATTTTCTTTTTCTCTACCCGCTGAGTTTTGAAGAATTTCTACTGAACAGCGGAGAAGAACTCCTGCACCGGCACCTCCGGGAAGGGAATGTCTCCATCATCAGACCCTTTCACGAAAAACTGATCTCCCTGCTCAGAGCGTATTATTTCACAGGGGGTATGCCGGAAGTGCTCGATGCTTGGCTCAAAAAAAGAGATGTAAAACAGGTAAGGGCACTGCAGCAAAAAATACTTCTGGGTTATGAAAATGATTTCGGGAAATACGCACCGGCAGCAGATGTACCCAAAATCCGCCAGGTCTGGGTATCGGTCATCCGGCAGCTGGCAAAAGAAAACCGGAAATTTACCTACAGTGAACTGAAGAAGGGGGCACGGGCTCAGGAGTTTGAAACTTCCATTCAATGGCTGGTCAATGCAGGTTTGGTTTATAAATGCCACCGGATTTCAAAACCGGCAATTCCTTTGAAATCCTATGCCGAACCCGATGCCTTCAAACTGTATCTGCTGGATGTAGGCCTGCTCAATGCCATGGCAGGGATTGATGCACAAACCCTGCTTCTCAAAAATCAGGTGCTGAAGGAATACAAGGGCGCCATGACCGAGCAGTTTGTATGTCAGGTGTTGCGTGAGAAATACGAACTTTTTTACTGGTCATCCGAACGGGGCAATGCCGAGCTGGATTTCCTTATTCAAAAGGAGAGCAGCGTAATTCCCATAGAAGTAAAAGCCGAAGAAAATCTGAAAGCCAAGAGCCTGGCTGTGTACGCAGAAAAATTCAAACCCGAAGAAGCCATCCGTCTTTCCATGAGCTTTTTCCGGGAGCAGGACTGGATGCGGAATATGCCTTTGTATGCAGCGTTTTTGGTTTAGGCGATTGCCTGAATCCGGGGCCAGCTATACATCAGGAGCAGAACAACAATTCTGTTTCGCCAACCCACAGCCATGCCGGCCAAGGGCAAAAAAATCGAGTGGGGTGGTTTTTTTAACTTATTATCCCCGCACCTCTGAGTCCTAACGCGGAGCCAATGAGACAAGGAACAAATTACTGCGGCAGGTGCACACTTTTTACAACCGGTAAGGACTTTTCGCACGGCTTCTGAAGTCCCGAATGCAGAAAAGTCTTCAGGAAAAAACAACCTGCCCCTTTCACTGAATTTTATTTGCTTTTCAATCTGTTTTTCAACGCTTTGCACTGAATTAACAATAAAGTAATTGTCACAAATATTGAAATAATTTGTGACAATTAATACGAGAAAAATCCGGAGCTCAACC
>CANHCT010000075.1 GCA_947459175.1 Hymenobacteraceae bacterium
CGCTGCAAACTAAAGCAATTTCAAACATGGCCGGAACAGGAAAATTTAAACTTGTGATGAGCGGTCTTGGAAATAATCGAAAGCCTTCTCTTATCTTTGCAATGGTTTAACTCTCCATTCTGCAAAATGAAAAAGAACCTTATTCTGGTATTGGTGGCGCTGGTTGGTCTGGCATCTTCCTGCAACATTGCAAAAACCTGCCCTACTTATGCCAAAGCAAAGAATACCGGAATTCCTGCGGAATCAAAACGGTAGGCAAATTCTTTGAGTTTATCTTTCCTATCATGGCTCTTGGTCGTGAGACTCTTTATTGTATGCTTAACCGGCATGGAGTATTCTTTACGGACAATTTGATTTCAGCCTTTACTCTGCTCAGGAATAAGATTGTCTTTTTAAAATAACATTACCCTGAAATTGCCCGTTTTTTTACCGCCGGAGGGGTATAGTTTTTTTTATTCTGATCTTTTTTCAATAGCTGTTTGTTTCGGTGCCTTCGAAAACTGTCATCTCTTTTTGCATCAGGTTGAACAGGGCATGCTTGGTTATCAGATTCTTCCCGGGACTGTCCACATCACGGCAATTTTGATTTACGGGAGAAAGCTGCCGGGGCCCTTCGCCTGCATGATTAAAATCCTCTGTGCAGGTTGTTATTCTGGTTTTTTTGGCCCTATTTTGCGGCCAATACACCTTTATAGACATTATGCAAGCATCGCTTACCAACGATATCCTCGACTTCAGCCCATCCGAAAATGTACAGATGGTGGCAGAAAGTGTCCGTAATTTTGCCAAAAAAGAAATCCTTCCCTTTGTCTCAGAATGGGATGAGCAGCAGTGGTTTCCCTTTGAGCTTTTTCAGAAAATGGGTGCCATTGGGCTCATGGGCATGCTGGTGCCCGAAACCTACGGCGGTTCAGAACTTGGATATCATGAATATGTGGCCGCTATTGTGGAGCTTTCCAAAGTAGATCCTTCCGTAGGATTGTCAATGGCTGCACACAATTCACTCTGTACCAATCACATCCTCAGCTTTGGCAACGAAGAGCAAAAGCGGAAGTATCTTCCCAAACTTGCCTCCGGCGAGTGGGCAGGTGCCTGGGGATTGACGGAGCCCAACACCGGGTCTGATGCAGGCAACATGCGTACCGTAGCGGTTAAAGATGGAGAGTATTACATATTAAACGGGGCCAAAAACTTTATTACCAACGGAAAGTCGGGTCAGGTAGCCACCGTAATTGCCCGTACCGGCGAAGTCGGCGACTCCCATGGCATGACAGCCTTTGTAATTGAAAAAGGCACACCCGGTTTTGCTGCCGGAAAAAAAGAAAACAAGCTCGGTATGCGGGCATCGGAAACCGCTGAACTCATTTTTACCGATTGCCGGATTCACGAGTCTCAGGTTTTGGGTAAAGTTGGCGATGGCTTTGTTCAGTCCCTCAAAATTCTGGATGGCGGAAGGATTTCCATTGCGGCATTGAGTCTTGGGATTGCTCTCGGAGCTTATGAGGCTGCACTGAATTACAGCAAAGAACGCCATCAATTCAATCAGCCTATTTCTGCTTTTCAGGCCATATCATTCAAACTGGCTGATATGGCAACTGAAATTGAAGCTGCCAGATTGCTGATAGACAAATCGGCATCTTTGAAAAATGAAGGAAAATCGGTCAACAGGGAATCAGCCATGGCCAAATATTATGCCTCTGAGGTTGCGGTAAGGTGTGCAAACGAAGCCGTTCAAATCTTTGGTGGCTATGGATTTATCAAAGATTTCCCGGTAGAAAAATATTACCGCGATGTAAAACTTTGCACCATCGGAGAGGGAACCTCTGAAATTCAGAAATTGGTCATTGCCAGAAGCATTCTGAAATAATTGCCCCGAAAAATAAATTGAAAAAAAGCTCCGACCGGAGCTTTTTTTGTGCCCCATGGAAGCCTTGCCGGAAAATTACCTTGCCCTTTGCAGCAGTCCCTGCCCCGACTATCTGCACGAACTTGAAAGGGAAACGCATCTCAAAATCCTCAAGCCCCATATGCTGACAGGATTTGAGCAAGGCAGATTGCTTGCGCTGTTTTCTTCCCTGCTTAAACCTGCCCGAATTCTCGAAGTCGGAACCTTTACGGGATACGGTACCCTTTGCATGGCAGAAGGTTTGGCTGAAGGCGGAAAAATTTTTACCCTCGAGAACTCGGAAGAAAACATCTGGCTGGCCAGGAAATACTTTGCCATTTCTCCTTTTTTGCATCAGATAGAAATCAGAATGGGTCGGGCCGAAGATGTGATTCCAAACTTGAAGGAGCATTGGGATCTGGTTTACCTCGATGCAGACAAAATCAACAATGAAAAATACCTGGATATGGTTTGGCCTTCGGTCAATCCGGGCGGAATGGTGCTGATAGACAATGTTTTTGCCCGAGGTGCTGTATGGAAAGACGAGAAAAAGCCATTCGAGAAGGCCGTGGCAGAACTCAACCTGAAACTGCCCCGAAAACTCCCCGGTGCCGGGGTGACAATGTTGCCAATTCGGGACGGATTGACTGTAATCCGGAAAATATAACTGCCAAAATTGCCACAAAAAGAATCCGTTCTTTCTGTTCCGTTTTTTCGCACTAATATTGAAGACTCATTTTTGAATAAATATTTATTGAAATGGCAAAAGCAATTGAAATAACAGACAGCAATTTTGATGAAATTGTGGCCGGCGGAAAGCCTGTATTGGTAGACTTTTGGGCAGAATGGTGCGGACCCTGCAAAATCATTGGTCCTGTGGTAGACGAGCTGGCAGGCGATTTGGAAGGAAAAGCCCTGATTGGAAAACTCAATGTTGACCACAATCCCAATGTGGCTTTTAAATTTGGCATTCGTTCTATTCCCACCCTTTTGTTTTTCAACAAAGGTGAGTTGGTAGACAAGCAGGTGGGTGTGGTTGGCAAAGCCGATTTGGTAAAAAAAATACAGCCCCTGCTCTCCTGAATAATTCCAATTTGAAAAAACTTGAACCACCTCTTCCGGGGTGGTTTTTTTGTATCCGCCCAACTGCATTTGGCTATTGAACTCTGACTGAGGATGCTATATCCTGACATCGCAGCCTGAAACGCCCCTGAAAAAATGAAAGCAGGCAGGGATGTTCAGGGAGTTTGATTATTAATTTATTGACATTCAGCAGGTTGAAAACCTAAAAAACTGAAGGCGATAAAAGATTCTTTTCTATTTTGCGCCTCAAATCATCACCATTCATGAATACAACAAAATCAGCAAAGCATCCGGCGGGACTGTATGTACTGTTTGTCACCGAAATGTGGGAGCGTTTCAGTTACTATGGTATGAGGGCCATTTTCATCCTCTTCATGACCAAAGTCCTGCTCCTGTCCGATTCGGATGCCTCAGAAATTTACGGCAGTTACACAGGGCTGGTTTATCTGACCCCGCTGTTGGGCGGCTACCTCTGCGATCAGTTTCTCGGTAACCGGCGCAGCATTTTTATCGGTGGCCTGCTGATGGCTTTGGGCCAGTTTTTTATGTTTCTCAGTGCCGGTGCCGGACCTGAAGGCGGTGTTTCACTCATGTGGACCGGTCTTACGGCCCTTATCATCGGAAATGGCTTTTTCAAGCCCAATATTTCTACCATGGTGGGCCAGCTTTATCCCAAAGATGACCGGCGGATCGACAGTGCTTTTACCATATTTTATATGGGGATTAATCTGGGGGCTTTTTTCTCCCCCATTGTCTGCAGTTCCTTTAGTGATTATAAATATGGTTTCCTTGCTGCCTGTATCGGCATGTTGCTCAGCCTTGTGGTCATGCTGATGTTTCAAAAGAAGTATCTGATATCGGAAGAGGGCAAGGAAATAGGTTTGCCGGTGAAAAAACTGGATGGCAAAAGCATCATGATGGTAGCCGGCTCCATCGGTCTCATTTTCTTTATGCTGAATTTTAAACAATGGTTCAAGTCGGATCAGGACATCATCAGTTGGCTTATTTATGGTTCTATGGTATTGATGCCCCTGCTTATTTTGACGGATAAAAGTTTGGACGATCAGGAGCGCAGGCGCATCATTGTGGTGTTCATCCTGGCCTTTTTTGTGATATTCTTTTGGGGTGCTTTTGAACAGGCAGGTGCTTCACTCACCCTCTTTGCCGATCGTCAAACCAACCGATTTATCGGGAGCTGGGAAATGCCGGCAGAGTATTTTCAATCTATCAATCCATTGGCAGTCATCAGTTTGGCTCCGCTATTCACCATACTTTGGGGATTTTTGCACAAGCGCAAGGCTGAACCCTCTTCTCCGACCAAAATGGCATGGGGTCTGGCTTTGGTTGCCCTCGGTTATGCCGTGATTGCCTATGCCGTGCATGGCACCGGTGCAGACCAAAAAGTAAGTATGTGGTGGCTGTTTGGTCTGTATGTCATCCATACGATGGGTGAGCTTTGCCTTTCACCCATAGGTTTGTCTATGGTTTCAAAACTTGCGCCCCTTCGGCTTTCCTCGCTCATGATGGGAACCTGGTTTCTGGCCAACGCCGCTGCCAATAAATTTGCCGGAACTCTTAGCGCCCTGATACCGCCCTCAGGAGAAACAGCGGGACCTGTGACATACCCCGTTTTTCTGGGATTCCAGATTACCAATCTCTTCGAATTTTTCATGTTGTTTCTGATTATGACCGGCGTAGCAGCGGCCATCCTGTTTGGCTTGTCCTCTTATCTGCAGAAGCAAATTGACAAGCCGGCCCAAATTCTTAAGTAATTCATTCTGAAATATTTCGGTTGAACCATGTGGAAAAATCATCCCAAGGCGCTGCCCTATCTTTTTCTCTCCGAAATGTGGGAACGCTTCGGCTATTACCTCATGATTGGCATTTTCACACTTTATCTCAAAGATGTAGAAGCCGGATTTGCCCTCACCGAAAAAGAAGCCTCTGACCTCTACGGCACTTTTATTGCTCTGGTCTTTCTTACGCCGTTCATCGGGGGCCTCGTGGCCGACCGCTACTGGGGCTACCGCAGCTCTGTTATTTTGGGCGGCATTCTGATGGGGTTGGGGTACATGATTATGGGCATACATTCTTTGCCTATGCTTTATCTGGCCATGACCCTGGTGATTCTGGGCAACGGATTTTTCAAGCCCAACATTTCCACCCTGCTGGGGAATTTTTACAATACCGACCAATACCGCAGCAGGAAAGACGAGGGCTACAACATTTTCTATATGGGCATCAATGTCGGTGCCTTTATATGCAACTTTTTTGGTGCTGCGCTTCAGATTATGCTGGGTTGGCAATGGGCTTTTTTTGCTGCCGGAGTGGGTATGTTTATCGGAGTGGCTGTTTTTCTTTTGGGCAGTCCGCACTACAAAGGCTATTCTGAAAAGAAAGGTACCCAGCCGGGGGATATCCCTTTCTGGAAAATCTGTTTGTTGATTTTACTTCCTTCGGCTGTCTTCGGTGCCATCGGCTGGTTTCTCAAGGGTGTGGCTACCGACCAAAATCCCGATGCCTTTATTTTTGGCTCCGACAGCACCGATGCTTTCATTTTTGCCTGCATCCCGGTCATACTTTTTTACTCCAGCCTGTACTTCCGTGCCCGACCGGACGAGAAGGACCGCATCGGCGCTCTGCTTACGATTTTCTCTGTGGTAATTCTTTTTTGGGCGGTTTTCAAACTCAATGGATCGGCTCTCAATACCTGGGCTGACCGATATACCGACCGTGAAGTAAGCGGTATGGCAAAAGACATTACAGAAAGAATTCGCTTGTCCAAAAGCCTTGAATATTCGAAAGATACGGTGGAGGTCCTGGATGCACAGTTCCGTAAAATCAAGGTCGACGGCAAAGTTCAGAAAGAGGTCAATTATCCTGCGTATTTCCGCAATGTGCGGGAAGACCTGAGGCCGGCCGAAGGCAGCAGTGTGAGTCTTTGGGCAACCAACCTGAGTCAGTCCATCAATCCCGGCTGGGTCATTCTGCTCACTCCTTTGGTCGTGGCATTTTTTACTTTTCTGAGGGGCAAAGGGAACGAGCCTTCGACCCCTGCCAAAATCGCATATGGCTTGTTGATTTCGGCCCTGAGTGTGCTGGTGATGGTGGCAGCGGTGAAAGCGGGCAACAACGGCACCGAAAAAGTGAGCGTTTGGTGGCTGGTAGCCAACTATGGTGTCATTACCATTGGCGAACTTTTCCTCAGTCCGATGGGCTTGTCGCTGGTGTCGAAAGTGAGTCCGGCAGGCATCACTTCGCTCATGATGGGCGGCTGGTTTTTGGCCACCTCCATCGGAAACAAACTCAGCGGCGTACTGGCCAGTATGTGGGATACTTATGATGAAAAAGCCAATTTCTTTTGGGTGAATTTTGCTTTGCTGATGGGAGCCACGCTGCTCATGTTTGCCTTGCTTAGGACCCTCAAAAGAACGATGGGGGAGAAGCATTGAGTTTTTATAATTGTGTGCACCGGTTTCAAGGGTGAAAGGTTTGAAAGTCTGGTCATTGTCAATTCCGGTTTAAAGAAGTTTTCGCTTCACCGGGATTCTGTCCTCAGGATATTCGTATCATAAACGGATCTTTTCGTATCAAATCGTATCATTTTTATTTGCCTATTCGAATCATCTCACCCTTGTTTGTCCTTCTTAAAAAAAACCTCTCAATAAAATCATGACCCTCGACTCCATCCAATCCTTTCAGGGCAAATACCCCAAACAACTCTGGGCCCTGTTTTTCTCCGAAATGTGGGAGCGATTCTGCTTCTATGGCATGCGGGGAATGCTCACCTATTTCATGGTTAATCAGCTTTTTATGGACGAAAAGCAGGCCAACCTTCAATATGGTGCCACGCAGGCCTGGGTTTATGCCTTTACTTTTATCGGGGGTTTGTTTGCTGATAAAATTCTGGGTTTCCGAAAATCTCTTTTCTGGGGCGGCTTGCTTATGATTGCCGGAAGCCTCATTCTCGCCGTGGATCCGAAGGAATTTTTCTTCCTGGGTATTGCTTTCAATGTGGTGGGAACCGGTTTTTTTAAGCCCAATATTTCCAGTATGGTGGGCCGCTTATACAGGCAGGGCGACAGCCGCCGCGACGATGGTTTTTCTCTGTTTTATGCCGGCATCAACATCGGGGCCTTGCTTGGCGGCTATTTCTGTATTGCCATCGGAAAGGGAGAGTTTATGTCCTCGATTATTCCGGCACACCTCACCTGGAATGTGGCCTTCGGGCTGGCTGCCCTGGTGATGAGCATCAGCCTGCTAACCTTTACCCAAACCCGCAAAAGCATGGGCCCCATCGGTCTGTCTCCTCTGCCGGATGCGAAGGAAAAAGCCTTTTTATGGCAAGATTGGGTTGTGTACGGCACCGGACTTCTGGCCATTCCCCTCATCATGGTGATGGTGGCCAATACCGTGTACACCGATTATTTTATGTACATCATAGGCCCGTTCAGCCTGATATATCTGGGTTATGAAATGTACATCAGCACTGCTTCAGAGGCAAAAAAACTTCTGGCTGCTTTCTTTTTCATTTTGTTTTCTGTGGTGTTCTGGGCGATTTACGAGCAAGCCGGAGGGTCACTCAGTCTCTTTGCCGCAGGTCACCTGAACAATCAGCTGCTGGGTATTTTTACCCTCGATCCCAATGGGGTAAACAATTCGGCAAATGCCGCATTTGTGATTGCCTTTGCTGCGGTAGCCGGAACCATTTGGGTTTGGCTGGCAAAGCGAAAAATGGAACCGAATACCGTGGTGAAATTCGGACTGGGATTCCTGTTTCTGGGTGCAGCCTACCTGCTCTTTTTTTCCTGCCGTTTTTTTGCAGACGAAAACGGGGTTTCCTCGCTCGACATGTTTACACTCGCTTATTTTGTGGTCACCCTTGGCGAGCTTTGCCTTTCGCCCATTGGCCTGTCTATCATGACCAAACTTGCTCCCGACCGTCTTCAGGGATTTATGATGGGCATGTGGTTTCTGGCTTCAGCGTATGGTCAGTATGTAGCCGGTTTGTTTGGTGCCAGCATATCTCCTGAACCTTCGGCATCGCCTGTACAAAAACTGGAAATTTATACCCAAGGCTACTACGAATTTGCCTGGTATGCCTTGATTGCCGGTGTTGTACTCATTGCCATTTCGCCTGTGATCAGAAAACTGATGCAGGAGGTGAAGTGATGTTTTGGGCCTGAAATCAGGCTGGTGCCGGCCGAAAAATTGAAATAATTTTGGATATGATTTGAAAATCCGGAATAAAACCTCTTTTTTTGCACCCTTGTAAAAAATAGAAAGATGTATTTGACCGCAGAAGTTAAAAAGCAGATTTTCAAGGAAAAAGGTTTTAACAAAGCCGAAGCCGATACCGGTTCAGCAGAGTCACAGATTGCCCTGTTCACCCACAGAATCAATCACCTTACAGGTCACTTGAAAGAAAATGCCAAGGATTACGATTCAAAACTGAGTCTTTTGAAACTGGTAGGAAAGCGTCGTAGATTGCTCAATTATTTGCAGCAAAAAGATCTGAACCGCTACAGAAGCATCATTTCAGAACTTAACCTTCGTAAATAATTTCGGCCTTAACTCATACAAAAAGAAGAGGGAGTCCAAAGAGGTTCCCTCTTTTTTTACTTACCATTTAATCAAACAGATTTTAGATGAAACCAAGTCCCATTATTCAAATCATACCCCTTAAAGACGGTCGTGAGATAAGCCTGGAAACAGGGGTTTTGGCCAAGCAAGCCAATGGCTCCGTTGTCCTCCGCATGGGCAATACCATGTTGCTGGCCACAGTGGTAGCCAATAAAAACCACAAAGAAGGTGTAGATTTTCTACCCTTATCCGTTGATTATCAGGAGAAATTCGCCTCAGCAGGAAAAATTCCGGGAGGCTTCCTCAAGCGGGAAGGCCGCCTTTCTGATTACGAAATTTTGATTTCCCGCCTCATCGACCGGGCACTTCGTCCGCTTTTTCCGGACGATTTCCACAGTGAGGTTCAGGTAGCCGTTACTATGATTTCAGCCGACAAAAACGCCATGCCCGATGCATTGGCCGGTTTGGCTGCTTCAGCGGCTCTTATGGCTTCCGATATTCCCTTTAATGGTCCGGTATCGGAGGTAAGGGTAATCAAAAAAGAAGGAAAACTTATCATCAATCCGGGTGAAGAGCAGATTCAAAACTGCGACCTGGAATTGATTGTAGCTGGTTCGGCCCATGATATTGTGATGGTGGAAGGAGAAATGAACGAGGTTTCGGAAGAAGAAATGCTCGAAGCCATCATTTATGCCCACGAAGAAATTAAGGTGCAATGTCAGGCACAGCTGGATTTTATGGCCAAAGCAGGTAAAACTGCCAAATTTGAATATGTCCATGAAACCCACGACGCAGAACTGAAAGTGCAAATGGCCGAAACTTTGTACGACAAAGTATATGCCGTAGCCAAATCCGGAACCGCCAACAAAGTGCTGAGAGCTGAAAAGTTCAAAGCCATCAAACAAGAATACATCGCCAGCCTCAACCCTGAGTATGCCGCCGAAAAAGCCGCTTTGATCAGCACCTATTACCATGACATTGAAAAAGATGCCATGCGCAATGCCGTGATGGACGAGCGTATTCGCTTGGATGGCCGTAAGACCGACGAAATTCGTTCCATTTGGTCAGAAATCGACTATTTGCCCTCTGCCCACGGAAGTGCGCTCTTTACCAGGGGCGAAACTCAATCCCTGACCACTGTAACGCTCGGGACCAAACTGGATGAGCAGCAAATAGATTCTGCCATGAGGGCAGGGTACAACAAATTTATGTTGCATTACAACTTCCCCGGTTTTTCTACCGGCGAGGTAAGGCCAAACCGCGGACCGGGAAGGAGGGAAGTGGGTCATGGTAACTTGGCGTATCGTGCCTTGAAGCGCAGTCTCCCTGCCGACGACCAAAGTCCCTACACCATCCGAATCGTGTCCGATATTCTGGAATCTAATGGCTCCTCTTCCATGGCTACTGTTTGCGCAGGAAGCCTGGCCTTGATGGATGCCGGTATTCAGGTCAGCGGTTCGGTTGCCGGAATAGCCATGGGTCTCATTACCGATACCCGGACGAACCGGTATGCCGTCTTGTCGGATATTCTCGGGGATGAAGACCATCTCGGTGATATGGATTTCAAAGTAGCTGGTACCACCAAAGGCATTACCGCTACTCAAATGGACTTGAAAGTGAATGGATTGCGTTACGAAATTGTTCGTGAAGCCCTGGAGCAGGCCCGCAAGGGAAGGCTGCACATTCTCGGTGAAATGTCCAAAACCATATCCTCAGCTAAGTCTGATTTGAAGCCTTCAGCTCCCAGGGTTGTGGCCATCAAAATCGAAAGAGATCAGATCGGAGCCGTTATCGGGCCCGGCGGAAAGGTTGTGCAGGAAATTCAGCGCCAAACCGGAGCCACCATCAACATCGAAGAAACAGCAGAAGGTGGTTTGGTATCCATTTTTGCTGTCAACAAAGATGTGCTCGATGCTGCAGTACGCTGGGTAAAAAGCATAGTGGCCGTGCCTACTGTAGGCGAGGTTTACGAAGGAAAAGTAAAATCCATTCAACCTTTCGGAGCCTTTGTTGAATTTATGCCGGGAAAAGAAGGCCTCCTGCACATTTCAGAAATCAAGTGGGAGCGTTTGCCCAGTATGGATGGTGTGCTGGAAATAGGAGAGAACATCCAGGTGAAGTTAACCGAGGTCGATAAAAAAACAGGGAAATACAGATTGTCCAGAAAGGTCCTGCTTCCCAGAGAAAGTGCCGGCGCTCCGGAGACTGCCTGATAAATTACCAAATACCCCGCTTTTGCGGGGTTTTTTTATGGAAAGACCTATGAACCAGGAAATGAAGAATGTGAAAAAAGCCGCATTGATTGTGGCTGCCGGTTCGGGAACCCGCATGGGCGGACAGCAGGCAAAGCAGTTCCATGAACTGAACGGCATTCCTCTGGCCATTTATCCCGGTCTGGCATTCCGTAAATTTCAGCCCGGCATAGAGCTGGTATACATGATCGGAATGGGTACAGCTCAGGTTTGGGAATCGTTGCTCAGGAAATATTTTCCCGAAGGAAACTGGAGGTTGGCCATGGGCGGAAAGTCGCGGTATGAGTCGGTGGCCAATGGGGTGAAAAGCATACAGAATCCCGAAACGTTGGTGGCCATTCACGATGGGGCAAGGCCATTTATCCGGCCTGCTGTCATAGAACATGCCTTTCAGGTGGCATTCGAAAGCCGCAATGCAGTGTTGGCTGTTCCTGCCAAGGACAGCCTCCGCATGCAGGATGAGGCAGGCCGCAGTCAGGCTGTAGACCGCAGCCGTTACTTTTATGTACAGACTCCGCAGATTTTCTGGCAGAAAGATTTGCTTCCGGTATACCGGCAGCCCTACGATTCCCGGTTTTCCGATGATGCCACGGTAATGGAAATGGCCGGTTTCGATATTCAATTGGTAGAGGGCAGTTATGAAAATCTTAAAATCACCACCCCCGAAGATTGGGCAATCGCAGAGATGATTCTGGAAAAAAGCAGCGGTTATGGCCGCTGAGGGAATAGTCAGAAAGGTATTTCCCGAAGACAGCAGAAATCAATACGCTGTAATTTTGAAGCTGGCCTGGCCTGCCATTCTCAGTCAGGTAAGCCAAACCCTTTTCGGATTGGTAGATACCCTGATGATTGGAAAAACAGGAGATGTACATTTTCTTGCAGCCTCTGCTCTGGCCAACAACATACTCTCTCTACCCATCGTATTTCTGGTGGGTATTTCTTATGCCGCTACACCGAAAATTGCCTCGCATTATGCAGTATCCGATATTGATTTCTGCCGTAAATTATTGAGCCAAAGTATTTTAAATAATTTCTTCTGGTGTCTGTGTGTATGTCTTTTGCTTTTTTTTCTCATTCCATTTGGTTCAAATCTGGATGTTGATGCACGGGTATTGACTGAGGCGGTACCTTTCTTTTTTCTGCTCATTTTCAGTTTGCCCGGAATTGCCGTTTTTCAGTCGTTCAGGCAATTTTATGACGGACTTGGCCGTACAAAGCCAGGCATGGTGGCCAGTTTGGCGGCCAATGGCCTGAACATAGTTCTCAACTATCTACTGATATTCGGTGCATTCGGATTTCCCGAAATGGGGCTGACCGGTGCGGCCATTGCCAACATCATTTGCCGCTGGGTCATGGGAATCGGGATGGCTGTCTTTTTTATTTCCGAAAGAAAATCTGCCGTGTGGCGTCAAAACTTTCTTTCCATCGGGATTAAATGGCAGGAAATCAAGCTCTTAAATACAATGGGCTTTCCGATTTCATTTCAGTTTTTGTTTGAGGTGGGGGCCTTTACCTGCACAGCCATATTAGCGGGCCAAATGGGGCCTGAGTCTTTGAGTGCACATCAGGTGGTGATATCCATAGCCAGCATTACCTACATGGCGGCAAGCGGAATTTCTACGGCTGCCACGGTGAGGGTGGGGCATTATCTGGGTTTGAATAACAGGCAGATGATTCGGGATTCTGCCATTAAATCCATGGTACTTACCACTGTATTCATGGGATTAACTGCATTGATATTCATTCTTTTCAGCAGGGAGATTCCCGGCTTATTTATTCAAAATCAGGATGTGGTTGCGGCCAGTTCATTACTCTTCATTATTGCGGGTATTTTTCAGATAAGCGACGGGCTTCAGGTGGTAGCTTTGGGTTGCCTTCGGGGATTGGGAGATGTAAAGATTCCGACCCTCTTTACTTTTTTGGCTTATTGGGCAATTGCTATACCTTTGGGCTATATTTTAGGGTTTAATTTTTCCTTCGGGCCCGAAGGAATCTGGTGGGGCCTGCTGTCGGGTCTTTCAGTTTCGGCGATTTTTATGTTATTTCGTTTTTTTTCCATCATAAAAAAAAGTCAAATACGCAATTGAAGCTCGAATGAAGAATAAACTGATCAGATTATTGATTTTTATTTTTTCGGGTATATCCTTCCCTGGCTTATGTCAAACCAGGTTGGCGGGCACCGAAGCAGGCAACAGCATTCCGTTGGATGGTCCGAATCTTTCCTCTCAGTTTTTGTGTCCCTGGCAAATTGTTGTGCGGGATAGCCTGGCATACATTGCCGATCAGGGTTATATTTTTACTTCTCCTTTCCCCGGAATTGACAATTATGCCTCTATCCGCGAGCTGAACATCAGGCGAAAAACCGTCAGAACCATTGCTAC
>CANHCT010000076.1 GCA_947459175.1 Hymenobacteraceae bacterium
CCATTTTTTCCGGGTGGCTCCCTGCCCTCCAGTTGGGATCATTACTCCGGACCCTTGCATGGATGCCCGGATTTCTGGCCTGCAGATTCCGGCCCGGAGTGGTTCCAAAATAATCCGGTTGTCAAAACTCCCCTGCCCTCTTAAACCTTAAGCCCTCCATTTTCTGATGCAGGACATGAAAACCAATACCCAAACTGAAAAATCATTTTTTCAGCTGCAAATGGAAAGTATCGGGCTGGACTCCTCCAACAACTGGTTTGAGGTTCCCAAATATACCGGCACCAGCCTGATGGGAAATTATGACCCTGAATTTGAAGGTGCCGCCATCTCAGAAGCCGAAAATGAAATGGAACGCCATCTGATTTTCCGCGAGGATAAGGACGGAAATCTGATCATCCCCTATTTTAATTTGTACGGCCATGTGCTCACTGCCCACCAAAACGGTAACAAATGGTCAGGTCCTTTTGAGCGCATCCGGCTGAAGGTGCCCCGCCTGGATAAGGATGGCAAAGAGGTAAAATACGAATCCCCTTACAAATCTGGCAACTTCATTTATTTCCCTCCGGAAATTATCATGAAGTTCAGAAGCCGGATAGAAATCGATACGCTCATCATCACCGAGGGAGAAAAAAAAGCGGTTCGGGGCTGCAAGGCGGGTCTCGATGTTGTAGGGGTTTCCGGCATCCACAATTTCTACAACGATGAAACCAAGCAGCTGCATGTGCATCTGGTGCATTTGCTGAAAAGGTGCCAGGTAAAAAAGGTTTTCTTCCTTACAGATGCCGATACCCTGATTCTCAAATACCGGGTGGACCGGGATTTGAGCACAAGACCCAATCTGTTTTTTTCAGCCTGGCGAAATTTCCGGGAAGCCATCCTGATGGAAATGGAAACACGAAAGGAAACGCTGAGCCTCAGGGATGTGTATGTCGGTTGCATTCGGCCCGAACATGTTGATTCAGGTAAAGGCCTGGATGATTTTTTAAGTCCCAAAAGCCCGGCCAGAATTGAGGCTTTCAAGGAAGGACTCAAAGCCCTGGGATATGAAAATTCAAGCTTTATTAGTGTGGCTGTTCTGGACGGCACCAACCGGCTGCAGCAACTGATCGGCCTCAAAAGTGCCCAAAACTTCTTCGAAGTTTACCGCGACTTTATCGGAAATCAGGAATTCCGGTACAAATCCAACAACTACCAGTGGAATGAAGGGGATGAAAAACTGGAGCTTCTGAGCCACAACGACCTGAAACTGTTTATGCGCATTGGCTGCGATTACTTCAAAACAGTCCGGATTCCTTCCAAAGAAGGACAAATGGAGGAAAGTATTAAAAAGTGGAAAAAGGATGAAATCAATGCCGATTACGGAAAACATTTTGTTACCCAAATCCCAAAATATGATGCCTGGTGCAATGTGCCCGATAACAGCACGGCATACAAACGCATCCATAACGGATGCTTTAATCTGTATAATCCCATTCCCCATCCTGTTGCAGAAGGCAGCATCCGTTTTACCCTGATGTTTTTAAAACACCTTTTCCAGGGTCAGGCTACAGCCGAAAACGATATTCCGGGCGATCCCTTTACGGTGGCTTTAGATTACCTGACGATTATGTATCGCTTTCCCATGCAAAAGCTCCCGGTTATTTGTCTGGTAAGTCCCGAAAACAAAACGGGTAAATCGACTTTCGCCTGGTGGCTACGGGATATCTACGGAGGCAATGCCACGGTAATTGACAATGAGCGATTCAAGCAAAGCTTTAATTCGCACTACATCACCAAATTCATTATTGCCATTGATGAAGGGTTTCTGGATGTGGACAAAAGGGCCGAAAAAGAACGGCTGAAAAAACTGGCCACAGACGAAAAGCAATACCTGGAATTCAAAGGAGCTGATGTACAGGAGGTGGATTTCTATGCCAAAATCATCATCTGCTCCAATGAAGCGGACAGCCTCATGAAAATTGACGATGGCGAGGTTCGATGGTTTGTGGTGCGGGTGCCCACTTTTCAGGCCTCTGGCATGAAAGAGGATCCCGATCTGCGTGAAAAAATGAGGTCAGAAATTCCGGCTTTCCTTCACTTTCTGGCCCACCGAAAAATAGCCCATCCAAAAGAAAGCCGCATGTGGATACATGAACAGTACATCATGACGGATCAGCTGCGCACCATTATTGAAAACACGCGAAACCGGGTTGAACGGGTGGTGGAAGGCGTGATCTGCGAAATGTTCAGAACCTACAAGGTCAACTCTTTTTATATGGACATTGTGAGTTTGCTGCAAATCATCAAAAGGGACGGTGAATCCAAGTATGCCATAGACCAGCTTGAAATCAAAAAGTTCCTGAAAGAAAAAAAAGGCATGCAACCAACGGAACCCAGAAGACTGCGGTATCCGGACGGCTTTGACAGCCACACGGGTGACATCGTTTGGAATACTTCAAAATCCGCCCGTTGCTACCATTTCGAGGTGGTAAACTGGCTCCGGGATGAGGCCACTGACAACTTCAGCGAATACGGAAGAAGGGCATTAACGGATGATAAGCCCAGCGTTTCCAACAACATCCCCTTACCGGTTATTCCGGCTCCCCTTCTGCAAAACCAAAGCCATGAAGTTCCATTCTGAAACCTTACATCTGAACAACAGTACCGATGGCTCCTTTTCCGGTCCCGGCAGGTTTTGTGTAACTTTTGTAACTTTTGTTTTTTCAGTCCGGAGAAGCTTGTTTTTCAGGTATATACGGATGTTACATTTCTATTTTTTAAAAAGAAATATTGTAACAACTGTTGCCCCTTTTCCTGTCCTTCTTTCCAAGCCGGAATACACAAATTTTTGTAACAGATTTTGTAACGGATTTTGTAGCAGCACAAAATCCTGCCCGACAGCGTGTTCACACATTTGTTACAAAATCAACGCAAATTTCATCCTTGCCGGAATTTTCCGGTATGCTTCTCCAAATCCCTTTCAAATATTACCATAATGGAAAGGTTCTATGCTACCCCGGATAAAACCCAGGCCTGGATGATCAATGAGCAGGAAACCCGGTATGTGCGCCTAATCTTTCAAAACCATCCTCCCGGAAAGGAGGATTTTTGTCTGGCCAAATGCCAAACGGATCCCAGGGACCTGGCTTACATCGAAAGCCTGGCAGAACCTTCGGACTGGGAAACTTTCATGGCTTTGGTTTCTCTGTATCTGCAAACGATGAAAAAGAAAGTGGCCGCTTTTGAATCCAAATTCTGCGTAAACCTGTGAATCTGACTATAACTTTTCCGTTACAGCAAAACCCCTTTCAAACCAAAGACCTGTTTACCCTTTCTCCAATTTCTGAAATCCGATTTTTCAAATTTTTCAATTATACCTGTTTGCCCGTATGACCATCCTCAAACTAAAATGCAAAAAAGTGGTAGCCGATTATTTACGCTCGCGCTATCCCTCTCCCATCAAAATCACGGCCACCGGGGTGGAAATGGATTTTTTGCGAAATGCCATCAAGGCCGGTTCTCACCGGCGCCATGAACTCCGGTTTGTGGAGGAATACCCGGATTTTGTTGAAATAGAATTTCCGCAGTTCTATATATGGAAGGCCGGCAAAGTGGCCATTCCTTCCACAGCGGTAATGGCGATGGACAGCTTTATCCGGAATCTGATCAAAACCGCTGTGAACAACAGCCTGGATCTTGTAAAAAATCAGGTCAAGGTGAAAGAGTCGGATATGATTTTCAGTTATCTGATTACCCTCGGCATCAAACCGGAAAACATCAACCTCGATACTTTCCTCAAAGCAAGGTACCGGAATAAGGTAAAAGCCAACAATGGAAATTATCTGAAAAAAAACAGGGTAAAGGTGTACGCCAATTTGTAAAAGGGTCTTTTCATGGAAAAAATCGAATTACTGAGGGCTGAAAACAACAACAACGGAGGACTTTTCTATAAGCTCCTCCTCCTGCCTGCGGCAGTGGTGGAATCTTATGAACCCGAAAAAAACCAAGTTGTAGACTCAAATAATTTTTCGCTCGCTGCCAATCCATATTACTTTTTAATTGAAGCGACGCCAAACTCAGTTGGTGATACGGGAGAGATCATTTCAAGCCCTGCCGGAATTTTGCATGGCTGTACGCTTGACTTTAAAATCCCGGGGGATGGGTTTAACAGCTTGCCCTTTCTCAGACAGCTGGCTGAACACAAATACTTTATTGTGTTCGCCCGGGATTTAAATAAAACCCAACTCCCACCCGCAGGATTAATGGCTGTCGATCCGAATCCTCCGGAATTGGTTTTTTACGATTACCGGTATAAGGTGTATGGCACAAAAGAAAATCCTTTGAAAATCGAAGCAGATTTTAAAGGGGATCCGCGCGGGTATTCCTGCCGGCTGAGCGGGTCCCAAAAAAGCTTTTTCCCCTGGTGGGTTCCTACCATGGAGCCGCAAACCTGGCTGGACGAATATTGAAAAATCGAAAATTGATTGGCAGAAAACCCACTGGCTATGCCGGTGGGCTTTTTTTATGTCTTTTTACAGGCATTACCGGCCTTTAATCTTTACGCTGTATTTAGTGTGAAGTGACAGGATTTCAGATACTGAGGGAAATTTTAGGCCAGGCCTGGGCGATTCATGAGAGTCAGCTTCAGGCTTTTCAGGCTTTAATCCCCGGTATCAGAAACGGGCAAACTGTTCATTTCGGGGATTTGGCGCATTTCAATGCTTCCAAAAATGTGGACAAAGACGAAAACCCGGAAAACAAATTCCTTCATTTCGTTTCAGCCATGGGGCAAAAACCCCGGGCCGATGGCCATGCTTCTTTTGTAGGTGTCATTGAGTTCCGGGGCACGGTCATGAAACAGGATTACTGCGGAAGCATCGGCACCCAAACCCTGGGCCACTGGATCCGGCAGCTGGACCAGGACCCGAATGTGGAAGGCATCGTTCTTTCTTTGGATTCTCCGGGAGGCAGCGTGGCCGGTACTGAAGCCCTGGCCAAAATTATTGCCGGTACCCAAAAACCAATTGTAGCCTGGGTGGATGGCATGGCCGCCAGTGCCGCATACTGGCTGGCCAGTCAAACCGATCACATCATGTTTAATGATGATACAGATCTTTTGGGCAGTATCGGAACCATGTTTGCCATGCTGGACCTGGTGCCAATGTATGAGGCAGAAGGGGCTGTTTATTATGAACTGTATGCCAGCCAAAGCACAGAAAAAAACGGTGCTTTCCGGCAAATGGAGCAGGGTAAAAATGATGCCATGATTGCCCGGCTTTCTGAATATCAATCTGTTTTTGAAGCAGCAGTAATCAGCGGACGGGGGGATAAACTCCAAAAAGAAAAAACTTTAAAGGGTCAGGATTACCTGGGAAAACAAGCCCTGGAATATGGTCTGGCCGACAGCAGAGGCAGCTTGCAGGATGCTGTAAATCTGGTAGCCGATTTGGCTGCCTCCCAAAAAAACAAAAATCAAAAATCAAATATGGGATTGTTTGGAATGATCACCCCGGCCGCTATCAAGGCTCTGGTTGGTCAAGCCGCTTCTGATGTTTCAGAAGAGGCTCTTGATGCTGCAAACGCAGCTATTGAGGCGGAAAACATCATTGGTTTTGAATTGGTAAGAAGGGATGATATTCTTTCCCTCCAAAACAATGCCGCTGATATGAAAGCCGCCAATGCGGATCTGACCAGGCAACTGGCAGATATGACCCAGAGGGCGGAAGCTGCTGAAGCCAAAGCCAAAGAACTGGGTGAAAAGGCCGGCTCCTCGCCGGCTGCAGTGGTTTCTACAGCGGCCAGTGAAGCCCAAAAAGAAACCAATCCGGATAATCCCTTCCTGACCAGCTGGGATAAGGAAGCCCAGGAATTTTATTCAAAATCAAATCAAGCATAAAACAGTGGAACCAAATGTTGCAGCCCTTTCCGGCTATGTAGGAAAATACGAAAAGAAACTTTTCTCAACTCTGGTGAAAACCCTCTCCGCGGCCATCATGATGATGGTCATGCCGGATATTAAATCCAAACTGAGACTGACCAAGCTCCGGGTGCTGAACGGAGCAAAACCTTATTCGGTGGATTTCTCAGGCAGTGATGCCGACCTGGTTTACTCTCAGCGGGATCTGGAGGTAAATACGGGTAAACGGGAATTGCAGATTGATGTGGAACAATTCAGACAAACCTGGCTCTCGGAGCTTCAGGCCAAAGGGGTTAATCCGACTGACCTTCCGCTCGCTGCTTATGTTTGGGACCAGGTTTTCAAAAATCTGGCAGCAGACATTGAAACCAATACGGTTTACCTCGGCCTGGGGCCTTCGGGTATTGCGGATTACAATGCGGCTTCGACTTATTCAGCCGGTGCCAAAATCCGCTTCCAAAACAATTATTACCTGTGTGTGAGCAGTACCACGGCAGGACAATCGCCCTCTACGCATGCTGCCAAATGGCAGCTGGCCAATTCCCGTTTTCTGGCAAAGGGCATCGGTACCATCATCGCAGAAGAAATTACAGCAGGCAACCTTTCACCTGTTTCCATCGGAAGCATTGCCGCATCAACTGCTAAGGCGCAGTTTGATTCTTTTGCCCGCAGTATGCCGGCTGAATACCAGGCAGCAGGATTTAATATCTACTGCAGCCGGGACAATTGGTGGAAGTTCAATGATGATTATGAGGACAAGGTGGGCAAGTTTGTCCAACTGAATGCTGAGGGCTATTCCTTGCTGTCTGGTTTTGGAGACCGGGTAAAAATCATTCCGGCCAACTGGATGGGAAACAGTGGCCGCCTCATTGCCACGCCCATGGAAAACCTTCTGATGGGTGTAGACTCCATGTCTGATATGAACAATGTCCGGATTTTCGCACCGACAGACTGGTCTATCAAGGCGGGTATCGCTTTCCGTTTGGGTTTCCAAATCCGGGATCTGGATGCAATCAAAGTTTCTGATGTAGCCTAAAACAATCCGGGCAGCGTAATCTGCCCTTTTTATTCCCATGAAAAGCAACGAAAAAAAAATCAAGGCTCTGGAGGAAATGAATCCGGAGGAACTTTTGTCCGCAGCCATAGCCATGGCCAAAACCAATGCTGACCAGGAAGTCCTGATCGAAGAACTGAATGCTTCTCTGGAGGCAGCCAGCCTGAGCGCAGAATCCAAATGTCTGGTGGTTTCCTTCAAAAAGGATAAGTACAAGGTTTTGGCCCAAAGCTGGACCAAAACGGATGGAAGCCTGATACTGGCTTCCGATCTGCCTTCCCATGAGGAGGAGCTGGAAAGGCTCATCCAAATCGGATCGGGCATTCTGGAAAAGATTTCTGAAACCGAAACCAAAAATTAATCATGGCACTGGTAAATTTAATGAGACAGGACGGGGAACAAACTACTCCGGGTGTAAAGGGAAAGGCTTATGTGGCTTTGTGCCGGTCTGTTATCACGTTTCCCCCGGTTGTAGGCGACAGCTCGCCCGAGGACAAGGTAACGCTGGACGGCTCCATCGGATTCGGCCAGGGTGAAGGCTTTTTTGAATGCTATACCACCAGGGAAATGGCCAAACTGACGGGTGAACTGGCAGGACAAAGGGATGCCAGATCCTGGGCAGTAAAGTATGAGTTCTTCTTCCCGGGTACGGGTCCAAAGGCGTACGGCCTGATCAATGAACTGAAAAACTCCAATACGCTCTGGATTATTGAAGACCTGGACGGAAATAAATTCGTGCTGGGTTCGCCTGATAATCCTGCCGAAATTGAGGCTGCCAGCATGGACACGGGGGATAAGTTTGACAGCGGTAAGGGCTTCAAAATCACGGTTCGGGCTACTTCAGATCCGGTTCGGTATTACAACGGGGTGATTACGCTGGCTGATGTGTAAACCATGATCCCTGAGGTTGAAAAAGGGTTTGCATTCGTAAATGATGCTCCCAAGCGTATGATGGTTCCGGGTCTGGGTCTGGTGGTGGTTGCAGAAATGAACCTTCGCCAGGCGGAAATTATCGCAAAACATCATCCGGATGTTTTGCAAAAAAAGCCTGCAAAAAAGGTTCAGGCAGAAAACCCGGATGCCTGATTTTCAATTCAATTTTGGTAAAGCCCTGCTCTGGCAGGGCTTTTTTTTTGCTGTAGCCTGTCCTTTATACGCAATTGCAAAAGTTGCATTTTGCAGGTATGCAAAGTGAATTTCTTTTAAAATGGTTCGAAAATCCAGACTATCAGTCGGGTACGGAGTTCTATTTAAAGCATGGTAATAATGAAGCCATAAAGTTTCTTTTACAAAAGGGGCCCAATCCTTTCTCGATTAACCAGTTAACCAAGGCTTTAAAGTCGCTGCTGCCGCCTGATACAGAGGTTCCGAAAAGTGTGGAGGTGGCCGCTCCTTCTTTCCGGGAAATCCCCTATTGGTTTACCAACCTGGAAAAACAAATGGTCATTTGGATGAAAGAAAGGGATTCCCTGCGGGGATCGCTTTCTGTCAGACCATCTCAGGAGGACAGAAAAAAATCGGCTTTCCGTATTCTGGACCTGGGTGATTTGATTTATGATGCCGGTTTACAATTGCGGGATTATCGGGACACTGGTAAGGTGCCGGTAAAACAGGAAGATTTGCCGGAATACGATTGGATGGAATTTTCGGACATCGCGCTCATGCGCTATTTGTTCAACAGCCTCAAACCACGGCTTTCCAGGTCCAAAAACATAAAAGAAAAACTGGAATTGCTGAAAAAAGAACTCCATGCCATTGAAGAAGAAATTGAAAAACGGGAATATGCCACTGTTCACATCAAAGGAAATTAAAACCAAAACAACAGATCCCGGCTCCTCCAAAGCAGCTACATTTTCCATACATGGTAAAGCCTGCGGAGCCATCATCAACAAGAAGGCAGATCTCAAGGCTGCTTTTCTGGCCATGGAAGAAGATGAATCGGTTTTCTATTTTACGGATGGGGCCTGGAGTAACCATGATTTGATTGTGCATCTGCTCGAACAATCGGGTCCGGCAGCGGTGTATCTAAGTACCTGGAGCATCGGAGAAGAAAGTCTGAGACAGTTGCATCACCTCATTTCTTCCGGTATCATTGTTCAATTGCATTGCCTTTTTGATCAGCGCATCAGCCAGCAAAAGGCCAAAGAACTGCAACTGGCCAAAGGCACGGCCAATTCTGTGGTTTTCAAAAAAAACCACTCCAAAACAGTGGCCATCAAGGGGCCTGAAAAGTCTTTTGTCATTTATACCAGTGCCAATCTCACGCACAATCCCCGTATGGAAGCCGGGGTGGTGCATTGCGGCCGGTCGGTTGCTGACTTTACCATCGAATTTTTAACCCGGGAAATAAATGGACAAACAAGAGCTGCTGAATGAAACCGAAGCCCTGGCGCATGGCCTGATGTCCAGAAAAGAAATCAGCATTATCCTGGATTTCGATGAGGGTTTTTTTGCTGATGACCCGGAACTGGAAATGGCTTTTCAAAAAGGCTGGCTCAAATCCAAGGCTGAAATCAACAAATCCATTCAGGCATTGGCTGCCTCCGGCTCGGGGCCGGCTCAGCTCCAGGCACTGGAAATATTAAACGCTACCAAACGCAATAAAAATGAATGACATCAGCACCTTCGAAAAAGCGGATCTGTATTTGAAATGGGTGCAAACGGGCCACCAGATTGAAATTTCCGAGCATGTCAAGGAATTGGGTAAAAGGTGGCTTATGTGCTACAATTTCATGTTGCAATACCCAACCGAAAAACAGGCTCTGAAGGTTTATATCCATACCATGAACCTGAATGATGATACCGCAAGAAGGGATTTTGCCATCGCTCAGTATGTGTTCGGCAAGGTCAAAATGCCCAACCGAAATTTCCTGCTGCAGCAACAACTGGCAAGGGCGGATAAATTATACGAGGAGGTCATGGAAGACCAGGTAATTGACAAAGCTTTGATGGCTAAAGCCATTGACATCAAAAATAGAATCATCGCCATGCTGCCGGATGAAACAGAACCTCCGAATATGGATCTGTTTCAATTTAAAATTTCCTATTCCAGAGACCCGGAAATTCTGGGTGAAGGCAAAAAAATGGAAATGGCTGAACTCAAGCAGGTTTTTGAAAAAATTAAAGCAAAGGTTATCCCCCGTTTCAATTTCGATGGCATCGCAGAAGACACTCCTGCTGTACAGCCCTGACTGGCAGTTCAATGCCAAACTGGTTCAGGCCAATGAATTGTATGTGGTAGCTCCCCGGGGCACGGGCAAAACAGAAGAAATACTGGCGCAAAGGGCTTTGCAGTGTGTTTGCGCCATGCCCCGCGGGAAAGGGGCTATGGTGGCGGTGAGCTATAAAAAGCTGAAAACTCAATTGCTGCCTCCACTTCTGAAGACCTGGCACAAATTCGGTTTCCAAAAGGGAAAACAGTTCTGGGTAGGCAATGAACCCAGACCAAAAAATTACAAAATAGATCTGCCTTACATTCCGCCTATTGAAACTACAGACTTCATCCAATTCGCCAATGGTCACGGCATTCACCTAATCAGCCAGGACAGAGCCGGAATGGCCAATGGTCTATCGGTTGACTGGATGGGCATTGACGAGGGCCGCCTGATCAACAAAGAAAGATATGATGAGGATGCCTCCGCCATCCTCAGGGGCAATGATGCCCTGTTCGGGCATCTGCCATTACATGGCAGCATTACCCTTACAACTGACATGCCGTTTACTGATGAGGGTCAATGGATTCTGGATATGGAAAAGGAAATGAATCCGGAACTGATTGATTCCATTTATCAACTGGCCGTCAATCTGGAAATCCGGTATTCGGAACTGGAAGCCAAACCGAAAAACAAATCGCTGCAGGCTGAAATTCACAATCTGGAAAAAATGCTGGCCTCTCTGCGTAAGGAGGCGGTGCATTATGTGGAGGTTTCGGACGGAAGCAATCTCCTTTTTTTGGGTAAAAAGTTTGTTTACAAACAAATGCGGGTGATGCAGCGCAATCAGTTCATTTCCTCGATTTTAGGTATCCGGGGTGTGAGGGGCTTTGATGACTTTTACCCGGACTTTAATGCAGGTTTACAAGGTTATTACAGCTCTAACCATGAGTATTTACAAGACCTGGACCTGAGCCATGGCAATTACAACGATTGCCGCACAGACGGTGATCTGAATGACAGCCCCGTTTATTTTGCTATGGACCACAATACAGCTATTAACTGGGCAGTATTCGGACAATTTCATGGGAATGAGTTCCGCGTAATCAAGTCGATGTATGTGCTTGGAAGAGAAAACAAAAAACTATCTGACCTCATTTCAGATATCATAGACTATTACTGGCCGGTTAAATCAAGGTCCTGGGTGTATATCTATGACGCTACTTCAACCAAGACTGACAGCAGAAGCAACAGTACAGAAGCCTCAGAGGTAATGGATGGCTTAAGAAGGGCAGGATTTCCAATCGTACCGCATGAAGTAGGACAGCCTTTTCTGCATGAATATAAATTCACTGAACTGAGGAAGCTTCATTCGGGTAACCAAAAAATAAAACTCTCGATTAACCGGGATAACAATGAACAGCTGATCAAACTATTGGAAACAACAAAGGCAGTTGTAACAGGAGGCAAAACGCAAAAGGACAAAAGCAAGGAAAAGAAAATCAAGGACTTTCCGCAGGAAGATGCACCTCACGGAACGGATGCGTATGACTTACTGGTTCTGGGGGCAATCAACAAAAAAACAAGTACAATGACCTGGTAAGGAGGGCAATGCCTGCGGCCCGGGCTATCCGCTTCAACTCCGGCCCGGCACATCCTGCCCGCTTCGGGGTTTTCGCTTCTATCCCTATTGCAATATAAGGACTGCAAAAAGCAGGTCATCAGTAGTTTATGCCTTCTGAGGGGGCCGGCTCATTCATCTGCTGCATTCCGCTCCGGCGTTCCGCTCATTCCGCAAGCTCCATTCCCTCCACGATCCTCTGCTGCATTCCGGCACGATTCATTTCACCCACCCCCTCAGCCCGCTGAAAAGCCGTCCGCAGGCTCCCGGCATTTCTTTTCCCCTGCAACAAGGCATGACCTGCTTTTTGCAGAAATTGGTTTTCTGTGCCGCCATTCCATTCTGACACAGATAACAACCCACTTGCAGCAAAAGAACAGGCCTTTATCCTGATTCCTATGTGGCAGGAACGGCTCATTCATCACCACTTCGTTCAGATTCATTCGCCCATCCTGCCACCCCGCTGAAAAGCCGTCCGCAAGCTACCGGCCTTTCATTTCCTCGGCTATCAGGCAGGCCTGCTCTTTTGCTGCTGACCTCTGGCATTTTCCTTCTGAAACACAGCACTTAATATGTGGTAGCCCCAAGGGGCTGTTGGTTTGTCTGTGCCTCCATGCTTCCGGCACAGTCATATTAAGGTGGCCCCAAGGGGCCTGATTGTTGGGGGCCGCCCGCCCTGCCATGCCCTGCCATGCCCCCTCAGATATCGGTTTTTTTTCGGCCGCAATTGCAAGCCACCGACAGCGCGTGTCGTGGTCTTCGACGACCTGGCCAAAGGCCAGGGTTTTTTGAATCCTTGCCCCCTTCTGATTTCCAGCTTTTTACCCCCCCGAAAATTTAGGTTTTGTTATAAAAAAATTACAAAAAAGATTGTTTAAAATACTGATATTCACTAACTTGAAGGCACTTTCAAAATATGAAGGTATGAGTTTAAAAAGCGCAAAAGCTGGTTTGCCGCCCGCAGTGGAAGCAAACGCAGCAAGTGAGGCACCTACTAAAGTGGTGAAAATGGATTCTGAGGTTTTGAACGTCTCAACCATGATTTCCAAGGCCAATTTTTTCCACAGAATCAGCAGGGATTTAGAAACCCTCTATTCTATGCACGACCGCTTTAATTTCATGTCCTTCCAATGTTTCAGGATTGAAAAACATAGAATTAAATCGGTCGTGCATAGAATAGAGGGTTTCTAAATCCCTGCTGATTCTGTGGAAAAAATTGGCCTTGGAAATCATGGTTGAGACGTTCAA
>CANHCT010000077.1 GCA_947459175.1 Hymenobacteraceae bacterium
GGAAACGCGTTCCCTTTTTTAAAATTGGGCTGCAAAATTAGGGGTTTTGAATTTAAAATCAATGCATTGCCTCAAAAAAAATACTGCCCGAAGCCATGCTTGGGAAGGGTGGCCAATACAGTTGCAGAATAAATGAATCCGCAAAGCGGTACAAACCGGTAATGAGCAGGAAATGTACTGAAAATCAGCCTATTGCTTTTTCCAGATCGGCCTTCAGGTCGCGGATGTCTTCCAGACCCACACTCAGCCGGATCAGGGTATCCTTCAGTCCGTTTCTTTCCCTCTCTTCTCTGGGTATGCTGGCATGGGTCATGGAGGCCGGGTGGGTGCAGAGCGATTCTACCCCGCCCAGCGATTCGGCCAAAGTGAAAATTTCAAGGTTTTCCATTACCCGAACTGCTTCCGCCAGGTTATCATTTTTCAGGGTAAAGGATACCATTCCCCCGAAATCATTCATTTGGGAAGCAGCCAAAGCATGCCCCACATGATGCTCCAAACCGGGATAATACACATGTCCGACTTTTGGGTGATGATACAGAAAACGGGCAATCTCCGCCGCATTGCGGCAGTGCCTTTCCATCCTGACATGCAGGGTTTTCAGACCCCGGAGAACCAGAAAACAATCCATCGGACCGGGCGTGGCACCCGAAGCATTCTGAATAAAAGCCAGTTTTTGGTGCAGTTCGTCATCTTTAACTACAAGGGCACCCATCACTACATCGGAGTGGCCGGCCATATATTTGGTGAGCGAATGCATCACGATATCGGCCCCGAGCGAAAGGGGATTTTGTAAAAACGGGGTGGCAAAAGTATTGTCCACAGCAAAGAGAATGCCTTTGGACCGGGCCACTTCGCCAACCGAGGCAATGTCCACAATCTGAAGCAGGGGATTGGTTGGGGTTTCAATCCAGATCAGTTTGGTTTTACTGTTGAGATAGGGCTCAACATCGGCTCCGGATTGAATTTTCACAAAGTGAAAACGAATGCCGAATTCCTGATAAATCTTTGTAAAAATCCTGTAAGTGCCGCCATACAAATCATTGGAAGCCACCACTTCATCACCAGGCTTTAGCAGCTTCATTACGGCATCGGTAGCGGCAAGGCCGGTGGCATAGCAAAGGCCGTGTTTCCCATTTTCGAGGGCGGCCAGATTGTTTTGCAAAACGGTCCGCGTGGGGTTGTGGGTCCTGGAATACTCGTAACCCTTATGCTTTCCCGGAGATTCCTGGGCGTAGGTTGAGGTTTGAAAAATCGGCGTCATCACGGCGCCTGTGGTGGGGTCCGGTTCTATGCCGGCGTGGATCAATTTGGTGGCAAATTCCATATGTGCTGTTGTCAGGTAGGGCGCAAAAGTAGCAATCCTTTCGGGTTTCGCTTATTCCTCCTGCCGACTTGTTATCTTTGCAGCCTCTTGTAGAAGGATAAATACCTTCCTCTTTTATGGAATCTCCCGGATTTGAAACCGCCGACATTACGGTACCGGCCCAGGCTTTTGAAGATGAAATCAGCCTGAGAAAAGCCATTTTTTTTGCCGCAGGTAAAAAAGACCAGCCCGGCCAGCAATTTTGCATCCTGCGAAAAAGCCTGGATGCCAGGGGAAGACAGCAGCGCTTCCACCTCCGGGTTGCCATCGGTCCTTCGGCAGAACTGGCACAAAAAATCGATTATCAACCGGAACAATTGCCCTACGCAGGTCAGTCAGAACCTGTTCTGGTGGTGGGTGCGGGTCCGGCCGGTCTGTTTGCCGCCCTCGAGCTGATCCAGCTTGGCCTTAAACCCATTGTGATCGAAAGAGGAAAGGATGTAAGGGCAAGAAGAAAAGACCTGGCCGACCTGAACAAGGCCGACAAGGTGAACCCCGATTCCAACTATTGCTTTGGCGAAGGCGGAGCCGGAACCTATTCCGACGGCAAACTGTATACCCGTTCCAACAAACGGGGCGACATTCGCAAGGTGCTGGAAATGATGGTGGCACACGGGGCCAATCCCGAAATTTTGGTGGAAGCCCATCCCCATATCGGCACCAACAAACTGCCGCCCCTCGTGGCAGCACTTCGGGAAACCATTCTGGCCCATGGCGGTGAAATCCATTTCGATACACGGGTAGAAAGCCTGCTCATTTCCAATGGAAAAATTAATGGCCTCAAAACAGCCGGCGGAGATTCCATTCAGGCCAAAGCCCTCATTCTGGCTACCGGCCACAGTGCAAGAGATATCTTTTATATGCTTCGCAATCAAGGTGTTACTATCGAATCTAAACCCTTTGCACTGGGCTTTCGGGTAGAACATCCCCAGCCCCTGATCGACGGCATTCAATATAAGTCAAAGGAAAGGAGCGCGTATCTGCCACCGGCCAGTTATTCCCTTGTGCATCAGGCAAATACCGCAAAAGGAGTAAAGGGAGTCTTTTCCTTTTGCATGTGTCCGGGGGGATTTATTGTTCCCGCCATGACGGCAGAGGGCGAGTTGGTCATCAACGGCATGTCGCCATCGAGAAGAAATTCCAAATATGCCAACTCCGGCATGGTGGTGAGTGTAGATGAGGCTGATTTTCAGGCCTTCGCCAAGGAAGGACCGCTTTCGGGCATGGCGTTTCAGGCGGCCATAGAACAAAAGGCAGCTTCTTATTTACCCGGAAAACTTTCGGCGCCGGCCCAAAGGCTGTCCGATTTTGCAGAACGAAAGACGACACAGGATTTCCCCTACTGCTCCTATCAGCCCGGTTTGCATTCGGTGCCTCTGGCTGAAATTCTGCCTGCCCATCTGGCTGCGGCTCTTCGTTCCGGCTTCCTGGATTTCGGAAAGAAAATGAAGGGATTTATGACCCATGAGGCAGTTTTGGTGGGGATGGAAAGCCGCACTTCCTCGCCTGTGAAAATACCAAGGGACAAAGAAACCGCCATGCATCCGCAGGTGGAGGGTTTGTTTCCCTGCGGCGAAGGGGCAGGATATGCAGGCGGCATCATGTCGGCTGCCCTCGACGGCATTTTTGTGGCCAGGGAGGTGGCCCGCTTTCGTCACAGTCCGGGTGCATGCGCCGTCCTTACCGGGTGAAATTCATATTTTCTCCGGCCTTTTAAACAGGAAATTTACCCTTGCTGCATTACAAAGCAGTGCGTCTTGTCTCTGTCCACACTGTTTACATTCCGGGGAAATAGTCAAAGGCCTTTTTCTTCTGCAAACCCTCCGGAAATTCAGGCATTCACCAAATCACATCAATATGCATAAATTTCTCTGGTTCAATATAATAGACCGAATTACTTACAAGCATTTTTGCCGTGTTTTTTAGCCGGGCAGGAACATTTGTAAGGGTTCACATATCAAGACAGTTGGGTTACAGAGATTCCATCTCGGACCGGACAAAATCCATCAGTTCCCGGATGTAGTCTTCTGAAAAATCAAATTTTACACCCGCCGTTTCATACACCTCCCGGATGCCGGCCGAATAGCCCAGGGACAGCGCTGCGAGGTAATCGCCCAAAGCCTTTTCGGGGTTCTTTTTGAAATTTCGCCACACCGCAATGGCTCCCAACTGGGCCATCCCGTATTCGATGTAGTAAAAAGGAACTTCAAACAAATGCAACTGCTTGTGCCACTGGATTTCTCTGAATTTTTCATAGCCGCTGTAATCCACCTCTCCGGATGAAAAGCGGTTTGAAATATCCAGCCATGCGGCCGTTCTTTCCTCCCGGCTGTGGTTCGGATTTTCGTAGAGCCAATGCTGGAAGGCATCGATCGTGGCCACCCAGGGAAGGGTATCGATAACCTGAGAGAGGTGTTCTTTTTTCGCTCTCCTCAGGTCTTCAGCATCCGAAAAATAGATATTCCAGTGGTCCATGCTCATCAGTTCCATGCTCATGCTGGCGAGTTCGGCTACCTCGGAGGGCGTGTGCTTGAGGAAATTGAAGGGCAGCAGCCGGGTCACAATGCTGTGGACAGCATGTCCGCCTTCGTGCATCAGCGTCACCATATCCCGCAGGGTAGAACTGGCATTCATAAAAATAAAGGGAAAGCCCGACAAGTCGAGGGGATAATTGTATCCGCCGGGGGCTTTGCCTTTTCTCGATTCCAAATCAAAATGGCATTTTTTGTCCATGGCCTCCAGGCAATCTCCCAAAAAAGGATTAAGCTTTGAAAAAACCTTTTTCCCTTTTTCGAGCAGGTCTTTTCCCGATTCAAAGGCCTTGAGGGGTGCTTTCCCGTTTTCTTCCACGGCCAAATCGTAGGGCCTGAGGGTTTCCAGGCCCAGATTTTGTTTTCGGATTACGGCCATTTCGCCTATCAGGGGAACCACGCATTTTTCCACAGCATCATGAAATTTTTTGCAATCGGCAGGGCTGTAATCGCTGCGGTGCATAGCTGCAAAGGCATAGTCGCGGAAATTGGCAAATCCAGCATGCAAGGCCATTTTATGCCGGAGCTCTACCATTCCCGAAAAAAGTTCCTCCAGGGTATCGGCATCCTTCAGACGCCGGGCACCGATTTTTTCATAGACCGACTTCCTGATTTCTCTGTCGGTAGATTGCAGCAATACCCCCGCCTGCGGCATGGTGAGTTCTCTTCCCTCCCACTCTATGCCCATAGCGCCCGATATGTTGGAGTATTCCTTGGCCTTATTCTGCTCTTCGGTTTGCAGGGGTATGTTTTCTTCTCTGAAAATTTCAATCTGCTGCTGCACATTTTTCAGGTGGATGTCCAGGCCTTTCTCCTCTATTTTTCCGATGTCCGGCAACTGCAACATCTTCTTATCCAAATGATTGCCAAAAAGAGAAACCTGCGGCTGGATCTCATCCACAAAAACAGAAAACCGCTTTCCCGCCAATTCATCCGTGGTATCGCAGGTCATTTTGATGTAGCGCCAGGCCATGTCTTCTTCGAGCACCCCGTTCAGTTCGGAGCGGTCCCTGAGCCATTGTTGTGTTTCTTCGGCGGTGTCCACTTTCCTGTCGAGGAGTGATTGAAAATAAGGAAGGACATCTTCCCACTTTTCTAGAACAAAACCAGAGGGAATGAATCCGAATTCGGCTTGTTTTTCGGTTATAAAAATTTGATAATCTGATATTTTCATCATCATTTAAAAGAAAAATACAGGCAAAGGCAAATCAGCACAAAGACAAAAAATCCCACATACTGCGGGCTTCTCCGGGCCTGCGACCAAAGCATGGAACCCGCCTGCCTGCACAGAGTGGCAAGGCCGTTTATCAAGCCATCCACCACATATTTATCGAGGAAGGCAGTAAAATATCCGCCCACCAAAAACACCGCCGAGCCCCATTGAAGCGGCTTATCCAACAATTTTTCTTCTGATTGCCGCACAGCCCCGGACGCCCGCATCAGAAATTGCCCCGAACGGGCGACGGCAAGGGAAAAAATCTGCATGGCTGCCCAATGCCGGCTCCACCAGGCGGGCAGGACAAAAGCCCTCCATTGCTGCCTTTCGGAGCAGAACCACGCCAATGCAGAGCCAGCCAGTAACATAATGACATCTGGAAAAACCGTTTCGGCAGGAACCATAAGGATACCCGGCAACCAGCCTGAAGCAGAAAAGGGATGGGGCCCAAAAATCCAGAATCCGGAAAGGATGGCCAGTATCAATACAGGAACAGAAAACAAGGGAGAGGAAATCGATTGAAAATGAGGAGAATCAGAATCAGAAAAGCCCAGAAAGAGGGCAAGACGGAAGGCATAAAAGGCGCTCATTCCGATGCCGGCCTGAAAAATGACATACGCCAACCATTGCAGGGAATCAGCACCCTGAGAAACCTGCGGCAACAGCAATTCTTTGGAGATAAATCCGGCGCTGAGGGGCCAGCCGGCCAGACCAAAAAGGAAAAATAAAAAGGCCCATTTCAACAGAGGTTGCCGGGAAAGGTATCCTTTCAGGTTTGGGATAAATTGCTGCTCATCGTTCTCTTTGCCCCCGGCAGCAGCCGACAGCATCAGCCAACCGCAAATCAGAAAAAGCCCGGATTTAAAGAAAGCATGACCAACCAGATGGAGCAGACTTTGTTCGGCCCTGCCGCTGCCCACAGCCATCACCATCATACCCAGCTGGGCCATGGTAGAAAAAGCTAAAATATTTTTGAGGTGACCTGAAAATATGGCCAAACCATTGAAAAACAGGAAAGTGAATCCGCCTGTAATCACCAAAATCCAATGTAGTTCAGGTCCGAAGGCAGGCGACAACTGAACCAGCAGCCACACCCCGGCCACCACCATAGTTGCAGAATGTAGCAATGCTGAAACCGGTGCAGGTCCTTGCATGGCTTCCTTCAGCCAGATGCTGAAAGGAAACTGGGCCGATTTGATGAGGGCAGCCAAAACCAGGAATCCCGTCAGCACGGATCCTGCCGGCGATTGAAAAAAACGGACTGCACCTCCGGGAATACCCAAATTGTCGCTGACCATTCCGCCCATTCCAAAAGAAACCAGAAGGCCAATGCCCGAAATGAGGGCCAGATCACCCAATTTGTTGACCAAAAAAACCCGGAGTCCGGCCCGGGCAGGATTATTTTTTTCGAACCAAAACTGAACCAGCAAATAGGAAGTCAAACCTACCAACTCCCAAAAAATGAGCAATGTAAAAAGATTGCCAGCCATAAAGAGGCCATTCATGGAGAGGCAGAAAGTTGTAAGCAAAAGCTGATAAAGTCCCCAACGGGAGGATTTTGGCAGCCAGGCAAGGGAATAAACCTGAATGAGCAGGGTTAAGAAACTGCTCAGCCATGCGAGAAAAATACGGCGGCTGTCGGGCAGAAAGGATAACCCTAAACGGAAATCATCTGAAAAAATCCATTTTTCCTGAAAAGAGAATCCCGGCTCCTGACTGAAGAGCAGCAGGTAAAGCCAAAAACCAAATAAAAATACCGCCGGCAAAACGCCCCATACCTGCCTTTTTTGAGGAAAAAGCATCCACAACCCGATGTTGAAAACAGGCAGGAGAAAAAGCCAGAAAACAGAAAGGGGATATTCGGGCAAGGGACGGAGAATTAGGGTAAGCAATATTTTTTGAGCAGGGTATCGGTGCCCGGCATACCCAGCGAATCGGCCTTTCTCCAGCATGGACAGGCTTTTTCGGGTTTGCCGAATGCCATCCACACATTGCCGAGGTTGCGGAAAACCAATCGGTTGCCGGGACTGATGTTGCCGGCTTTTTCAAAATCTTTAAGGGCAAGGTCGTAGTGCTGAGTGCGAAAATGCAGGCTGCCGCGGTTAATTAATGCTTCTGAAAAAAGAGGATTTCTCTTCAGAGCACGGTCATAGTCCTGGGCGGCACCCTGCAGGTCGCCTGATTTTTCCCTGAGATTCGCCCTGAGGTACCAGCCTTTATCAAATTGCGGAAAACCCATCACCAGGGTATCGGCTGTTTTGATGGCTTTCCGGGAATCACCGGATCTGTCGGCCAGCCATGCTTTGGCATAAAGGCCTTCGGGTTGTCTCGGGGCCATTTCCGCCAATTCCATCCTGATCTTCAATACCTTATCAGGGTCATTGCTTTGCCAGGCTGCATTGAATTTTTCTGTCAATTCAGATGGATCGGTTCCGGGATTTTGGCCGCATGCCAGCAATAGCAAAAGCGGAAGGTAATTCCATTTCATTTTCGGCGGCAATTTAAGCAATGCTTTTCAGCCCGCCACAAAGGATGTTTTTCCGGAAAAACATAAGAGCAAAAAGCAGCTTTGACGGGATACCGGCTGTGTTCTCTTAACATGGGAAAAAAAATTTCGGCAAGCCCTGCCCCAATTGATTTGTTATCAAAAAAATAACCTGTAGGAAAAAAGTGCTTTTGACTGAAAAAATTTGTGGAAGTTGCGTTTACCTTTACAAGGGCTTAATGCATAAATAACACAGCATTACCAATGGCAGGCAAAAAATCAAAATACGGCAAAATCGTCTTTTTGATTGGCACAGTTTATCTGTTGCTTTCCTCCCCTTCTGCCTTCGGACTTTCAGGCCAATCTTTAAAAAATTTATTCGGACAGGGCAAATATGCCGGCCTTCACACAGCGGCAAAAGAATTCTATATGTCTGAAAATGAGAAATATGTTGTGGCATTGTGCAACCTGGTCCGCTTCGATCCCCGGGGTTTTCTCCGCGATGTCATTTTGAGTGCCGACCTCGATACCAACCAGTCAGACATCAAAAATCTGATGAGCGAACTGAAGGTGCGCAAAAGCGTTTTCCCCCTTATGCCAGCTTTTTCATTGTATAAGTCCTCTTTTATTCATGCCAAAGACATGGGCTTCAGCGGATTGGAGGGCCATACCGGTTCAAACGGACAAAAATTTGAAGAGCGGGTAAGGCAATTTTTTCCATCCAGTGCATTCATTGCAGAAAATTATTACCAGGGCTCCGGCGAACCGGTGGACATCGTGATGTCTTTTTTGCTTGAAAAGGGAGAACGGGGCAAAGCCTACCGCAACAATCTCCTCAGCGAAGACATCCATTACATCGGCATATCCATACAACCCCACCGCTCCCGCTGCACCAATGCCGTACTGGATTTTGCCCGCAAGCCCAATCTGGCCTCAACCTCCCTCCCCAAAAAGAAAGATCCTTCGGAAATTTACTGGAAAGATTGTCCGAAGGGAACCAAGATTGTAACCAAAAGAAAATCGGGTGGATTTTCGCTGCTGAACCTGTTTGGAGGAAGAAAATAAGGCAGCAGAACCGGAGAATCAACAGGTTGAATTTCAAATTTTTACATGTTAAAAATCAATTCAAAGAAGAATAAAACAAGTCTTCTAAAAACCCATTGAATTCTGATATCCTGTAAGCAGTATGACCAAAGAAATTTCGCAATACCTGAGTATGGGATGTATGCGTTGCCGCTTCGGGGGAACGCCCCGATGCAAGGTCAATACCTGGCGGGCAGAATTGCAATTGTTGAGGCAAATCGTATTGCCTTCCGGGCTCAGGGAAGAACTGAAATGGGGCGTTCCGGTTTACACCCTGAATGGAAAAAATGTACTCAGCATCAATGCCTTGAAAGATTCTGCCAATCTGGTTTTTTTCAAAGGTGTGCTTTTGAGCGACCCATATAATATTTTGCAACAGCAAGGCCGGGTGCAAGCCGGCAGGATTGTAAAATTTAGAGGAACCGAAGAAATAGAAAAGCACAGGGAGACCCTGCATCACTACATTCAGGAGGCTATGGCCATAGAAGAAAATAAAGTTTCCCTGCCAAAGAAAAATAACGAAGAGCCCTTCCCCGAAGAATTGCTGCTGGTCTTCGAAACAGACCCGGCCTTTGAAAAAGCTTTCCAAAGCCTGACACCGGGCCGGCAAAGGGGCTATCTGCTGCATTTTTCACAAGCCAAACAAAGTAAGACCAGGGCAGCAAGGATTCAAAAGCACAAAGAGCAGATTTTACTGGGTACAGGCCTGCACGACCATCTGGACGACTGAGAAAAAAAGCAGCCGAACAGCGGTCGGGGCGGACGAGCCTGCAAAAAGAAAAAACCGTTTATTTTTCGGATTCCGTACACTTCGTATATCGGAAATATGGCGTTGGGAAATACAAAATTTCTATTTTTGCAGCACTAATGAGGAGGTTGTTGGGCTGTCGTCCAACGCTCATGAAAGGCAACTCTGCAGGACTCCGGTTCTGCCCGGGTTGTCTTTCTTTTTTTGGGTGGTATCTGATTTTAGTTCAAGGTTTAAAGTTCAAAGATGGTCCATTTGCAAACCAAAAACACCAAAACTATAATTAAAAGTTATCAAAATTCCCTACCACTTACCGGCCTCCGGTGCTCCTAAATGCTCTATGAAACCTGTTCTATTGTTGCCATTTTTTTGCCTGTTTTTAATTTGATATCTCTCTTAAAAACCGTAAACCTATTTCAGGCAATGACTGTGTATGGGATCGCAGCGGGCACGAAAAAAAAGATTATTGCGGCTTTGGCGGGCAAAATGTTTTGAATTGGAAATCGGATTCATACTTTTGCAGCCCCTTAAGAAAAAAGGTTCCGTGGCCGAGTGGCTAGGCAGAGGTCTGCAAAACCTTCTACAGCGGTTCGAATCCGCTCGGAACCTCAAAAAAGCGGGAGTAGCTCATTTGGTAGAGCGATAGCCTTCCAAGCTATAGGTGGCGAGTTCGAGCCTCGTCTCCCGCTCCACTTGCCGAAGTGGTGGAATTGGTAGACACGCACGTTTCAGGGGCGTGTGGCTTCACGGCTGTGTGGGTTCGAGTCCCACCTTCGGTACTTCAGAAAACACCCCGAAACCGGGGTGTTTTTTTTGTGCCTGTGCGGCTCCCTACAGCGGCGGACATGGTGGTGCTTCACCGGATTGGCACCCGGCACAATCCACCTTCATATTTCTTACTATCAATCTTTTATACCAAAGCTGCTGCTATGGCACGGGCTGCTTTTTTGCCGTCGGCTACAGCATTTACTACCTCCTGTCCCCCGCTTACGGCATCGCCGGCAGCATAGTATTTGGGGTGGCTGGTTTGTCCGTTTTCGTTCACCGTAATCTTGCCCGATGCATCGTAGTTGAGGCCGGCAATCATCTCCAGCAGGGGCTTGCGCTTCGATTGCCCCGTGGCCTTGATCACCCAATCGCAGGCCATTTCCAATTCAGAGCCGGGAATAGGTTCGGGTTTGCCGTTTTTCATTTCGGTTTTCACAAAACGGATGCCTTCCACCTTGTCGGTTCCCAGAATTTCTACCGGACTGAGATTGAAGAGGCCCTTTACGCCCACACTTTTGGCCAGGTCGTATTCAAAATCATAGGCCCCCATTTCTTCCTTGCCCCGGCGATACACCAGGCTTACTTCGGCGGCACCCATTCGGGCACACTCCGAGGCGGCATCCATGGCGGTATTGCCGCCCCCCAGCACCACTACCCTCTTTTCTACATGGGTATGGTGGTGATTTCGCCTGAGGACTTCCACAAACTCCACCGCACCGAATACGCCTTTTTTGTCCTCGCCCGGTATGCCCAGGCTGGAAGTGGGCCCCAGTCCGATTCCCAGAAAAATGGCATCGTATTGTTGCTCGAGTTCGGCCACCCGTGAATGGCTGTCGATGGCATGTTCGTAATGGATCTTAAACCCGAGCTGAGATTGCAGCCAGTCCATTTCGTCCAGCACCTCTTCGTTGGTGATTTTGTAGGGGGCCACACCATGCACAGTGAGGCCGGAGGGCTGGCTTTTGGCCTCAAATACATCTGCCTCAAAGCCGAGAATCCGCAGTTCGGCTGCACAGGAGAGTCCGGCCGGGCCGGCACCGATGACGGCCACTTTTTTGCCTTTGGGCTTGCCGGGAGAGAAAAAGTATCGCTCCTCTCCTATTGCTTTGGTGGTGGCAAAACTTTGCAGCCTGCCAATCTCAATGGGTTTCACACCCTGGTGGTTGTACACGCAGGCGCCTTCGCAGAGCACCTCGGTGGGGCAAACCTTGCCGCAGGAGTGCCCGAAGAAATTAGATTGGTAAATGGTTTTGGCAGCCCCGCCGGTATTTCCCGAATGGATTTGCTTGATAAAGAGGGGAATATCGATGCCCGTAGGGCAGGCATTTACACAAGGGGCATCATAGCAAAAGAGGCAGCGGCTGCTCTCATAGTGCGCCTGATTGGGCGTCATAATGGGTTTGATCTGAGCAAAATTTGCTTGAAATTCTGTTTCGGTAGCGGGTGTTTTGAATTCGGCCATAGGTGTTGGTTTCAAAAATCAAAGGTGGAGAATATTTGCGGGAGTTGAAAGTTCCTGATTCCTTGTGCCCTGTTTCTGATTTTTTTGTTCAAGGTTCAATGTTTTTTTCTGATTTTCAGCGTATTACAACTTAAAACCGATTATCAGGTTCCTCATCAGGTCCAAAACAGGTTCTGTTGAACTTGTCCGGGTGGACGAACATCTTTCGGCCATGGAGAAAACTCTATGATTCTGCCCTCCTTATTCCGAATAACGGACTATGGCATCTGCCGGCCTTTTCCTGCTTGCCCATCTTCCTGTACAGGCAAGGTCCGCATCTGACCAACATTTGCAAACCACCTGCACCAAAACTAATTTTACAGGTTATCAAAATTCCCGCCCGCTTACCGAAAGACACCAAAAAAATGAAAAGCTTTTTTTCCCTTTTTATTACTGTATTCATACTTGTACATACAGGCTGTCATTCTCAAAATAAAGTGGAAATTCAAAACGAAAAAAGTGCTTTACTCTGCAATCCGGAAAAAGGATTCTGCGAAATCCCAGGAACAGATACCAATTCAGCAGACAATAACAGAGCATTAAAAACAACCAAGCCACTAAAAATCATTTATTATACAGATCCCATTTGTTCGGCCTGTTGGGGAATAGAGCCGCAACTGCGAAAGCTAAAGTTGGAATATGGCCACATCACAGAAATTGAATACCGGATGGGTGGTTTGCTTCCCGACTGGAGTTATAACAGCGGTGACATCAGCAAACCCTCCGATGTGGCACGGCATTGGGATGAAGTAAGCGATTATTATGAAATGCCCATAGACGGAAATGTCTGGCTGGAAGACCCCCTGGAATCATCCTATCCGCCTTCGGTTGCGTTTAAAGCAGCTCAAATTCAAGACAAGGAAAAAGCCATCCGGTTTCTTCGGGAATTACGGGAAATGGTATTTCTTCAAAAAAAGAACATCACAAAATGGGAACATTTGGAATTGGCAGGAAAAAAAGCCGGACTGGATGTGGCCAAACTCAAAGCCGACTATGAAAGAAAAGCCACAGAACTTTTTGAAGAAGATTTAAAGTTGGGGAGAGAATTGGGAATAAGGGGCTTTCCCACTTTGATTTTAATAAACTCCGCCGGCCAAAAAGAAAGGGCTTATGGCACCATCCCATACAACCAACTGGAAGGTACATTGAAAAAACTGTTGCCCCGTGCCACCAAAACCAATTATGAAAAGACCTGGTCTTATGTGTTTTCAAAATATCCTACATTAACAGCAAAAGAATTTTCAGAACTTACCGGAAACCCGGTAAA
>CANHCT010000078.1 GCA_947459175.1 Hymenobacteraceae bacterium
CGGAATTTTGCCAAAACAATAAAGGGTTTGGTAGTAAGGTTAACGCATAAGCTGGTTGGATTGTTGTTTTGTCAACTATCTAATATTCAAAAAGATAGAAATTTACGCAGCGTTAAATCAGCTCTTTTCTCCTAACCGTACAACGGGTAAATGATTTTTTGTACATCGCCGACACCTTTTTTGTCCTAAGTGGCTTTTCTCCTGGTCAAAAACAGTAAAAAAATGTCCGATTTTTGGTTGGTTTTGGCCGTTTTGACGGGTTTCTCAATGGTTTAAAAGAGGGCAACTCAGAAAAGGAATTGCACCAGGGACAGGACACAATCCATGCAAAGTATTTTCAGGGGCGCAGATGGTTTGCAGGAATGCAATCCGGAGATGCAAAACAGCCGGAGATGCAGAATGATAGGATTACTTTTCTGAGACACATGTATGGTAATGTGTTCCAGGAGCGAGGCACGATTATATATATATTTTAAAAAATTTCCAAATTTTTGACAATATTATTTTTTTTTTCACCTTGCATTTTTATTGTTCATCCAAACAATAATGCTTGATGGTTCTTTTGACATCGCAAGACAAAAATTAAAGTTAAAACACCCCCAATCAAAAATTTATTCAAATGAAAAAATCAGTTCGCCAAGCTTTGTTCAGCTTATTCTGCTTTTTTGCAGTTTCGGTGCTCCATGCACAATCGCCATCGGCGCAAGGTTCCTTTAATCCTTCCGGGTTAAACACGAGTTCGCTGACCTGTAGCATCACAGCGTCATCCAATAGCATCTGTGCCGGAGATTCCGTAGTCCTGACCGCCACTTTTAGCGGGGGAGGAAATTTCAACCTTCCGACCAACTTGTTGGACAAGCTTGTGGCCTGGTATCCATTTAACGGAAACTCCAATGACGGAAGTCCAAATGCAAATCACTTAACCAACAACGAAAATATTCCGTATTCCACTGACCGGTTCGGAAATCCGGCCAGTGCACCCCTTCTGAACGGAGTTAACCAATTTTTCTCAAAAGATTTTCCGAGCATCTTCCCCGGAAATTCGAGCCGGACGATTTCCTGTTGGATAAACCAAACCAATCAAATTCACAACAATTCAGTTGCCCTGGTAGGAATACACTGCAACGGAAGCTGTGGTTGCAATTCCAGCTCTTCCCTGCAAGCCAACGGTGCCCTGAACTCCGACTATTTATTCTGGGGAAGGTGCAATGACAAATCCTGGGAAAGTCAACGGCAGTTGAATACCTGGTATCATCTGGTCCTGACCTACACGCCCGGAAGCGTTTCTCTTTACATAAACGGAGAGCTTATCAATACTAAGACCTTATCCGGATTGTTTACGGTTCCCAACATTCTCAGTATTGGCGGAGGGGAAACAGACAATAACCAAAATGATTTTTGGCCGGGTTATATTGATGATGTCGCCCTGTACGACCGTGCCATTTCCAGCTCTGAAATTCAGCAACTTTACAATCTGGGAAAACCTTCTTTTTTATGGTCGAACGGCGCCACAACACCCACCATCAAAGTAGCCCCCGGTCAAAACACTTCTTTCTCCTGCACCATTACCCTGGAAAACCAAACCTGTGAAAAAAGCCTCAACATCAATGTAAGGCAACCCTCTGCAAAGAGCCTGGCGGCCTCTGTTTTTGAAGGTGAAAATTACCCGTTTAATGGTCAGTTGCTCACCCAAAGCGGTACCTACACAGATACTTTGGTCAATGCAGCAGGTTGTGACTCCATAGTTACCCTCACACTTTCTGTTAATCCTCAACCCCTGAATTGCAGTATTACGGCTAATAAGAATATTGTTTGTCCGGGGCAAACTGTAACCCTCACAGCCTCAGCCACCGGCGGATCCAATAATCCGGCTCTGCCGGCAAACCTGTTGCAGGGGCTCGTTTCATGGTATCCTTTCAACGGAAATTCGCAGGATGAAAGCGGCAATGGTCTGAATTTGGTAAACAACGGCAGCATCCCATTTTCGACAGACCGATTCGGAAAACCGGCGAGCGCTCCCTACCTCAACGGTATAAATCAATATTTTTCTAAAGTTTTATCCAATGGCTCTTCCGGAAATACACCCAGATCTATATCCTGTTGGATCAATCAAACCGGCGAAATCCACAGCAACTCAGTGGCATTGGTCGGAATATATTGCGGAGAATTTTGTGGATGTAATTCCAGTTCCTCTCTGCAAACCAAAGGATCTCTGAATTCAGATTACTTATTCTGGGGCCGGTGCAATGACAAGTTCTGGTCGGGAGGAAGACAGCTGAACACTTGGTATCATCTGGCCATGACCTTTACGGGAAGCTCCATTTCGCTTTATATCAACGGGCAACTCATTGATTCCTATCCATTGTCCGGATTGAATACCTTTACAAATCTGCTCAGCATTGGAGGCGGTCCAACTGACAACAATGAAAACGGCTTCTGGCCCGGTTCGATTGATGATGTTGCTCTTTATAACCGTGCCCTCTCTGCTACTGAAGTAGAGCAACTCTACAGCGGCAATACCTACGCCTGGAGTTCAGGAGAAGATGTGCCGGTTATTACTGTAAATCCAACCCAAACCACCACCTACACCTGCACCATCACAAAAGGAACCCAATCTTGTACAGGAAGCATTACCATTACCGTGAATCAGCCTTCCGGAAATATTTCTGCAAGTATTGTGGAAGGAGAATCCTACAGTTTCAACGGACAATTGCTTACAGAAGCCGGTACCTATCTGGATACGCTGGTTACTACATCCGGATGTGACTCCATCCTTACGCTTAATTTAACCGTTATCCCGCTCCTCAATTGCAGCATATCGGCCAGCCAAAATACAGTTTGTCAGGGTCAGCCGGTAACCTTAACCGCCTCATCAACCGGTGGGGCAGACAATTCGGCCGGTCTTCCTTCGAATCTGCGTCAAGGCCTTGTGGCATGGTATCCTTTTAATGGCAATTCCGAAGACGAAAGCGGAAATGGAAAAGATTTGGCAAACAACGGCGACATCTCTTATATAAAAGATCGTTTCGGGAATACAGAAAATGCGCCTGTTCTGAATGGAACAAATCAATATTTTTCAAGAAGTTCCACTGATATTTTCTCCGGAAACTCCCAAAGGACAATCTCTTGCTGGATAAACCAAAGCAGCGAAATCAGCAACTCAGTACCTTTAGTTGGTATTTACAAAGAAGGGACTTGCTGCTGTAATACCAGCTCCTCATTGGAAACCTTCGGTGGCCCGAACCCGGGATACCTCTTTTGGGGCCGGTGTAAAGACAAAAGCTGGAACAGCGAAAGACAATTGAATACCTGGTATCACCTGGCCATGATCTACACAGGCAATTCCATCTCCCTTTATGTGAACGGGGAGCTGCTCAATACATTGCCATTGTCTGATTTGAATACGAATCCAACTCTCATGACAATCGGAGGCGGATTTACCAATACCAATGTAAACGGTTTTTGGTCCGGTTCAATTGATGATGTTGCTCTGTATGACCGTGCCCTCTCCCCTGCTGAAGTGCAGCAACTATTCAATGGCAATATATATTCCTGGAGTACAGGAGAAAATGTGCCGGTTATCACGGTTAATCCAACCCAAACCACCACCTACACCTGCACCATTACCAATGGAACGCAATCCTGCACAGACAGTGTTGTGGTTACTGTAAGTCCGGGTGTAAATTCTGCCACATCCATCACCGAATGCGGAAGCTATACCTGGTCTTTAACCGGAATTACCTACACCAACAGCGGAACCTATACCTTTGATAACGGATGCGGTACGGATACTTTGTATTTAACAATTAACAACAACAATAATTCCGCAACATCCCAAATCAACTGCGGGCCATTTACCTGGAATGGTCAGACATATAGCAGCAGCGGAACCTACACTTTTGATAATGGCTGCGGTACGGATACCCTTTTTCTTACTGTAAACAACATCACCAATTCCGCTACTTCGCAAACTGCCTGCGGGCCATTTATCTGGAATGGTCAGAGCTACAGCAGCAGCGGAACCTACACTTTTAATAATGGCTGCGGTACGGATACTTTGTATCTTTCCATAATTTCTGCCGGTTCACCATCAGGGAACCTGTCTGTTTGTGTAAACAGGGTGATAAGTCCCATTACGCAAGCCACAAGTAATGCAACCGGAATCGGAACGGCAACAGGACTTCCGGGTGGTGTAAACGCCGCCTGGTCGTCCAATAACATTACCCTCAGCGGCACACCTTCTGCAGCCGGAACATTCAATTACAGCATTCCGTTGCTTGGTGGAAACTGTACAGGGGCCAATGCCACCGGAACCATTACGGTTCTTCAGGGAGGAGCAAATGTGGGTGCACCGCAATTCAGCCCCGGAAGCGGTGACTACCAAAGTGCACAATTGGTAGCATTAAGCAGTTCAACTGCCGGTGCTACGATTTACTACACTACAAACGGAAATATACCCCGGCTCGACATTCCAAATAGTTTTACCAAACTGTATACCGGGCCAATATCCGTGTCGGCAACCACAAGGATAAATGCCATAGCCATAGAGGGGTGCTCCAACAGCAATACTTCATCGGCAAATTATAACTTTGTCGCTCCGGCTGTTACGGCAACTCCAACGGCAACTCCGGCTGCAGGAACTTATGCCGGGCCTCTAAGCATTTCATTAAGTTGTACTACCCCGGGCGCCAGTATTTATTATGCCCTCAATGGTAATGTGCCTGTAATCGGCACAACCTTTACATTTCTGTATTCCGGACCATTTAGTATCAGCGCCTCCACAACGCTAAGGGCATTCGCTGCGGCACCGGGATTTTCCAATTCAGCGACATTGATGGCTGTTTATCAAATAACCAATCCCATTGTTCCGGCTGCAACTCCGGTTGCGAGTCCCGGAGCCGGACCCTATTCAGGTCCCCAAACCATATCCCTGACTTGTTCCACTCCGGGTTCTTCGATCTATTACACCACGAACGGGAACAATCCGATAATCGGGTCTGCTTTTACCCTGTTGTATTCAGGACCATTTGTCATCAATGCCAGTACCACCATCCGGGCCATTGCTGAGGCAACAGGGTTCACTACATCCGCCATTTTTGCTGGTAATTACACCATCTCCAATCCCATTGTCGCAGCCGCAACTCCGGTTATCAGCCCGGGAACAGGGACTAATCCAAGTCCCCAATTGGTTACCATGACCTGCTCCACTCCGAATGCGACTATATACTACACCACCAATGGCAATGTGCCGAAAATCGGAGCATCCTTTACCCGGATTTATACCGGACCATTTAGCTTCGCAAGAATCGGTACAAACACCCAAGCGACCATCAGGGCTTTAGCCACTGCTCCGGGATTTTTGACTTCCGGAATCAGAGTTGCGGTTTACACCTGGTTTGGCGGACCTCGTGAAGCATTTGATTTGAATACGGATGAAAATTCCGGGGATGAATTTACCATTTACCCCAATCCGTCTTCAGGCAGGTTCTTCATTAACATTCCGGAGGAACTCAAGTCGGAAACTTTGAGCCTGGAGGTTTGGAATGCTTCCGGAAAGAGAATCTGGTCCAAATCGGAAGGGCCGGCACCGGACTTTATCTCACTTGAAGATCAGCCCAATGGTATTTATATTTTGAAGGCCAACACAGAAAAAACCCAAAAAATTGTGAGGCTGGTAAAAGCCCGGTAAATTTTTGAAATTATTCCAAAGAACCCTGTCTTGAAAAAGGCAGGGTTCTTTGTTTGCAGCCGGTCCGAAGTTCACAAGCCATTCTGCCGGATGTTCCATTGTTTGTTTCCTCCAAATTTTTTGAGGGGTGAGCAGGTGCTGCACTTTTCAAATCAGGATTCACAGTCTTTTTGGAATCCCTGCCAAAGGTTTAGCTTTTTCAGAATAAAATATTTTTTCAAAACCCTTGCTCAAAGGAATCTTTTTCGAACCTTGCCCCAGCATTTTGACAATCAAATCCGAATGAAATATTTCTTGTGGCTGGTTGTGGCAATGGTTTTGCCTGTGAATCTTTTTGCATACACCACCCAGTATAATGGCGTGGAATATTCCTCTTCCAAGCCCTATAACCTCAATGTTTTTTATTTCAGGGCGGCGGATGTGGTGGCAGATGCCCGGCACCGAAAGCGCATCAGCGCCATGATGCTCTGGCTTCAGCAATATTATGGCCAGCAAATGGCTGCTTCCGGTTATGGATTTAAGACCTTTGGCCTGTTTACCGAAACACTGCATCCAGACAGCATAAGGCTGGTGGAAATTGCAGGAGTTCTGAATCTGGATGCCTACCGCAACAATGGCAACGAGCTGCTGATCAACGAAGTAAATCAATTCAGAAATGACCATCCGGAACTCATCGTAAGCGAACATTCCCTGGTGCTGGTGGGTACGCCTGCCTTCGATCAGATGAACGGACTTCCCTATTACGGAACAGGAAAAACCTGCTTTGCAACAGACTACCCGCAACTGGACCTGCAATACCTGGGACAAAGCGGAGTTTGGGCAGACCGCTTCGTTACCTTTTTTGGAGGTATCGCCCATGAACTGGGCCACGGTCTCAACCTGCCCCATTCGCACCAAACCAAATCTGAAGACCTGAACCCACTGAAAGGCACCAATCTGATGGCTGATGGAAACTACACACTGACCCGCTATCCCACCTTCATCAACCGGGCAGGATGCACAATTCTGGACCGCTGCCAGGTTTTTTCCGATAATTCGGGTGCTGTTTTTTATAATGGAAATACCTCAGGGATTTTAAGGCTTCACACTCAGGTGCTGTCGGGCAAGATGATATTAAGCGGCCGAATGGTATCCAACCGGGAAATCCGGGACATCAATTTTTATCAGGACCCCTTTGCCACACCCAGTGCCGGATATGTGCGGGTCGCCTTTTCAGTGCCTCCGCTTGGTCCGCTGAAGGACAGTTTTTATGTAGAAATGTCGGTTTCGGAAGTGTTGCAGGATTCTCAGGTTTATCCTTCTGCAGGTCCCTACAATTTGGAAATTGAAATGGTATTGGGGAATGGAGAAACTTCAATAAGTGGCTACTACTTCCAATACTCTGGCGGACAGCCGGTAGTCAGTTTTGGATTTGGAGATCAAACCTGCTATTCGGCCCCCGAAGGCTGGCAACTGACCGACATCGGATACTCGTTTCGCAGCGGAAGCCTGTGCACCGACTCCCTGGGGGAAGAATTTGAAATCAGATCCTGGTCGGAGGGGTATTCGGCCGCCAACTACGAACGGTTGACCATGCTTTACCGTCCCATGGCAGCGGTGGACACCCTTACCTGCCGGGTTTTGAGCGTTTCACCGGTTTGGAACGACTTGGGAGGACTCATGATGCGGAACAGCACCGATTCTTCTGCGGCCTTTGCGGCCATTTCTTCACTGGATACAAGGGGGGTTTTCTGGCAGTGGCGAAGCAGCAACGGAGCCGGCAATGCCTATGAATGGGTAACCGAACAAGCCATGCCCATGTGGCTGAAGCTTACCCGGAACCAAAACCTCGTTAAAGGTTTTTATTCTCAGGACGGCCAAAACTGGACCCTTTATTACAGTCGCAGTATCAATCTGGGCAGCAATCCGGTAGCCGGAATAGTGGTGGTAAAAAACGGCGCAAAAGCCCGCTTCGACCATCTGAGGCTGAGCAGTGCCGGGTTTGTAACCGGCAATCATTCTTCTGAATTTCCAATGAAGCCCCTGCTTTTTCCCAATCCATCGGAGGGAATTTCATTTTTGGATTGGGTATCAGAATCGGAGGGAATACTGGATCTGGAGGTCAGAGAGGCCGGCGGCAAGTTGGTGCGCATTCACCATTTTGCACTTACCAAAGGCAATAATCGTCTGGAACTGAATAAAGGAAACCTGGCTTCCGGATTGTATTTTCTGAAAGCAAGAAACAGAAACAAACAGCTCTGTTTCAAATGGATACTGGATTAAGCGGGCAAGCCAGGCTTTCCATCCTGTCCGATTCTGTTTTCTGCCTGCAGAGGGATTACTTCCCCTTATAAAAAGCCCGGATGGTATCGCAGATGTAATCCACTTGCTCGTCCTGCAACTCATAAAAGAGGGGCAGCCGCAGCAGCGTGTCTGTGTAGCGGTCTGTTTCGGGTAGGGGCCGGCCATCGTGGCTGGCTTGAAAATAAGGAGCAGCGTGCAGGCTGATGTAGTGGAAAACGGCATTGATTCCGGCTGATTTCAGGTGTTCAATCAAACGGGTGCGCTCTTCCAGATCCCGGCATAGGATATAAAACATATGGCCATTTTGCGTAGCAAAAGAGGGAAGTACAGGGCGTTTCAGGTACCCTGCACTTTCCAAGTCCTGGAGGTTGCTGAAGTACCGGTTCCAGATGTAGATGCGTCGCTGCTGAATGTCTTCCAGATTCTCGAGCTGGGCATATAAAAAGGCTGCAATGATATCGCTGGGCAAGAAACTCGATCCGATATCGACCCAATTGTATTTGTCAACCTGTCCCCTGAAAAATGCGGACCGGTTGGTGCCTTTTTCACGAAGAATTTCAGCTCTGTCGGAATATTCGGTGTTGGCAATGGAGAGCATTCCGCCTTCGCCGGCCATGATGTTTTTTGTTTCGTGGAATGAAAAACAGCCCAGATCGCCGCAGGCGCCCAGCGGTTTTTTGCCCTCCCGGCCCAAGTACCAGGAATCGATTGCCTGCGCAGCATCTTCCACTACTTTAAGGTTGTATTTTCGGGCGAGATCGTTGATTTTGTCCATATCTGAGGCCACACCGGCATAATGGACCGGCACAATGGCCTTGGTTTTGGAGTTAATCACCTCTTCGATTTTGTCCTCATCAATGCCCGGATGGTCGCTGCGGCTGTCCACAAAACGGATATTGGCTCCCCGGAGGGCAAATGCATTGGCAGTAGAAACAAAAGTGTAGGAAGGAATGATGACCTCATCGCCCGGCTCTATCCGGAGGAGCAATGCAGCCAATTCAAGCGCATCGGTGCAGGAGGTGGTCAGCAAGACTTTGGGAAATCCGTATCTTTCCTCCATCCACTGGTGGCATTTTTTAGTAAAAATACCATCACCGCTGATTTTGCCGGAAAGTACAGCCTGATAGAGGTAATGGGCTTCCTTGCCCGTGAGGTATGGTTTGTTGAATGGAATCATTTAATTATTTAAGAAATCTTTTTCCCTGTCCGCAACCCTTCTGAAATATAAGGGGCAAAACCATTTTCTTGCATAGAATGAATTACTTTATAAAAATCATAAGGAACCCGAACAAAGGAAGGTAAAAAATCTTCACCAATTATCAAATAAGCTGCAGAATTATTGAAATCACGAGGCTGCCCGACTGAACCAGGATTCAACCAAATTTTACCGCTGTAAAATGACTTATAGGATAAAAGATGAGTATGGCCGGTAATTAATATATCCTGATTAAAATTACACGACCTGAAATACTCATCATCAACATCAAATAAGTACTCGTCCAAATTATCTTTGAGCCCTCCATGAACAATCTTTACCTGCCTGTTACCAAAAACATGGTCTATAGAAAGAGGAAGGCCTCTCAAATACTCAAGATTTTCAGGAGTACATCTATCCAATTGCCACTTTAATATATGAGTGCAGGTTTTGGACCTTTCAATTACGCCAAAATTGAATGATAATGCATAATCATGATTACCCATAACAGTAGGAATATTATTTAGCCGAAGGATATCAATCACTTCATTAAACCCACAATAATAACCAGCCAAATCACCTAAGCACATGATGTTTTTTATACCCCTGCTCTTTATATCGGCCAAAACAGCCTCTAAGGCCGGTAAATTGCCGTGAATATCGGATATAATCGCAAGATCATTCATACACTATTCGATCAGCAATATAGCGAATAGCAGAACCACTCTTTTTTGGCAAAACAATACAATTCTTATTGTCTAAATAGTACTGTACACAAAGTGCAGGTTCATTATATCCAAATTTAGAACGAATGGAACATGCACTCGAAATCCGAGGATTAATTTCAAGCAGAAAAACTTCACTATGTTGTTTTCTAAACTGAAAATTAGTAGGCCCTACAGGTTTAAAAATTTTTACCAAATCAAAAACCGCAGTCTCCAAATGAATATCGCTTGGCACAGTGTATGCCCTTTCGGAGGCACCAGCTTTAGACAGATATCGCCTTAGAATCAAACCATCAACAATGCCTCCATTGCCATCTCCAAATACCGAAACTGTATACTCACTGTCGGCATCACCAATATAAGGCTGGAATATGGTATCTTCATTTACAGAATTTTTGGCCAAAAAATAATCATCTTCATTTTTTATCACGAAAAAACCTTTAGAAGCATAAGATTTCTTCGGCTTTATAATAAACGGAAGGCCCAATAAGGACTTTGCAGAATCATAATCCAACGAAAGAAATGAAGGAATAACATAGCTTGCAGATAAATTTCTTAAATAATTAAACATCAAGTATTTATCCTTGGACAATTGAATTAAATCGATATTATTCAAAACTATATTTACGTCAAATAAATCTCGATTTTCGGAAAAAAAATAAAGGTCCTGTTCTATGCCAGGAATAATTAATTCAATCTCATATTCTTGAAGCAATTCTTGAATTACTGAGATATACTTTGGGTCTGAAGTAAGAGGTACCTGAACAAATACATCAGAGATGTGCTTACCAAAACATTCTTCATAGATATCTACACCTAGTACGAAACACCCAGAATCAGTCTGTCTCAAACTTTCAATTATACCATAACCAATGATTGCACCAACGCCAGTAACTAATACTTTAGGATTTTCCTTGCTCATAGATTATTATATGCTTCAAGAAAATAATCTACAATAGGCTTTTTCACAACTAACCTGGAAACTAATTCATCACTAGGGCTTTCTAAAAAAAAATTTTGCCCCTTTACTTCTCCTATGCTTACCATTTTATACATATCATATCGTGAGTTAAAACTTGACAATAAAATCAATAAATCATAAAACTTGAATGTGAATGAATCCAAATATGAATTAAAAATCCCCTTAAAATTATTTAAAATTATTAGCTCTATAAAATTTACTGCAACTTCAATAGGCGTGTAATTTCTAATACAGTCCTCATAGTTCAAAAATATCTGAATGGGCTTATTATGTTTAACCGAATCAAGTAAATAATATAATCCAGGTTGGGATTTTTTTCCCAAGCCTTCCGAATCGAACAACTGAGTAAATCTAACGATTGTGAAGTTTTTAGATTTCATTTCCGTCAGGATAATATCCTCAGATATGGCTTTTTTCAAATTATAACTATTCAAAAGTTTGTTTTGCGGCAATGCAGATACACTTGATATAAATACTAAATGAACATTATTTTCCTCGCAATAATTTACGGTATCTTGTATAGAAAATAGTGCTTCTGAATATTGTAATTCCAAGGGATTGATATTGTAAATAATCATATCGTATTTCAATTTCACGAGTTTGTTGATGCGATCTTCTCCTGCGCAATATTTTGTGCCACCTTCAAAGTTGTATTTTGAATAAGTAAAGTCTATCCTAAATTTTTGACCTAATCCTTTTCTTAAATTTGTACCCAATATTCCTGTCCCCCCAAGTAATAAAATATTCATTTCGAAGAATTATTTGATTGCTTCAATATATATAGAATTCGATAATTCTGGATTTCTTAAACCAATTTGTAGAAGTGCATTGATAATATTTTCCGACCATCCCAACAATTTTATTTGTTCCCCTGTTATGGGTTTGAGTAAAAGCCCTTTTTTGCTTAAAACTCTCATCCCCGCCTTAGCAATACTATCCTCAAGGGATTTTAGATCAAAAAAGCGTTTATGGCCTAATTGTAAATCAAATTTACTTAAACTCTTAAGGTCATCAAGCAGACCAGCCTCGAAACCAATTTGTCGATGTAGTGAATTTGAATTGGGTACAGCTATAAAGATTACACCATCATCATTAAGAAAATTCTTAAAATGATTAATCAGAAAAATTGGATCATCCACATGCTCTAATACAAAGCCCATTTCAATTGCATCATATTTATAATCTGAATTAAATTCTTCAAAATACATATGAAATAATTGAATCTTAGACGATTTTTTTGTGCTCGCAAATGAACTAATTATATCTGAAGAACCCTCAACTATATGATAGTAATCTAAATTAGTATCCAATAATTTAAGGAAACTTTGGCTCACAATATTATGCCCTATCCCTAAACTTAAGACAGACCTGTAATTCTGTTCAATTATTTTTTTTGACATTAAATCTCCATATTGAGATAATGACCAATAATTATCATCAAAATACTTCCATTCTTTCTGATAAGAATCTTGATATTCATTTAAATTTTCCATCCTAATCAAATAAATTTTTTATTATGTACTGTGGACGATCTTGGACTTGTCGAAATACTCTGGCCAAATAAATGCCTACAATACCTACAGAAACCAAAATCAAACCTAAAATCATCAACAAAATCACAATGATGCTTGTAAAACCAACCAATATGGACTCAGGAAAAATTATTTTACGGATAATTAATCCAAAGGATACTCCAAAAGAAATCAAGAAAACAATCAAACCAAAATTGAAAATTAGCTTTACCGGTCTTTCAGAAAATGAAGTAATGGCTTCAACCAATAAATTAATCCTTTTAAAAATACTATAGGTAGTTTTTCCAATTCGCTTTTTCTTTCTAATATAAACACCCGATTGATTATACCCCACCCAATACATCATACCACCCATAAAAATGTTTCGATCTCCAAGAGAAATCAGAGCATCCACATAAGGTCTTTTCATCAGTCGCTCGGTAACTACATCTTTCGGAATTTTTACCTGACTCAACAAGTTAAAAAATTTCCAAAACAATTTACCCATTTCTCTCTCCAAAAAACCACCTTTACGCACTTGTTGTATTCCGTATACAACATCGGCATTCAG
>CANHCT010000079.1 GCA_947459175.1 Hymenobacteraceae bacterium
AGTCAGAACCTGCTGGCCGATGAAAACCAGAAATTTCTGGAAATTAACAAAGAAAATGACCTGGCCGGTTTGCCCAAAAACCTGAAAGATGCCGCAGCCCGTGCCGCTGAAAGCCGGGGGCTGAAAGGAGCCTGGGTTATCAACAATACCCGTTCTTCCCTTGAGCCATTTCTGGAATTTGCCGAAAACCGCGAACAGAGGGAAAAAGCCTGGAGGATGTTTGTAAACCGGGGCGACAATGCCGATGCCAGCGACAACAATGCCCTTATTTCTGAAATTCTTCAGCTCCGGGCCGAAAGAGCGCAGTTGCTCGGATACAAAACCCACGCCCACTGGCGCCTTCAGAATACTATGGCCAAGACCCCGGAAAAAGCCATGGAACTGATGATGAGCGTATGGAAGCCTGCCTGTACACTGGTAAAAAGAGAAGTGGAAGATATGCAGGCCATTGCCAATCAGGAGGGACAGGGAATCAAAATCGAAGCCTGGGATTACCGCTACTATGCCGAAAAAGTAAGGAAGGCAAAATATGATCTGGACCAGAATGAAATCAAGCCCTACATGCAGCTGGAAAAACTGCGAGAAGGTATGTTTTGGGTGGCAGGGCAATTGTTTGGGCTTTCGTTCAGGCCTCTCCGTGATGTGCAGGTTTTCCATCCGGATGTGGAGGTGTATGAAGTGAAAAAAAAAGACAGGCAAAAGACCATCGGGCTTTGGTATTTCGATCCTTATGCGAGACCGGGAAAGCGGTCTGGTGCCTGGATGACCGCTTACCGTGACCAAAGCAGGATGAAAGGCAAGGAGGTCATTACTCTGGTATCCAACAATTCCAATTTTGTAAAAGGCGGTCCCGGTGAGCCGGTTTTGATTTCGTGGGACGATGCCGAAACCCTGTTTCATGAATTCGGCCATGCCCTGCACGGGCTTTGTTCGGATGTGAACTATCCGAGCCTTTCAGGTACCAATGTGCCGCAGGATTATGTGGAATTTCCTTCTCAGATTCTGGAAAGGTGGCTCAGCACCCCGGAGGTTTTAGGGAAATTTGCCCTGCACTACCAAACCGGACAGCCCATACCGGAGACTTTGGTGAAAAAAATTGAGTCAGCCCGCAAATTCAACCAGGGATTTTCTACTGTTGAAGCCACGGCTTCGGCTTTGGTGGATATGCAATTGCATCTGGCCGGAAGTGAAAAAATCAACCCGGATGAATTTGAAAAACAAGCACTTGAAAAACTGGGTATGCCCAAAGAAATGGTCATGCGGCACCGCTGTCCTCAGTTCGGCCATATTTTTTCGGGAGATGAGTATTCGGCCGGATACTACAGCTATCTGTGGTCGGATGTGATCAGTGCCGATGCATACGAAGCTTTCACTGAAGCCGGCGGTCCGTACGATAAGGCGGTGGCCAAGAGGCTGCATGATTTTGTCTTCAGCATCGGCGATAATATGGAGCAGTCTGATGCCTACCGCAAATTCCGCGGCCGCGACCCCAAAACCGATGCTCTGATGAAAAACAGGGGTTTGTAAGATGTTCTCCTTCAGGTTGTCGATGTTTTTTAAACCAGGTCCGGATTAATTGCCCGGATGCAATCTGGCAAAAGCAATAAAATCCGTGATTGCCGGCTGCAGGCCCTCCTGACGCATCATCGTAGCAATTTGCCCCCGGTGGTAGCTGCCGTGGTTGAAAATATGGGTCAGAATGTCGGACAAAACCGATCTGCTCTCCGTGCCATTCAGCAGGCGGTAGTCGTATGATTTTGATAAATCGGTTTCCGTTTCCAACAACTGTGCCCAAGCCCGGGCATTTTTTTCCATCAAATCCTGCAATAGCAACGGCTCAACCAAATCAAAAACGCCGGGCCCGGAATAGGGAATACCCGACAAACGGCTTTGCCACAGCTGCTCTGCCACCACCACATGAGACAATTTGGCCCACATCTCCGGATTCCCATTATGCTCTGTAAGCGACTGAAAAACAAGATTATTTGCCCAAATATTGTAGGCTAGCATACGCTGAAAATGTGCTTTCATTTCTGATTCTATGAAGTTCTGATGAGAGTCTTTTGCAGACCCTCAAATATAATTCAAACCCGACTTCCCGCAGGGAAATATCGCTTCACCGGCGGCGGGCAGGGAGGGAATGAATGCGCAGGACTGCCGACTGAAATACCGGCCTGTTTCCGAATCAGTCTTTCTTGCTTTTGGGCCTGGAAGCCCCGGAACCGGAGGCAGCAGTTTTGGCCTTTTTTGCTTTGGGTGCAGCCTCTTTTTTAAGTTTTTCTTTTTGGGCTTTCTCTGCTGCCCGGGCGTGTTTCTTAACGGCTTTGCGGGCTTTTTTTTCCAGCTCTTCCTGCACTTCCTCCATACGCTTGCTGATGGATTTACCCGCAGATTTTACATCCTTCTTTAATTTTTTGGACAAAGTGGGATGGTATTCCTGCAGAATCGCCAATATTCCGTCTTCCAGCTTTTGGGTAAGTTCTGATTTTTTTTGATTTCCCATGTTTATAGGTTTTGGACCGGCAATAAAGTCCGACCCGGTCAAAAAGATGTTATGCTTTGGTTAATCCGGTATTATTTTTTCTGTTTTTCTCTTTCAGTTTCCAGCCAATTGCGGACCTGTTCAGACTTTTCCCCGATTCTTTTTTTCCAGATTTCATGTTCCTCCCCGAATGCATGGCCCGGCCTGTGGCGCTTTAGCCTTTCAAACTCCAACATGGATTGGTTCAGCAAGTCTTCCTCTTTGTCGAAAAAGGCAGCCGAAAATTTTCTCCATATCCACTCTACGGCAGCCGGCCCCGGATGAATGAGATCAGAATCAAAATAGCGGTAATCCCGCAATTCATCCAAAACCAATTCATAAGAGGGAAAATAGAATACACCGGGCATCGTGCTGCACAATTGCTCGGCAGCCAGGCGCAGGATGGCTTTGCTTACCGCATTTTCGGGCAGGCCATCGCGGGTATGCCGCACCGGACTGAGGGTCAGCAGTACTTTTCCGCCGGGATTTCCCTGCCGCCAGCGCAAAATCCAATCCCTCCAGTTTTCGGTCAGTTCTTCCGGACTGCTCCGGTGTTTTCTGAACCACTGCCCCGGCTGTTTGTGGCATTTTCCTACCATTCCCCTTTCAGAATGTTCGTACCAATGGGCCGTGCCCCATGTCATAACCAGCCAGCCGGCATTTGTAAACCGGGCATCTGTTTCAGCTTTGGCCGCCACAATCTGTTCTGCAAGTGCACTTTCGGAGGCAGCAGAAAATCCGGAGCCCAGCCAGTAATTGAGCCATACTCCCTGACTTTCAAAATTTTGCTTCAGGATTTCCTCTGTTGAAAGAAAAAGCAAATTGCCCAAAACCAGAGGATGGTAAACTATGCCAAGCGGATTGACTAGGGCAGGATAAGCGCAGGCTTCCAAAAAAGGCCGGAACGAATCTGCAAAGCAAGAGCCCATCCAAAGCGAGGTTTGGTGGCGGCCCATCTTCTCCGGAGCAGGCCGGATGCTAACTTCGGTCCGGCCAAAAAGGGAAAAATCATTTGTCATCCTTCCACTTCAGGGTTTTCAGCAGATGCAGCATATCGCGGCTGATGTATCCAATGGCAGGTGCCAGAGAGTCGTTTTCGGTGGCTGTCTGAAAATAAAGGGCACCCCGGAGGAAATGCCGGCTGCTGTCGGTGGTATAAAACTGAAATTGTGTAGGCACCTGACCGGTAAGTCCGAATACAATGGCGGTCTGTCCGGAGGCATTTTTTATCTTGGTTTCCTCTATGCCATAGGCTTTTACATTGTGTTTATTTACCAACTTTCGGGCATCCTCAATGTGCTGGTTGAGTTTTTTCATATCCCCGTTCAGGGGTTTATAGGTGAGCCGAACCTCCGCCTCAAGAAAGGGATATTTGATGTTTACCCAATGGGGTTCGGTGAGGCGGCTGCTGTCGGGGCAGGCAATGGCTGACTCTGAAACTTCGAACACGAAGGGATGACCGCCGTCGTATTCCCTGTACCGGGGCTCGGGCAAATCAAACCGGTCGTATCCCCGCTCTTTGGGTTGCCAGGTGCTTTCGCAGGAAAAACTCAGAACCAAAACCAGGAAAGGAAAAAGGAATTGGATTTTCCGTCTTTTCATATGCTATTCTTTTGATTGATTTGCAGGCCCAAATATGGTTTGGGAAAACGAACTGTTACACCATGTCTGAACATAAAAATTTTCCTGCCCAGGCTTTCCCTGTGCTGGGCATCACCATGGGAGATGTCAACGGCATCGGGCCCGAAATCATCATCCGGGTACTGGAAGACTCCCGCCTGCTGAAGTTGTTTACCCCCGTAATTTACGGCAATCACCGCATCATCAACCGGTACCGCAAAATCATGGGCATAGAAGATTTTCAGATGAGTCCCTGCAAAGCGACATCGCAGGCCCTTCCAAGAAAAATCAATATGGTCAATTGCTGGGAAGAAGATTATGAAATAAAACCGGGTCAGAGTGATCCTTTGGCCGGCAAGTTTGCCTTTATGGCTTTGGAAAAAGCCGGTCAGGATTTGAAGGAAGGTCACATTCAGGCAGTCATTACCGGTCCGATCAACAAATCAAATATGCCGGCCGATTTGTTCCCTTTTCCCGGTCACACCGAATACTTTGCTGCTTTTGCCGGGGTAGCAGAAAGTCTGATGCTCATGTTGCACGAAAAGGTGAAAATTGCCCTGGCTACCGTGCATCTTCCGGTAGAAAAGGTAGCCGGCAAACTCAATCGCAATCTGATTTTGGCCCGCCTTACGCAATTGGAAAAGGCTTTGCTTCAAGACTTTGGGCTTACCCATCCGAAAATTGCGGTGCTGGGACTGAACCCACATGCCGGAGAAAACGGTAAACTCGGTACCGAGGAAGAACTGGTGATCGGGCCGGCCATCCGCGAATGCCGCGACAAGGGGAAACTGGTTTTCGGACCCTTCCCTGCCGATGGTTTTTTTGCTTCGGGGCAATATGCAAAGTTTGATGCTGTTCTGGCCATGTACCACGATCAGGGCCTGATTCCTTTCAAAATGCTGGCCGGTCTTGAGGGGGTGAATTATTCCGCTGGCCTGCCTTTTATCCGCGTTTCGCCCGATCATGGGACGGCCTACGACCTCGCAGGCAAAAATGAGGCATCGGGAGATTCCCTGAGAGCCGCTGTTTTTCAGGCACTTGACCTGATAAAGTACAGATTTCCTGCAAAAAATTAAAGGAAAAGAGCAGGCCGTAAGCCGGGCAGGGAGAGGAAAACTTTGGACCTTTGCCAGGCAACATTTTAGCCGATATCCGGGTTTATCCCTTTTCAAACAGTTGGATATAATCGGTTGCAGCCGCCTGAAAGCTGCAAATCAAAATATTGTAATTCAACGGTTTATATTAAAATGGCCTTGTCCACTCGCCTGAAAAATTTTCCTCCTGAAATCATCCGCTGGATGAAAATTCAGGGCATGAAGCCATTTCCATTTCAGGAAGAGGTTTGGCAGGCCATGGCAGAGGGAAAATCAGGGCTCCTCAATGCCCCCACAGGCAGCGGAAAAACCTATGCCCTATGGCTGGGCATTCTCGCCCGGCTACGGAAGCTGGCTTCGGCAAAAACCAAATCCGGTGCTGGAGCAAAGGATGCAGAGGGCGTGCAGGTTTTGTGGATCAGCCCCCTGAGGTCTCTTTCCAAAGACACACAAAAATCATTGCAAAAAGCAGCCGACGGCCTGGGTCTCGACCTTCAAATCGAATTGAGAAACGGAGACATTTCGGCAGGAGAAAAGTCAAAACAAAAGAAGAAACGCCCTAAGTGCCTGATTATTACTCCCGAATCCATCCACATCCTGATGAGCCAGAAAAACAATGCCTTCTGGTTTGGGGGAGTAAAAGTGATGGTGGTGGATGAATGGCACGACCTGTTGGGTACCAAACGCGGTGTTCAGACCGAGCTTGCCATTCAAAGAATCCGTTCGCTGGTGGCGTCGGGCGGGTATGCCGATCCGCTGATTTGGGCCATTTCGGCCACGCTGCCCGACTTGCATCAGGCCTGCAGGGTTTTATTTGGCGAAAAATATCATCCGGAGCATTTCGGATATCAGATTGTAAAGGCCGAACTCCGGAAGGAAATCCGATTGGAAACCCTGTTTCCCTCCTCCATCGAAAAATTTCCCTGGGCGGGCAGAATGGGCCTTCCCATGCTGCAGGAAGTTCTGGAAGTAATTTACAAGAGTCGTTCTGCACTGGTTTTTACCAATACCCGGGCCCAAACGGAGGTTTGGTACCAAAATCTTTTGCTTTACGGGGAAGACCTGGCCGGTAATATGGCCATTCATCATTCTTCTCTGCACATCGACACAAGGCGCTGGGTAGAAGATTCGCTGAAAGAAAACAGGCTGAAGGTGGTGGTATGCACCTCCAGTCTGGACCTTGGGGTGGATTTTGCTCCCGTGGATACCATCATTCAGATCGGAAGCCCGAAAGACATATCCCGAATTCTTCAGAGAGCCGGACGATCGGGCCATGGCCCCGGACAGGTGAGCAGGGTTTATTTCGTGCCCACCCACTCTCTGGAACTGGTGGATGCTTCTGCCCTTCAGTTTGGAGTGAAAAATCTGATTATTGAGGAAAAAAAGCCCATTCAAAAACCGGCAGATGTGCTGATTCAATGGCTCATTACTTTGGCAGTGGGCGATGGATTCAAAGAGGAAGAAATCAAAAAGGAAGTAAAACAGACCTACACCTACCGGAATCTGAGAGATGAAGAATGGGACCAAATTCTCTTTTTCATCACACAAGGCGGCAACAGCCTCGGGGCCTACGACGAGTTTTCGAAAGTACTGATGGCTGAAGATGGGCTTTACCGGGTAATGAACAAAAAAATTGCCCTGCGGCACAAACTCTCCATCGGCACCATAGTGGGCAACACGGCACTGCAAATCAAGTACATGGGTGGAGGATATCTGGGCACCGCTGAGGAGGTTTTTTTCTCCAAAATGAAACCCGGAGATGTATTTTGGTTTGGCGGCAAACCCCTGGAAATCATCCGTATAGCAGCATCTGAGGTATTGGTAAAAAAAGCCAGCCACGGAAAAGGAAGTATCCCGGCCTGGGGCGGAGGCCGAATGCCACTTTCGTCTACATTTTCAGCCCTGCTCAGGAAGAAAATGAATGAACTTGCCACAGGAGAGGATTTAGACAAGGAGCTCAGGGAATTGGCCCCGCTGGTGGAAATCCAGAAAAGCTGGTCAGCCATCCCGGCAGCAGACGAGTTTCTGGTGGAATATTTTAAAAGCAGGGAGGGCTGGCATTTGTGTTTTTACCCCTTTGAGGGCCGGTACATTCATGAAATTCTGGCCTCATTGGTGGCCTTTCGGATTGCCTCTGTTCAGGCCATCAGTTTCACCCTGGCCATGAATGATTATGGTTTTGAATTGCTCACCGATGCGGGCATGGACCCCGAAGACGTCCTGAGTATGGACCTCTTTTCAGTCGAAAATCTGGAAACCGATCTCAGGCAATCCATCAACGAGGCAGAAATGGCAAGGCGAAAATTCAGGGACATTGCCAGCATTGCCGGGCTGGTATTTCAGGGATATCCGGGTAAAATTCAGACCGGGAAACACCTGCAGACTTCCTCTCAGTTGATTTACGATGTACTCATGCAATACGAGCCCGACCACCTGCTTCTCCGGCAGGCCCACGAAGAGGTCCTCGATTTTACGGTCGAAAGTTCCCGCTTGGTGGAAACCCTGCTGCGCATTCAATCTCAGAAGATGGTGCTGACCAGACCGCCACGGCCCACGCCATTGTCTTTTCCTATTCTGGTAGACCGCCTCAGAGGAAAACTAAGTTCTGAAAGTCTGGACGACAAGGTAGAACGAATGGTGAAGCAACTGGAGGCCGTTGCAGCCGGAAAAAAGGAAGGGGGAAGGCAAATGGAGCGAAACAGAAAAAAGGAAGGCCACGATTTGTTCGGCTTCTGAGCATATGCAGAAATCGAATTGGCAAAGACATAAATGCCCTCATATAAACCGCATGATGAGCATGCCGGACATCAGTTTGGGTTCCACCCATGTGCTTTTGGGGGGCATCACCAATCCTTCGTCGGCCACCCGGCGGATATCTGCCATGCTGTTGGGCGGCACGGCAAAAATCCAGCCTTTGCCGGCATTTGCTACCATCTGACTCAGCGTTTCATCCGGAGTGTCGCCCCTCAGAAAGGAAATACGGCTGTCGATTCTGGAGTTTTGAATCCCAAACAAAGAAGGAAAAATTTCGTCCTCCAATCGGGCAACATCCAAAGCCGAAGCGGCATCGGGCATTTTGGCAGGATTGCCCGGACGAAGCAGAAAACTGCCCTCTTTGGAAAATGCCCTGATCGCATTCTGCTCCTCCGGAAGTGCCTTATCGGATAGCTTTCTGAATTCCCAACCCATGGTCCGGCAGGTCTCTTCCAGTTTTTGTGCCGGCGCATCTTCATGAATTATCCGGTGAAACGACTTGATAATCAGCTCATCTTCATCCATAATGAGAGCCATAATGCCATTTTTCGCAGGGTCTAGTCCGCTGTTTCGTATATACAGGCAGGTGGCGGCTGTTCGGTGATGGCCATCGGCAATGTATAGTGCAGGAATCGCCCCGAAGCCCTCCCGGATTTCCCTGCAAATGGCATCATCCCGGACTTCCCAAAGTGAATGCATTTTTCCGCCCGAATCTATGAAGTGAATATCTGGCTCAGAATGAACCATGGATGCTGAAGCTTCCCTTAAATTTTCCGGCAATTTGCCTGACAACAATACAGGCTCCGCAACCGAATGAAGGATTCCGATATGTGCAGCCAGTGCGGCTTCCTTGTCATGAAGGGTATTTTCATGTTTTTTAATCTTGCCATCCTCATAGTCTTTGGCAGAAATGCCGGCAATCCATCCTGTAAAGCGCTTTCCTTCAGGGCTTTTCTGTTCATAAAACCAAAATGCGGGGCCGTGGCTGATCAGGACTTCACCGCTGAGGAGTTGCCTGAAATTGCCCAAAGAGGTCTGCAGATATTCTTCTGTTCCGGCTTTGAGTTCCGGCTGTAACAAGCGGGGTTTTAATACCCTCAGATAGGAATCGGGATGTTTTACAAGCCGGGACAAATCTGTACCCTGAGGAGAATATGCGACATTCCCCGCCCGTTCGGAGGGCGGTGCATAGGTGGATATGGGAAAAACTCGCATGGTTTCAGCCTAAAGTTTGAATGATGCGTGTTGCCAATTCCATTCCTACCCGCTCCTGTGCTTCCCTGGTGCTGGCCCCTATGTGCGGGGAAAGAGAAACCCGAGGGTGGACCAATAGCCTGTTGTTCAGAGGTGGTTCTTCCTCAAATACATCCAGGCCTGCAAAAGCGATTCTTCCGCTGTCAAGGCCTTTGATCAGGGCTTCTTCATTTACTACCCCGCCCCTGGCACAGTTAATAAGACAGGCACCGGGCTTCATCATGTCTATCTCACTTTCGCCAAGAACTTCTGAAGAACCCGGGGTGTGAACCGATATGAAATCTGAGTGGTTCAATACCTCCTCCAATGGGGCAGATTGTATCTGAACAGAAACCTTTTCAATTTTTAGCCCGGGATGAAAATCAAGGCTCAATTCAAATTTTCTTTTCTTGTGGTCGTAAACGAAAACCTCCATTCCCAAGCCAATGGCCATTTTCGCCAATTCCTGCCCTATCCTGCCAAATCCGAGGATGCCGAGTTTTTTGCCCCGGATCTCAAAACCGGCGGAAGCCTTCTTTTTCAATTCATTAAAATTCAGCCCGCCCTGAACCGGCAATTCCCGGTTGCACAAAGGAAGAAATCGGGCCAGGGAAAACATATGGGCCATTACCAGTTCAGCAACTGAGCGGGAGCCTGCTTCCGGCGTATTGATTACCGGTATTCCCAACTCCCGGGCCCTGTGCATATCGATATTGTCTGTCCCGGCTCCTGCTCTGCCAACCAATTTCAAATTGCCTGCTTCCAGAACAGCAGCGGTCACTTTGGTGGCGCTTCTCACCACCAGAACATCAAAAGCCGCAATTCGGGAGATTAGTTCCTCCTGCGGTATTTTTTCGGTACTGATTTCAAACCCTGCCTTTTCCAGCATTTTAATGCCGGCAGAATCCAGACCGTCGTTGGCCAGAATACGCATACTCAGGAAAAGGTTTCCATTACATTGACCAGTGCCTGAACGCTTTCCAAAGGAAGTGCATTGTACATGGAAGCCCTGTAGCCTCCCACACTCCTGTGTCCCTTGATACCTGAAATTCCGGCCTCTTTGCAGGCGTTTTCAAAACGCTTTTCCATATCAGGGTTTACCTCCCTGAAGACAAAACAGGCATTCATATGGCTGCGGTCTTCTGCAGCCGCTGTACCTGTAAACCATTGACTACGGTCTATGGCATTGTACATCAGGTCTGCCTTTTTGTTGTTACGAACCTCCATGCCGGCAATTCCTCCGTTGGCTTTCACCCAACGGAGGTTAAGCAAGGTTACAAGAATCGGAAATACCGGCGGCGTATTGTGCATACTGCCTTTTTTTGCATGCATTTCATAATCCAGCATAGCGGGGATGTGGCGGTGGTTTACTTTCCGGCTGTACATACTTTTTTTGATGATGACAGCCGTAACCCCGGCAGGTCCCATGTTTTTCTGTGCACCCGCATAAATCAAATCAAACCGGCTGAAATCCAACTGGCGGGATAGGATATCGGAAGACATATCGCAGACCAGCGGAACCGGGCAATCCGGAAATGCCTTCATTTGGGTTCCGAAAATGGTGTTATTGGAGGTACAGTGAAAATAGTCGGCATCGGCGGGAATGGTGTAGTTTTTCGGAATGTAAGAAAAATTCCTGTCCTCAGAAGAAGCCAGAATCCGAACTTCTCCATACCCCCCTGCTTCTTTGATGGCCTCTGTTGCCCAGGTACCCGTTTTGGTATAGGCTGCAGCTGTTTTAAGAAACAAATGCGGAATCTGAAAGAACTGGGTGCTGGCCCCGCCCTGAAGCAGGAGGACATCGTAATCACTTCCCAGGCCTGTCAGTTCACGGATAAGAGAAAGGGTTTCATCCACAACCGCCTCAAACTGAGCACTGCGGTGAGATATTTCCAAGATACTGAGGCCCATGCCGGCAAATTCGCGGATGGCCTGCGCCGATTCCTCCAGCACCCCCGACGGAAGGATGGACGGTCCGGCTGAAAAATTGTGGATATGCATTGGTTCATGTGTATTAATAAGGACTGCAAGTCTAATTCAAAAGACCCATGAAGCAAAATAGAGTGAAGCATGTCCTACAATCAGAAAATTTTCATGGGTCATGAAATTCCGCCCGAACGAGGCAATATTTTTTTCGCCCTGTACCAGAAAAAAAGCCACCCCCTGCGGAGTGGCTTTTTTGTTTTTGGCAATGCAATTCCAGCGACTTATTTGACCACCCACTTATGGGTGACGGTTTTTGCACCAGCCTGAATCTTTATTGAATATACCCCTGCAGCCAATCCGGAAGGCAACGCGATTTCATGTGTTCCTGCTCCGGTCAGATTCCGGTTTGATGCCGACATGATTCTGCCCAGTGCATCCGAAATTTGAAGCGATACCTTATTGGTCTCAAATCCTTTCAGGGTTAGGGTCGCAGATTTACCGGAAGCAGATGGATTGGGATATACCAACACAGTCTGCCCTTTTTCCAGTTGGGAAACTGAAGTGAGTCCTTCCGGCTGAAAAACGAGCTCAAACCGTCCTGAAGCGCCTGAGCCGGATTCATTAACCACAAATTCAATTTCGGAATTGTCCGTTATCGGGGTTAGTTCGCCGGTATAATTGTCCTTCAGGAAAACGGATGTACCTGCATCCAGACTTTGTATTTCCGAAAACCGGAATGAATAGATACCTGTGCTTCCTTTCAAATCCATCACCATCGGAACTACTTTCGTGTTGCTCACAGGTGCTATGGTTTGGAGCACCAAAGGTTCGTTCATTGAACCATTGGACGAGAATCCAAAGTGAAAGCCCGGACCGGACAATACCTGTGCATCCCGGTTCAAATCAAACTGGTCGGTAGCACCGGCCTGCATGCGCAACATAGCATCATACTGATACGCATTATCCCCGCTTCTGGTCAGGCGGATCTTGATCCGCTGTTCGTTGCTCGCCATTCTGGAAAATGTTCCTGCCGATGCGGTGATTTTCGCAGCTTCCTTTACGGTCAGGTTGGGAGTGCCGGGAGTGGTTAGGTAAACAAAGAATCCCTGACCGCTCGGTATGATGTTTGGATTGGTAACTCCGCTGCTGGTAACCCCCAAAGCGCTTCCGCCTGAGCCCACATATACCCTGTATCCATTCGCTGCTGCATTCCAGGTGTAGAAGGCATTGTTCAATCCTGCGGGCTTGGTCCATGCACCACCGGTAGCATCCCAATCAAGGTCGCAGGGATAGGGGTTTGCAAGCAGGTTCCATCCCCGAAGGCCCGGCTCATTGCAGGGGAAACTGGCAGGAATACAGCCGGCCTGTACAGTATGGCTCAGCGGGAAGTTTACATCATTACGGGTAAGTGTTCCCTTGTTGTCGAATTTGTGGGTACTGTTGCTGTAATAATCTACAAACATTCTGTAACCTTTTCCGGGAACTACATTTTCGGCTGCGCCGGGTGCTGCCCAGCCTTGCTTTTGTACAGTATCCAGGCGGATGTGGTGGTTGGGTTCGTCGTATTTGAATACG
>CANHCT010000080.1 GCA_947459175.1 Hymenobacteraceae bacterium
GATCCATTTCTGATGGTTCAGATGCAGGAAAGGGTTCTGGTAGAAAGGCTGGAGAAAAAGGCAGAAAGCATTCGGGAAAGATATAACCAATCGGGAAAAGACTGGCTTACAAGTCTTTATTACTCCCTGGCCTGGGGATTGGGCTTAAAAATCAATGCCGAGGCCATGGAAATGCTGGCGGCATCCGTACCCCTGAAAACCGCCGCCGCCCTGGGCTGGAATCCGGAATTGCTCGCTGCCGTTTATCTGGGTCAGGCGGGCCTGCTGGAAGAGGGATTCCCGGTTCAGAAACAACTGCTGTCGGAATACAGACATCAGGCCGCCAAATACGGATTGCAGATGCCGCCCCTTCAATGGAAAAGATTCAGGCTCAGGCCGGGAGCCTTTCCGGAACAAAGAATTCTGCTGTTGTCCAAAATGGTATCGGTTTTGCCTCAGCTCATTGAACTTACTGACAGGGATGTGCCGGTCTCCGAATGGCTGAAGATTTATCATTCTCAAAAAAATCTGCCGGTATTCGATGCCTATCTGAAAGAAAAAAGCGGGATGGAAAGCCGTGCCGGCATGACTCCGTTCATTGAAAATAATTTGATTGTCAATGTATTAAGTCCATTTCTAACTGCCATCGGACTCGAAAAAAAGGACAACGAAAAGATAGAAAAAGCATTGGAAGGGCTGTCGGCCCTGCCGCCGGAGGAAAACCGTTTGATAAAAAACTGGGCCGCTTTGGGTATCAAGGCAAAGACAGCCGCAGAAACGCAGGCACTGCTGGAACTGGAGAAAAATTATTGCCTGAAAAAAAGGTGTATGGAGTGCCGGATTGGCATTCAGTTTCTCCATGACCACCCTGACCAGAAGGGCATTACCAAACCGTAGAAAAAATCAGTTCCGGATGATCCACTTCATGGTCTTCTGAGCAGATTCGCTGACCACCCTCAGCAGATACAATCCATCGGGCAGAACCTCGGTGGAAATTTTGCCTCCTGAGCCGGCTTCAGTGTTCATGCTCAGGCAGATGCGGCCTTTGGAATCCAGTAAATCTACCTTCAGGGGAGTGGCAGATGGGGGCAAAAATATTTCCCGCTCCGCAGGATTGGGCCATGGCATCCATGTTTCGAACAGGGCCGCAGACTCAACCGAAGAAAAAGGCACACAGGAAATATTGGCCTCCCAACCATCTCCGGCCAGACCTTCGTCGGATCGAAAGCAGAGCGTAAGTGCCCCGCTTGGATGAGAAGACACAACAATTCCGGGAGAATTGTCTCCGCAAAATGTCCCGAGCAAAGGAGCATTGACAGAGGGGCCATCGAAAATCTGCAGATAATCGTATTGGCAACTTGGCGAGTCTTCCAGATTAAACCACAGAAAATTTGCCTTTATGGCCGAGGCCTGATTTTTCGGAAAAAGAGTTTGGGTAATGTAGGTGTTGTCGGGATAGGTATTGATTCCGCCCGGATCGTAGAATACAGAATTGCAAAGGCTGTCGATACCCGAAATCATATTCAGAAACGGACCGACAATAAACTGACGGGTTACAAAAATGCTGTTTCCGTTGGCAGTAATCTGAAATCGCATGGTAATCTGTTTGCCCGTTTGCGCTGCGGGAATCATTTGAAATTGAAACTCCAGAGGTATTTCCTGATTGGGACTGAGGGCCGGAAAACTCTGATTGGGATTGGTGAAAGAGTAATAATTGGAAAAGGGTGAAATTCCGGTGGCAGTGGCTGCGACAGAACCGGAAGGCCCGGTACCGGTATTCTTGATTGAGAATCTGACCCGAATGGTTTCGCCCGGCTCTACCATTCCGTTTGAATTGTCATCATATGAAATCCCCCGGTAAATAAGCTTCAGGAAAGCGGCATTGCCTGTCTGTCCGGCATTGTAAATCATGGTGGTCCCCGGACTGCTGATGTTGGTCAATCTCAGGCCGCTCGGGTCGGCATTTCTCCAGGCGGAAGAAGGCACAGTACTGTGATGAAATGAGGTACGGAACCCCGCACGAAAGCAGGCAGTGGTAAGATTGTTCACATTGTTGCCCGCCGGAATCAGGGCAACCTCGTGGTTCAGGGTCTGGTTGTTTCCAAGCCGGTTAATTCTCCAAACCGTGAGGCCCCGGTCGGGAATAAATGCACTCCTTCCCTCCTGTTCTCTGGCTTCGATGAGGTAAAATTCGTTGGTATCATTGTCGTTGCGGAAAGAACGGACATTTCCAAAATTGGCTGTATCGGTCACCAGACCATTCATGTTGCTGATATCCAGGTTTTTTCCCCAGCCGGCATTCAGCCTGAACAGCGGATTGGGCGGCACCGGGTTCTGATTGTTTCCGTACCAACACATGAGGTCGAAGGCACCTATTCCGTCGGGACCCGTATTTTGATTGTATTTATAGGTATCCGGCCATTTGCAGATCATGTGGCCATTTTCATGCGCTACTACCCCGATGCCCAAAGGTTCGGCAGCAGGCGAACAATTGTAGTCTCCTGATAGTATTCCGGAAGTGGATGTAAAACCGTTCAGATATCCTTTATGAAACCACATACCTTGCGCCCAATCGGGTGGCTCGCCGGTATACATCAGATTGATGGCCATGATGGAGTTGTTGGCAGGATTCAAACTCAGGGTAGAAAAGTCGAAGCCGGCACTGTCCATTTTCTGCAAGGCCCAAATCAAGATTTCCTGTGCGCCTGCAGCAAAAGGCAGGGAATCATAGTGAGCAAAAGTTTTAGGAGCACGGAAAAAACCAGCTACTACATTGGTATAGTCCACCAAACCTTTGGACATATCTCTGAAATAGGTTCTGAGGGAACCATTGTTTCCAAAATTGCTGTAATTCAAGTCGTTGCAAAAGGAAGCATATTCGGATACGGGCAGGGTAGACGGCTCATCCGAAAAATCAATCAAAATGCATAAGCCTTTGATTTGTCCGTTTACAGGAAAAACCGGGGTTCCCTGAACGGAAGGAGTATGGAGAAGATGAAACGGATCCCCGCCTGAAATTGACATTGCCCTGCTTTGAATTGCCTTCTCCTTTTCCTTTTCCGAAATATCCATCCGCAAAGGCAAATCATCCCATTTCTTTAAAGTTCCCGGTTTGCCCCTTTGCCCGGCGTATATCCTTCCGGTGGAAATGAGGACCGATTTATCGGAATTGAGTGTGGCATAGCAAATCCACCTGGTTTTGGGATCGCGGATAAGGGTATACCCATCGAGGCCCTCTGCCCGCATATACAATTCTGTTCCAAAAAGCTTAACATCCACCCGGGAGCCGTCCGGCTGGGTAAATGACTTTATTTCTCCCCAAAAAGGGGCAGCAGATATTCGGAAGGAGAGGATTAGGAAAAATAAAAAAAGATACCGCATAGTTTAAATCCGGTTGAAAAGGGTTGAAAATTAGCAACCTATTTTTAGAAAAACATAAAAAGCTGCCTAAATCTTGTGAATTATATAAATTAAGTACCTCCCGAATAATCCAATGCCCTACTCCCACTCAATCGTTGCCGGTGGCTTGGAACTGATGTCGTACACCACACGGTTGATGCCTTTTACCTCGTTGATGATTCGGTTGGATACTCCGGCCAAAAAGGCATGGGGAAAATCAACCCAATCGGCCGTCATGCCATCCGAGGAGGTAACCGCACGAAGACAAACAGCCTGTTCATAGGTTCTTTCGTCGCCCATAACCCCGACACTCTGAACCGGAAGCAAAATGACACCCGCTTGCCAAACCCTTTCGTACCAACCCTGTTTTTTCAGCTCGGAAATAAAAATTTTGTCTGCTTCCTGCAGCAATTGCACTTTTTCGGGTGTGACCTCTCCGGGAATCCGAATGGCAAGACCGGGTCCGGGAAAGGGATGCCGGTTGAGAATGCCGGGGTCCAAACCCATGGCTTTTCCCACCCTCCTCACTTCATCTTTGAACAGACTTCTCAAGGGCTCTATCACCTTCAGTTTCATAAAATCAGGGAGCCCCCCCACATTGTGGTGCGATTTGATTGTGACGGAGGGCCCATGAACGGAAACAGACTCGATGACATCGGGATAAATGGTTCCCTGACCCAGAAAGCCGGCATTTTCTACCTGATGGGCTTGTTCTTCAAATACTTCAATGAAAATCCTCCCAATCGTTTTTCGTTTTTTTTCAGGGTCCGAAATGCCATGGAGGCCGGTGTAAAACCGGGCCGAAGCATCCACGCCCCGCACATTCAGGCCCATATCCCGGTAAGCATGCAGGACATCCCTGAATTCATTTTTCCTTAACAGACCATTGTCTACAAAAATACAATGGAGGTTTTCACCAATGGCTTCATGAAGTAAAAGGGCCGCTACCGACGAATCCACACCTCCCGACAATCCGAGGATTACTTTTTCATTACCGGCTTGCTTCCGGATGTGCTGTATGGTTTCTTCGATAAAGTTGGCCGGGGTCCATTCAGAAGAAAGCCCGCAAATGTCAAATACGAAATTTCGCAAAAGTTGCATTCCGAACTCAGAATGTACTACTTCGGGATGAAACTGCACACCGAAAAATCGTTTTTCCCTGTGAGAAAACGCGGCAACCGGAATGGTTTCGGTAAAGGCTGTTTTTTCAAAACCGCGGGGCAATTGGGTAATGCTGTCGGAGTGCGACATCCAAACCGGACTTTCTTCAGGAAATCCGGCAAAAAGCTCCTCCTTTTTTTCAATTTTCAGGCTTGCTCTTCCATATTCTCTTATGCTACTGGCCGATACGGTGCCGCCGAAATAATGTACCAACCACTGCGCTCCGTAGCAAATACCCAGAACAGGAAGCCCCGCTTCAACCCAGGCGGCTGCCGGACGGAAAGGATCCGGCACCCTCACCGAACCGGGGCTGCCGGATAAAATAATGCCTGCCACAGAGGGGTCGGGAGGACCGGCATGGTGATAGGGCAGAATTTCGCAGTAAACTTCCAACTCCCTGATTCTGCGGGCAATAAGCTGTGTATACTGTGATCCGAAATCGAGGATAATCAGTTTTTTATGCATCCTTCAAAATTAGAAAAGAATTTGAATTTCCTTTCTGTGTAAGATTTGAAAAAAATAAGCAAAAAAGATTGAAGAAAAAAGTTCTCTTTTGTGATTGTGGTAAAAAACTACCCAAAGGCACAAAATCAGTCCAAATACACACAATACCTTTATCAAAAGCCATGCTGAATTACATCACAATCAACAGCGGACAATCGGAGAAAATTTTTCGCTATGCCCTGAGTAAACCGTTTTCAGGTTCATCCGGCAACCCTGAAGAAGCAGAAACCCGTCTCCGGTCTATTGCCGACCAATCGTATGACCTTCTGGGTCAGTTGCAGAAAATGGAAAAATTGAACTCGATTGGAAAACTTTCTGCAGCAGAAAAATCTGAATATCAGAATATTGTCCGGTTGGTAGGGTTGATGATTCATCTTTTAACCGATCAAAAATTCAGCGACAAGGAAATGATGGACGGTCTGCTCAAACGGTATTCAAAATTTGCTTCCAAAGAAGGCATCGCAGTTGCCGGGCTGAACGATTAAGCCCACACTTCCATTCCCTCCGTACAATTGCGGCAAATATCGATTTCCTTCCTTGACCTGAGAAGAGAGCCCCGGAATGCCCCGTAAGCATCTCCAAACCAAATTTTTTCAAAAGATTCCATTTTTCCTGCATTACCCAGGGCATGACTGGCATCTTTATCGAAGCAGCAAGGAACTATTTTTCCATCCCAGGTAATTACGCAGGAATTCCACATCTGCCAGCACTGATTTAAAAGAGGATTTTTGATCTCAAATTTCCCGCTTTCCGATTTTTTATACCTGCTGTATTTTTCCTGTTTCGGGATGAGTTCAGATCCGTTTTCAAAATCATAAATCTGGGCGGTTTTCAACTTTACCTCATCCACGCCCAGTTCACGGGCCAATTGATAAATCTCAGGGATTTGATGCTCATTGGGTCCGACTACCAGAAACTGAAAAATAATGTGCGGCGTAAGGGAATTGAGTTCCCGCTTCCACTTCACCAGGTTTTTGGTGCCTTCAATCACCTTATCCAATTGGCCTCCAATACGATAGCTTTCGTATGTATCCTGCTGAGTGCCATCCACAGAAATAATAATGCGATGAAGCCCCGACTCCACAGTCTGCCTTGCGGTTTCATCCTTTAAATAATGGGCATTGGTGGAGGTAGAGGTATAAATATTTCTTTTTGCTGCTTCGGCCACCATTTGCAGAAAATTCGGATTCAGGTAGGGCTCGCCCTGAAAATAAAAAGTAAGATAAGTCAGTTCAGGGGCAAGTTGATCCAGCAATCGGGTAAAAAGCCCATTTTCCAGCATGCCGGTTGGCCTTGTAAATGAGCGCAAACCACTGGGGCACTCCGGGCAGCGGAGGTTGCAGGAAGTGGTGGGCTCTATAGAAACACTGAAGGGCTTAGCCCATTGATGTGGCTTTTTTGTCCATTTCGAAATAAAAAAACCAGCCAGAAGTTGCCCGTAATTGAGAATTTTCAGGGCAGTGAGCGTGGAAGCTAACACCCTGAATTCATTCCATTTAGACAAAAAAGTAAGGCCGGGTTTCATTTAAGGAGAAAGGTTTTTGCCTCTCCGGTGCAAATATCCTTCCTAATTTTGAAACCTCATGCCGGAAAAATTTCATTTGCCCGATGTTTTTAGTTTTATCATACTTTTGATGGTATGTATGGTTTCCGAAGCATTCAGCCAGCCTAAAAAATGGCATGTTGCTGACCTGGAGGGCAATCTAAAATTTTCAGTGCTGGCCGATACCATTCTCGTTTTGGATTCTCAGTGGTATTCGGTTGAAATCAGAGGAGAAAGCATTGTATTCAGGGAAAATCCTTTTCAGCCCGTATTCCGGTCCAAAGACATTCGGTTTGAGCCTGCGGACAATCGGTTTGTTTGGCAAAAATCCCGCACAGGCTCTCATCTTGCATTCAGGAAAAATCCGCTTTCCATATCATACAAGCAAGTCAACGGCATGGCTGTTTGGAACGAAAAGAGCCTAATCCGGCAGCAGGACAAATGGATTTACAGGCCGGGTGAGCCGGAAGAACTGGTGGCAGACTCGTTCAAAACGGGGAAAAGGAGGCTGTATCTGTTTGTCCCTCAGGGTATTATTGAAATCGATTCACTTTTTTCAGTTCGCTTTTTCGCAGTAAACGGAAAAGAAAAAATCCTAAATCCAAATGAAACCCACTTTGCAGGCGACAGCATCTGGCATCCCTTTTCTTCCGGTTTTCAGGCCGTACAGCAAAAACCCGGCTTCTGGTGGAATGATTCTTTGTTTGCAGAAAAAAGTGCCGGAGGCTGGAAGATCATGGGCAGCCGAAAGCCGAAATCTGAAAAAGCTGATTCTGCATGGTTCATTTCTCCACATTTTCTGGCCATCAAAAACCGGAACCAAAATATGGTTCTGAGCCATAGGGGAAAAAAAATAAAATTAGGCCAAAAGCCTGAATTTCAGATGGTATCCGATACCCTTCTAGCCGTTAAATCGGGAGATACCCGCCTGTTTATCGGACCATCCGGATCAAAAACAAAGGTGAACCGAACCATTTCTGAAATAGGCAAAGAGCGGGAAGGCTTGTTTTTGGTGAAGGCAGGAAAAAGATTTGGCTTTGCCGATGCCGGGGGATTTATCAGAATCGCATGCCGGTACGATTCATTGTTGCCCTTTCACAATGGGAGGTCGGCAGTGAAACTGGGTAATTTTTGGGGATATCTGGACAAAGATGAGCGATTGGTCGTTCAGCCGAATTTTGTGCAGGCAGAGAATTTTACATCCACTCTGGCACCCGTAAAAAAACAGGGGAAATGGGGTTTGATTGATGTAAATGGCCAAATGGTTTTGGCTCCGGAGTTTGATTCGATCACCATTTTCCATTCTGATTTTTTCCTTGTAAGAAAAAATGGCTGGGCCGGCCTTGCCGACAGGAAAGGACAAATGGTGCTGCAAAACAGATTTTTTTCTATTATTGAGGCCTCAAAAGGCCTTATTATGATAGGCCGGGATGGAAAATATGGTTTGAATACCCTCTCCGGAAAATCGGTAATAGAACTAAATTTCCGCAAAATTGAGGTTTTAAATCATGAAAAACGGCTAATTTATTATTGATATTAACGGATTTTAACCCAAATGAGTGCGATTTCAGGAATAATTAGATTTAAACCCCAAGAAGATATACTTAAATCACAACTTTTTCAGGTTCTGGAAAGAATGCCCCACAGGGGAAGCCAGGATGAAGGATATGTATTGTTTACAGAATCTGGTGAAAAAAGTTGTTATGGCAAAAATACACCCCAGTCTTTCAGAAACTCCGTTTTGCTTTCTGACCTGACCGAGGGTCCTGCTGATGCCTGGATGGGCTTTGGGCACAGATTGGGTTCGGTAGGCGGGATAGGAGAATTTGAACAGCATCAACCGTTTCAAAGCAAAGACAAAAGATACTGGATAGTTTTTGACGGAGAAATTCTGAATGCCGCTCAGCTTTCTAAAATGCTGGAAGAGGAGAATGAGGAGGTCGATCCGGGAAATCCTGCCGGGATTCTGGTGGCGGGCTACAGGAAATGGCAAGAAAAGTTGTTGAGTCTGATTGAAGGCTCATTTGCATTTGTCATTTACGACAAAACCGAAAACAAAGTTTTTGGGGCCAGAGACTCATTCGGGGTAAAACCCTTGTATTATGCCCACTCCGACGATTATTTTGTTTTCGCTTCTGAACTGAAGGCACTCATCGGCCTGCCCTTTATTTCCAAAAAGGTTAGCAAGTCTGCTGTTTTTGATTATCTCATTCTGGGAAAAGCCGATACCAATGTTCAAACCATGTTTCGGGGGCTGAGTGAACTGATGCCGGGAAATGCATTTTCTATGTTGTTGCCCAAGGGCAACGTGAAAACCTGGAGTTATTTTCATTTGGTTACCGACACCAAAATAGAGCGGTACAGCCGAAACAAGATATCCACCCTGGCCCATCGGCTCAATAAAAGCCTGGCCGGCAATGTGCACATGCACCTGAGCAAGGGAATAAAGACTGCTTACAGAATAGACTCCTCGCTGGAATCCATGATTTTTCCTTTTCTTTTAAAAGAATCTTTAAAAGACATGGAGCCGGACGAAAGACCCGAAATCAGCCAGATTTTTAGCGGAATATTCGGCAACCTGGAAGTAAGAAATGATGCCGGAGGTGAGGAAGCAAAATTTGCTGTAAAATTGGCCAAAGACCTTGAAACTGAGCTGATTCAATCTACCTGCCGGTTTCAGGACTTTTCAGAAAATCTCCTGAAAATATGCTATCTGCAGGATTTACCATTTACCAGTCTGAATGTATTCGGGCAATTTAAAATGCTGGATACAGCACAAAAAAATGGGATCCAGGTAGTAATTGACACTGTTGGGGCAGAGCAACTGTTTTGTATGAATCAGGCACATTTTCAACAGTTCATGCAGGACCTTCTGGTAAAAAAGAACTATCGGTTGTTTTTTGATAACTTCTTCAATTCTTCAGATTCTTTATTTGATAAAATCAAACTTTTCAATGATTTGGCAAAAAAAATCATTATGAAATCAACCGCTGATGATCTGAAAGAAACCCTTATCAAAGCCAATCAAGAAGAATTTTCCTATCTTAAAGACTACTTTGTTGATCGCTATTCCAAAAACATAGAGAACAATATCAAATCCCTGCCGCAGAGTCTGAATCAATTGTTGCTGGCAGAGTTTTCGGGGCCTACTGTACGGGAGGCCCTGCGGACGTCGGATCGGAATGCTCAGTTTTTCAATATCGAAGTGCGGCAGCCCTTTGTAAGCGACAGAGAATTGGCCGACTCCATGATCAAGTCCAACAGCATTTATAAAATCAGAGCAGGGCAAACAGGCAACCTTCTGAAAAAAGCGATGCGGGGAATTTTCCCGGATGATTTGACCGGCAATCAGCTGCTGAAACAAAAGAAAGCCAATGAAATTGCCTGGCTCGCACAAGCCGGAGAAGAATTGAAAGAATTTATTACCCCGGACCTCGACGACTTTATTGACTCCAGAAAAATAAAAAAAGATTGGGATAAACTGGTATTGATGAACGACGGCTCAAGCCGTGATTTTCTTTGGAGGGTGATAAATCTGGGTGTTTGGCGAAAAGTATATTTCGGCTAAAATACTTTTTATATTCTCCCGCCTGACTTCATTTTTGCCTCCTGTCTGCATACACTTAAATTTTAGTGTATTAAAAAACTCTAAAATCCTTTGGCAAACAATCGGGGGAAGGCTTTCTTTGCGGGCCATTTAAAATAATGAAATTGACTCTTTTGGTTTCGTATCTGCCATCCGATTTTCTGCCCATGCTGGTGCAGCTTGGGTTGGCTGTAGCCTTTGTGGTGGCTACCATGATTGCCACTCACCTCCTCGGCCCTCGCAACAGGGGTAAGGTGAAAGATGCCCAATGGGAATGCGGCATCGAATCTGTAGGTGATGCCAGGGCCCCTATTTCCGTAAAATATTTTCTCATTGCCATATTGTTTGTCCTCTTCGATGTGGAGATCATTTTTATGTACCCATGGGCTGTAAATTTCAAAAATCTCGGCTGGCTTGGCTTTGTGGAGATGATAGTTTTTATGGGAATACTCCTTGGGGGCTTTTATTATATCATCAAAAAGGGTGTGCTAAACTGGGATTAAGCTGAAAACAATCAGAGGAACCAAACCGTTTTTTATTGAATTAGATTTTTGACATGGTGAATACAGACCTGCCGGCACCGCCCGGAATTGAAGGACAAGGATTTTTTGCTACCAGCCTGGATAAGGTGGTGGGCATGGCAAGAAAAAATTCCCTTTGGCCGCTGCCTTTTGCTACCTCTTGTTGCGGGATAGAATTCATGGCCACCATGGCTTCGCACTACGATTTGGCCCGCTTTGGCTCCGAGCGTCCCAGTTTTTCGCCCAGACAGGCAGACTTGCTGATGGTAATGGGAACCATTGCCAAAAAAATGGGACCTATCGTGAGGCAGACTTATGAGCAAATGGCTGAACCCCGTTGGGTCATTGCCGTGGGAGCCTGCGCTTCGTCAGGCGGAATATTCGATACCTATTCGGTTCTGCAGGGAATAGACAGGGTAGTTCCGGTAGATGTGTATGTACCGGGTTGCCCCCCAAGGCCCGAGCAAATCATAGAAGGATTGCTCAAAATCCAGTATCTGGCTGAGAACGAGTCCACAAGACGACGTGATTCGCCCGAATACAAAGCACTTCTGGAATCTTATAACATTCATTGATGCCATTTTCCAACGAAGAACTTCTCGCATTTGCCCAATCAGAACTGGGAGAACAGTGCATTCTCTCCTGCTCAGAGCCCGATGGCATCCTCACTCTGGAAGTATCGCCGGACCACCTCATAGATTTTGTGGGTAAATTGAAACATCATCCTGATTTTCAGTTTACTTTTATGACTGACCTCTGCGGTCTGCATCTCCCTGAGCAAAAAGGAAAAGAGTTGGGTGTGGTCTATCTGTTTCACAGCTGGACCAGCAATACCCGGATACGGATCAAGACTTTTGCCCCGATCGAAAATCCACTCATTCCCACCATGGTAACGCATTTTAATTCTGCAAACTGGATGGAAAGAGAAACCTATGATTTTTATGGAATACTCTTCGATGGCCACCCCAACCTCGTGAGAATCCTGAATGTGGATGAAATGGATTATTTCCCCCTAAGAAAGGAATATCCTCTTGAGGATCAGACCAGAAGAGACAAAGTGGACGAATTTTTTGGAAGATAAACAAGCCCCATGGATCAACTCATCAAATCAGGCCAAAACCTTCCTGACGCTTTTCCGACTGACAGCGAGGACTTTGTAAACGAACTTACCACCCTCAATCTGGGCCCTACACACCCGGCTACGCATGGGGTATTTCAAAATATTCTGCAAATGGACGGCGAAAGGATTGTTTCCGGAGTCTCCACCATTGGTTACATACACCGTGCCTTTGAAAAAATTGCAGAGCGCAGGCCTTTCTACCAAATCACACCCCTAACCGACCGCCTCAACTACTGCAGTTCGCCCATCAACAATATGGGCTGGCATATGACGGTAGAAAAACTGCTCGGTATCACTGTTCCCAAACGGGCTCAATACATCAGGGTGATTATGATGGAATTGGCCCGTATCGCCGACCACCTCATTTGCAATTCTATTTTGGGGGTGGACAGCGGTGCCTTTTCAGGCTTTCTTTATGTGTTTCAGGAGCGTGAAAAGATCTATGAAATTTATGAAGAAGTGTGCGGCTCCCGCCTGACCACCAATATGGGACGCGTCGGCGGAATGGAGCGCGATTTAAGTGAAGTTGCCATAGCCAAAATCCGGAAGTTCCTCGCCGAATTTCCCCCGGTGATGAAGGAATTCGAAGCCCTGTTCAACCGCAACCGGATCTTCATGGACCGGGTGATTGATGTGGGTCCGCTGTCAAAGCAAATGGCCATGGATTACGGATTTACAGGGCCCAACCTACGGGCTGCCGGCATCGATTATGATGTCAGGGTGATGAATCCGTATTCCAGTTATGAAGATTTTCAGTTTGATATCCCCATCGGAGAAAACGGGGATACCTACGACCGCTTCATGGTAAGGAATGAGGAAATCTGGCAGAGTCTCCGGATTATTCAACAGGCACTGGACAATTTGCCTGAAGGACCCTGGCATGCCGATGCGCC
>CANHCT010000081.1 GCA_947459175.1 Hymenobacteraceae bacterium
AATGGAGGCGGCAGAAACAGTTTCATTAAAATCATTGGGAATGAGTACTTCGTGGGAAACAGAGGCTGTTGAAAAACCGGTGGATGCTTCAATTTTCCACAGGTAGTCGCTGCGTTTATTGATTCCGCCGGACTTGGGCATATTGATGGTGTCCACCACGGATCCGCCGGCATGATTTCTGAATCGTATTCCAACAATTGGAAAGGAGCTGCTGAAGGCTGGCACAAGAGTAACCGGTCTGTACATTCTCCTGAGCAGGAAGGTTTCTCCACCGGAGAGTGCGACCGTGAGGCCGGGAGCTGCCAGAGTCAGAGATGTTTGTGATGCAATGGCAGAGACAGTTCCCAAAACGGTTCCATCAGACCGGATCAACTGCTGACCGATGGCCAGCTCATTTTGAAAGGCAGTGCCCGTGCCGGAAATGTTTGTGGCGCTTAAAGCAGCCGCAGCGAGACTTCCTGTGGCATTGTTAAGCCGTACATCCATAGAGGAATTGGGGTCAATACCAACCTGAAAAACCAGACTGGTTGCCGCTGCAACTGAGGCATTCGGAGCAAACCGGAGTCTGGATTGATGCCCAAGCGCAAAATACCGCTGGGGTCCGCAATTGCTGTTATTCAGGTCGGTGGAAAGCCCGCTTGTTCCGGCAATAGTAAAGGTTTTTCCATCTGCCAAGGCCACATAGCCTGCATTGGCTGCAAAAGTATAGGACTGAACCTGAAGGGAGGTCCCCAATCTGACGACTTCAGCTGTAACCGAACTTGAGCCTCCGGTCATATTCCGGTTGAAAGAAATCGAATTCAAAACTGAGGCACCACTGGTAAAAATCAAGGTTCCTGCAGGACTGCTTTGCTGAGATACAGAGGGTCCGATGATCACGGAACTGGTTGCAGAACCTGTAATCGTACCGGTACCATTAACGATGGTTCCGTTTATGGTCAGGAAGTTACCATTCAGAACCAAAGTACCGGCCACCAGATTCAAAATACCTTCATAGGCAGAACCACCGGTTGATATGGAAGATGCCAGTGTTTTGGTTCCACCGCCTGAGATAGTAAGGCTGTTGTAATTCGCAGATTTAATGGTTTGATTTCCGGATATTCTAAAATATTCAACAGTCGATGTTCCGGGAGTGAATAGCCCGGTATTGGTCCAATTTCCACCAATTCTCAAAGTACCAGCACCAGAGGGTGTAATGGCCAGTGCACCGGCACCACTAATGTTTCCTGAAACCGTGATGATGCCGGATGAGAAGGTCAGAGTTCCGGCAGCATCTGCAGAAATGTTTCCACCAACAGAAAGATTACTGGCGCCCGCTGCAAGAATTGTAGTAGCGGAGTTGAGGTTCAGGTCTCCGTTTACTATCGTGTTGCCCGTGAGAGACTTCGTGAATGAGCCCCCCTGAAGTCTCAGATTGTGGTAAGTGACTGCAGCCACATTCTGGGCAGCACCGCCATAAACAACCAGGTTGTTGGTATTGCCCGCAGACAGTGTTACGGTTCCAAGGGGTGTAGTTGTACCATTAAAGGTAACCATCGGGATATTCGCTAAGCCTCCCGTTCCTTGGGTAAAACTACCGGATCCTCCAAGAGCATTGGTGAAAATAATGCCGGATGAATTGGTGGTATTGTTTGTATAGCTTCCGCTGAAGGTGGCATTTGAAAGGGTGTAGGACCTATCGCCCAACAATTGCTTATTGGTTCCTGAAAAAGTATAGGTGCCTGCACCGGGATTGAATGTGGTCATGGAAGCCGATACAGAAAAATCTCCGCTAATCGAGGGATTCCAGGCCGCAGATCCTGAATTGAAAATTCCGGCAGAAAAAGAAACATTATCCCCGAAAGAATAACCGAATGCCCCGGGGGTAAAGGTCCCTCCGGATTGGGTGAAAATGCCGTTTATGGCCGATGAACCTCCGGCCGTGCGTTGCAGTATTCCGCCGGACAGATTGAGGGCAGCACAGGAAAAATTTCCAGTACCAGCACCGCAAAGGTCCAGAGTACCAAGAGAAACGAATGCAGAGCCGGTAATGGTGAGATTAGTGGTGGCACTTCCGGAATTTACCAACCGCACTACCGGCGAACCTGTGGTATTTTGAAGGTAATTGCCCCCAACCAAAATATTGAAGACACCCGCTCCGGAACTCGTGTGAAAATTGGTGGTACCGGTATTTCGGACCGTCAGATTTCCGGCAATATTCATTGTATTCGAACTGGTAAAGGAGGTCATGTTCCATCCGGTTTGAGCATGGTCAATGATCACATTGCCAAAGGGTCCGGTTTGAGCCAGACCATTACCTCCGGTAGCAGAAGTGGAATTATTGGTCGTGGGTTGCAGTAAAAGGGTGGAAGCAATATCCCATGTTCCTGTGGCAACGGCGCCTCCGTCCCGGTTCATGCGGTATTGCCCTCCGGAATTGACGATAAATGTGGCACTGCTGTTGGAAAAAGTTCCCGATTCATGGGCCAGTTCGCCGCTTACAGTGACACGCCCTCCGCTCTGAATGGTTCCGGTGCCTCCGCCACCGAAAGACAACACACCACCTGAAGCTACATGTACCGAGCCATTGGTTGTACCCGCACCGATATTGGTAAATTGCAGCGCCGAGGTTCCAGTCCCTGATGAGGCCCGCATATTTACAAGGTTTTTGATTGTCAGTGTTTTATCGGCAGTAACCCGAATTTCAATGGTACGGGTTCCAACTGAACTGTAGCTTCCCAAAAGCAGGTTTCGCTGCGATAAATCGGAGTTGCGTATTCCTTTGTTTCCTGTGATGTTGATGACGCTTGTGGAAACTGTACTGGCGTTTTGAATCAAATGGCTTGTGGAGTTGATAAGGATATCTCCGCCATCGTTGTTCAGATTGAGATTCCGACCATTAAGGTCGAGAGTTGCCGCATTGGAACCAATGAATTGAAGAACATCACCGGAGTTGCCATTAACCGAAATATCTACGGCGCTCAGTTGAACAGAGCTTGCGCCTGATTTTTGCAGGACCAGATAGTCGAATATAATGGGAGAAGGTGTCCCTGAAATGGTCTGGGTGCCGGAACCGGTAAAAAACACAGCCCTGCTATTGGGATTGAATGTTCCGTTTCTTGTGAAATTTCCATTGATAAACAAATCGTTTCCAAGAACAGTGCTCAGATTGAGGGTAGCGCCGGGTTGAATGTCCAGATTACCGGCAATTGCCCGGTCTTCGTTTACCACGTTCGGTAAATTTAGGGTAGATGGGGTGGTATTGGAAAGAATAACATTTTGCGGTCTTCCGAGGCCTGCTGAACCAGTGGTTGTGGCAGTCCACTCGCTCCCTACATTGTACAAGCCACCGGTTCGGTAGGATATTTGTCCGGTTGCCGAATAAACCGGAGGGTTCGTGCTGATAAATCCACCTTCTAAAATTCGAAGCTCTCCCTGAATGGTTGTCAAAGAAGTGCCCGGATTCAGGCCGGCATTGTTTAATTGCAATACCGTTGAAGTTCCGGTTGCAAAGGTGAGGCTGGCCCCCGCAGAAGATGTGACGGTTTTGGTATTTCCGGCGGTTCCGGCAATTTCAAAAAGAACTCCGGTTGCATTTCCAATGGTGCGTGTTCCTGTTCCCCCCAATGCAATGTTCCAGCTTCCACCCTGAAGGGAAATTACGGATGAAACCCCGCTTCCGATAATGGCCCCGGTGTTATTAAGTTGCAAACCATCGCCACCTCCCGGTGCATTGATGATGGTGGTACCTGTTGGAAAAGTAAGGTTGGCGGTTTTATTGTTTCTCAAATATGAAAAAGTATTGCTGCCGGAAATGCTGGCTGCAGTGCCACCCTCAAAAGACACCATTCGGCCGTTTGCATTGAATGTACCCGAGTTGGAAAAATTTCCTCCCACATACAAAACCCCTGAAGTTGTATTCATGCTCAGGGTTGTGGAAGCATTGATGGAAATATTTCCGGCCATAGCCCGGTCGGTTGTGGGAAGGAGGAGGTTGGTGCCTGCAGTAGAAATGGTTACATTTTGTGGTCTGCCCGAACCTGCCGTACCAAATGTTGTGGCCTGCCATTCATCCCCTGCGATATAATTGGCTCCCGAATTATAATTCAGGGTAGAGGAAGATCCGTACACAGGAGTATTTCCTGCAACAAACCCGTCAAAATTCAGCTGTAAGTTACCGTTTACATTGGTGATGCCCGATCCCGGGTTCAGACCCCCGTTGGAAACCGACAATGTACCGGCTACGGTCAGTGTTCCCGGCCCGTTTACTACACTGCCCTGCCGGACTCCGTTGGTAACATCGTTGGGGTTTCCCGCTGCCTGGAGGGTTAAGGATTGCAGGGTGGCACTACCACCCGTGAGGGTAATGGTGGCAGGTCCTGTAAAGGTAAAGTTGCTGGCTCCGGAGGTGGTAATATTACCTGCGGTGGCTTTATTGATGGTGGCCCCTCCCGAAATGGTTGGGTTTGTTCCGGCGGTTCCCAGGTTTACTGCATTGGCTCCGCATGCCAATGTACCGCTTGAAATATCAACCAGGCCACCGGAGGCAATGGTGAAAGGCCCGGCCGCAGTTCTGGTACTACCATCATTGATACGGATGGTTCCGTATCGTACGCCGGAAGCAGGATTGGCATTGGTAAGGGTTCCCTGTATGGTGGAGTTTTGGGTATTGAGGGGGATGCACCCATTGCTCCTGAGTCCGATTCCACCAAAATATTGAAAAGAGGATGGCCCGGAACCTCCGGGTGCTACCGCAAAAAAACCTCCGGGATTAAAAGAACAATACATGGTAAAGTAGATGGCCTCGGGGTTTCCTAGGTCCGAACGGGGTATCCGCACCTCCAAAGCTCCGTTGGCAGATGAAGTGGCAAACTGCGTCCAGCCTTGTCCGTTGGTACCACCGGTATTCCAACTGCTTCCGTTCCAATTGCTGTAAAAGCTCTCTCCGAGGGAGTTGCGTCTAATTGCAATGCGGTAATCTGCCCGAAAAGGAAGTGTTGGCGAGGCTCCGTCCCAATTTACTCCTCCTGTAGACCCGTTTCCGGCACCTCCCGGGCTTGTTTGAGGATCAGAATCTACATAAATGGTGAAATGGTCAAAAGCGCCCCATGTATTGCCCCCGGTCCTGAATGCTCCGAAATACACAAAGCTGTTGTCGTAGGTAACATAATAATCTACATTGTTGGCCGCCCCGAACCGCTCGTTGGAACTGAAATCGGAGGGATTACCGGAAAAAGTTACCGTTCTTGGAGATTGTGCAAAGGTGCTTCCTGCCAGCAGCATCGCAAAAAATAAAGAAAGCCGGTTCAGGTACATACCATACCTTCTACCTGCCAAATTGGTTAAGGTGTGCATATTGGTTTGAAGTAATTGGTTAAATGAAAAAACCGGTTTGAAAAGTGAAATTTTCAATTTATTCGATTTTAAGTAGTAGAAAAAATGCAGCATACGCAAAGTGGTTACGGGTGAAAAAAATTTCATTTAATACAAAAAACAGCTGTGAAAGTAAGGTATTTTTCCAAGAATTTTTTTGAAAAAAAGAAGATTAAAACCAAATAAATTTTATAATTAATTGATTACAAATAAATTAATAAATAATTTCTTGGAGTTTTTTTGACTATTCGGCAAATCAAAAAACCAGCGTAAGAAAATATCGGATTTATGCCGGTCTATTTTCTAAGGAATACTCCTGCATTTCCCACATAAGAAGAAATCATAACCCGTAGCGGCCTTCGTGCCGGTTTGTTTTCAATCCAGACTTCTATGGGGTCTTTTCCCCGCAACAGCTTGGAATCGATATTGACGGGGTAAAGCAAAAAGGCGGATTCACGCGATTTTTTGGGCCCGAAAGGCCGGAGACCGGCATACCGCATTTGCAATACCATCCATTCGCCGTCGAAGAAAGAGAGATAGCTCAGGGTGTCGCCGGGCTTTTTTTCGTCGAAGGGTGAATAGCGGATTTTCCAGATCATATTGACCAGGTCTGTCATGCGACCGGGAGGGGCCGGAAAATATTTTGGTGGCCGTTCGGGCCGGTGGAGGTCTCTTTGCACAATCATTTGGCTGTCGGCCAAAAAGCGTACATCCTGCTCCACATGGTATTTGTTTTCGGTTACATCGCGGGTCATGCGCAGGCTTTGGCCGGTGGTGCTGTCTATCCAGGCATGCCAAAGATGCTGAATGCGGGAAATCCACGAAATACCGGGCCGGGTGGAGGCTTTGGCTACTATGTGAATCCGGCCTTTCTGAATTTCTTCTTCGGGTTTTATCACTTCTACCGATACATCGCCCACGGTAAACAGGCCGGCTTCGACCTCAAATTCCAGTTTTTCGCCCGGTATGGCCTGAAAATCACCTGCCTGAAATAAAAATTGGTTTCCGATTTCTTTTTCTGATTTGTGGCTGGAGGAGCAATGGCCGAAAAACAGCAAAGCACAAAAGCAGAAAACCGGCAATCCCGTCCGCTTCGGAAACCGGGATACTATTGTCGAAAGAATGCCCATGGCTTCCCGTATCGGGGCCGGTTTCCGAATGCGGGTGATTTTATATGATGAAAACGGGTGGAGCAGCATGGCTAAAGGCGGCAATCGGGGCAAAGTTGATGGTTTTTCGGGACTTATGCGGCCCGGATGGAAAGGGCGGCGACGAAGGAGCCGGTGCAGCGCACGGAAGCGAAGCGGACCCCTGCACAGCCGGAAATGCCGCCCAAATACTTCTTATACAGGTACTTATGGATATTGTTGCAGCATTTCCAAAAAAGTATCTTCGCTGATGATGGCAATGCCGAGCCGGTTTGCTTTTTCCAGTTTGGCGGGCCCCATGTTTTCTCCTGCCAGCAGGTAGTTGACTTTGGAAGAAACCGAAGAAATCAGTTTGCCGCCGTTGGCTTTGATTTTTTCCTGGAGTTCTTCCCGCGAAAAACGGGAGAAAACCCCGGAGATGACAAATGATTTGCCGGCCAGAATATCGGATTCTATCTCAATGCTTTCGTTGCTTTCGAACTGAAGGCCGGCGGCTTTGAGTTTTTCCAAAAAGGCTGCGCTGACGGGATTGCCGAAGTATTCGCGGATGGATCGGGCAATTTTTTCACCGATTTCGGGTGCTTGCTGCAGTTCTTCGATGCCGGCCTCCCGGATTTTTTCGAGACTGCCGAAGTGATTGGCCAGTTTTTCGGCCACAGTGGCACCCACAAAACGGATGCCGATTCCAAACAGCACCCGTGAAAAGGGCTGGTTTTTGGATTTTTCGATGGCCGCGAGGAGGTTGCGCACCGATTTGTCGGCAAAGCGCTCGAGGCCAATGAGTTGTTCGTAGGTGAGGGCGTACAGGCCTGCGGCATCGGATATCAGTTTTTGGCTGACCAGCAGGTCGATGGTTTCGGCTCCGAGGCCGTCAATGTTCATGGCTTTCCGCTGGATGAAATGCTCTATCCGTCCTTTGATCTGGGGCGGGCAGCCATATTCATTGGGGCAGTACCAGGCGGCCTCGCCTTCGTTGCGCACCAAAATTGTCCGGCAATCGGGGCAATGGTCAGTAAAGCGGGTGGCAGTAGAGAAAAGGGGTCTTTTGCTGAGGTCTGCTCCGGTGATTTTGGGGATGATTTCACCGCCCTTTTCCACAAAAACCGTATCGCCTATGCGGAGATCGAGTCGTGCGATTTCATCGGCATTGTGCAGGGTGGCCCTTTTTACCCGGGTGCCGGCGAGCTGAACGGGTTTGAGGTTGGCCACCGGGGTAACGGCGCCGGTCCTGCCTACCTGATAGGTAATGGATTCCAGGATGGTGGCGGCCGATTCGGCTTTGTATTTGTAAGATATGGCCCAGCGGGGAATTTTAGCGGTAAATCCGAGCTCTTCCTGCTGGGCAAAATCGTTGACTTTGATGACAATGCCGTCGATGCCCATGGGCAGGTGGAATCTTTCTTTATCCCAGTGGTCGATAAAGCGAAATACTTCCTCCAGATTGCGGCATTTGCGCCAGGCATCGGATACCCGAAAGCCCCATTCCCTGAGTTTTTCCAGGGCTTCTGCATGGGTTTTTACATCCAGGTCTTCACCCAAAAGGGAATACACATAGCTGTCGAGTTTCCGGCGGGCGACAATGGCCGAATCCTGCATTTTTACGGTTCCGCTGGCTGCATTCCGTGGATTGGCCAGAGGCGCTTCGCCGATGTCTTCCCGCTCGGCATTGATGGCATCAAAAACACGGAAGGGCATCACTACTTCGCCCCGCACCTCAAATCGTTCGGGGATGCCCGATGAAGCAATGCGGAGAGGAATGCTTTGAATGGTTTTGGCATTGGCGGTTACCTCGTCGCCACGGACGCCATCGCCGCGGGTGATGGCTTGCACGAATAGACCATTTTCGTAGATAAAACTCATGGCCACCCCATCTACTTTCAGTTCGCAGACATACTCAAAATTTGCACCATTGAGGCCTTTTCTCACCCTGTCGTCAAAGTCCCGGAGTTCTTCCTGAGAGTAGGTATTGCCCAGGGAAAGCATGGGATACCGATGCTCAATCTGGCGAAATTCTTTGGTAATGGTTCCGCCCACACGCTGGGTCGGCGAATCGGGAAGGGCAAATTGAGGGTATTCTTTTTCGAGGTCCTGCAACTCCCGAAGCATGGCATCAAACTCAAAATCAGACACTTCAGAAACAGAATCCTGGTAGTACCTATGATTGAGGTAATGGATTCTTCCGGTCAGCTCTTCAATTCTTTTTTCCGGGTGGGTCATGGCGGGTCAAATTTCTTTTTTGAAGAAATCCATCAGGGCCTCGGTTTGTGCGGCAGAAATGGCCGGGAAGTTGGCAATCCGGAAGGTGTTGGATTTCCACTTTCCATAGCCGGACCCCAGTTGGATGCCGGTAGCGGCAGCCTCGGCTTTGAGGCCTGCCAGAAACTCAGGCTCAGTTTCTAGCGCCAGCACGGTTACGGACTGTACTTTGGGATTGGAAATCAGGGGCCTCATATTGCTGTTGTTAAAAAACAGGGGCAGATAATGTTCCATTCGCCTGCGCAGGAGGGCATCTACCTCTTCAATGCGGGGCACCTGTTGCAAAACCCGGTTCAGGAGAAAAATGCCCAGCACATTGGGGGTGCAGCTGGTTTGGAAGTTTTTCATGTGTTCCAGCATGACAATCAGGCTGTTGTACCGGCTATTGTCACCAATTTCCAAGGCTCTTTCTACGGCAGCGGGCGACAAAATCATCAGCCCTAAACCTGCTGGAAGCCCAAAACACTTCTGGACTGAGGCAAACCAGATGTCTCCCAGTGCAAAAGGGAGGTGGAGCCCGGCCATGGAGGAAGTGCAATCCAGGGCAATGAGTTTATCAGGAAAAGCCCCTCTTACGGCAGCCAGGGTATCAAAATCAATCTGTGTGCCGTTTGATGTTTCATTCTGGGTAAGGCAGATGATCTCATCGTCTTCCTTCACATCCAGATAGGGTACATACAGGGGCTCGTTCAATGCCATGGAAACCCGCTGCGATTGCGGATGGATGCAGGCGGCATAGTGGTGCCATTTGTCGCCGAATGAACCGGAGGAGAAGTGTACACTTTGCCTGCGGGTGAGCGATTGGGCAATGATTTCCCAGCATTCGGTGGCCGAACCGGTATACAAAATGGTATAATCGTCGGGGACTGCCAGTTTGCTTCGAATCAGCGAAATGGTTTCGGCAGAAAGGGCATTGAAAGCCGCCGAGCGGTGGCTCACGCTCAAAATACCGGATTGAAAAGCTTCGCTGAGGTATCCTTCCAGTTGCGGATATACCTGACTGGGGCCGGGAGAAAAAGTAACCATTTTATTTTAGTATTCAGAAACGTGTTGTTGAAAGTATTGAATACCCATCCGGTAGCCATGCAGGCCGAGCCCGCAAATCAGCCCTTTGCAAACAGGCGAAAGAAAACTTTGATGCCGGAATGGCTCCCGTGCAAATACATGAGAAATGTGGATTTCCAGTACAGGAACTGAAATCGCCGCCACGGCATCTGCCAAAGAAACAGAGGTATGCGACAGGCCGCCTGCATTGAGCAGAATGCCGTGAAACTGAGCTCCGGATTCCTGTAAATAGTCAATCAGTCTGCCTTCATGGTTGGACTGGAAGTAATGCAAATCGATTTCGTGGAATTCGAGTCTTAGGTCTGCCAGAAAATCATCAAACGACCGGGAACCATAAATTTCGGGTTGGCGGGTTCCCAAAGTATTCAGATTGGGTCCATGAAGGATAAGCAATTTCAGCATAGGGCAAAAATAAAGACTTTATCCGGGAAAAGGTCCTTTTGCTAAGGCAAATTCGATTGCCGTTGTTGCTGCTCAAAGGATGCCCATTCCCGAAAAACACCCTGTATGCTCCGGTAGCTGTTTTGAAGTGCCACCTGGCATTCTTCGCGGCTCATCCAGCGGATGTCTTCAATATTTTCAATGTATTGCGGCTCCATGTTGGTATCGTCTATGCAGTGCATGTGGTACCAGGTGCTTTTTTTTAATATCCGCTTTCCCTCCTGAATATAGGTATGCCAGGTGGTGCAAAGCTTTCCGACTGCTTCGGCAACAACACTGCACTCTTCCATTACCTCTCTTTCGGCGGCTTCAAGGGTACTTTCGTTTCGTTCCAGTTTTCCTTTGGGCAAATCCCATTTTCCCAGCCGGTAAATCATCAGGATTTTATCCTTTTTCCTCACCAAACCACCTGCAGCCCTCACAATTCTGAACTGGCTTTTGATGTGGTCTTTTATTTCGCGGTAGTCTTCAGCCCTGCAATAAAGGCTGTTGAGTTTTTGAACCTTTTTGGTTTCAATCCAGGAAATAATGGAAGACATGTCATCAGGTCGTATATTGTGTAAAAAAACTGTGCCGGCCATTTGAGAGGGAGAAAGTGCCTGAAAGTTTTCGGCCTCCCTGTCGGGTTGGTGGCCGGGAAAGACTTCCCGACTTTTCAGGACTTTAATGAATTTGTCGTTGATGTAGAGGTTCATCCCATGGGCAGCATAAAATGTATAGCGGGCAATTTTGTAAAGAATAACTGTGGCAGACCAAAATTTTAGGCCATCTGCTTTTTTTACTCAGACTTTGCTCATCCAGTCTTTCAAAATATCCAGGGCTGGCAGGGGTTCTTCGACCTTCAATTTTTTTCTCAGCCCGCCCATGTCATTGAATACTTTGTTGGGATTGGCTTTGGCAAAATCTTCAAGGGCAGCAAAGTTCATGGCAGCCAGGATTTTGGCGATTCCGGGACTGGCGCCCAGGCCTTCGAATTCTTTTGCTGAGGGTGCCATGAGTTCTCTTTCCGGCTTCATCTGGGGGAAAAACAACACATCCTGAATAGAATGTGAGTTGGTCATGATCATGGATAGTCGGTCTATTCCGATTCCCAGTCCTGCTGTTGGCGGCATGCCATATTCCAGGGCCCTGAGAAAGTCTTCATCGAGCACCATGGCTTCTGTGTCGCCCCTTTTGCCCAATTCCAGTTGTTCTTCAAATCGGGCTCTTTGGTCAATGGGATCATTCAGTTCGGAAAAGGCATTGCATATTTCTTTTCCATTGCAAATAGCCTCAAACCGCTCTACCAATCCATTTTTTGTACGGTGTTTTTTTGCCAGAGGCGACATTTCTACCGGGTAGTCGGTAATAAAAGTTGGCTGGATGAGATAAGGTTCGCAGCGGGCACCAAAAATTTCATCGATTAGTTTGCCTTTTCCCATACTGCCATCTGCTTCAATTCCCAGGTCTCGGCAAACCTTTCTCAAATCTTCTTCGCCCATTTCCGAAATATCTATGCCGGTAAACTCCCGGATGGCTTCAAACATAGTGTACCGTTTCCAGGGCCGCTGAAAGTTGATGATGTTTTCACCCACCTTTACCTCGGTGGTGCCGTGCAGATCCAGGGCCACTTTTTCTACCATTTCCTCCACCAGGTCCATCATCCAGAGGTAGTCTTTATACGCCACATACAATTCTACCTGAGTAAACTCAGGATTGTGAAACCGGCTCATGCCTTCATTTCGGAAGTCTTTGGCAAACTCATAAACCCCCTCGAATCCGCCCACAATTAAGCGCTTGAGATAGAGCTCGTTGGCGATTCTCAAGTACAGGGTCATGTCCAGGGTGTTGTGGTGTGTTTTAAAGGGTCTTGCTGCTGCACCTCCGTACAAAGGTTGAAGCACCGGCGTTTCCACTTCCAAATAGCCACGGCCATTAAGATATTGCCGCATGGAATTGGTAAGCTGTGTCCTCTTCTTAAAAGTTTCCCTTACACCCGGATTTACCACCAGGTCTACATATCGCTGCCGGTACCGTTGCTCCGGATCGCTGAATTCATCATATACCACTTCATTCCCGTGTTCATCGATTTCCCTTTTTACGACAGGAAGAGGTTTCAGCGATTTGCTCAGCAGTTTGAACGAAGCCACATGGATGGATATCTCGCCCGTCTGTGTGGTAAATACATATCCCGTAATCCCCACAAAATCACCAATATCCAGCAATTTTTTGAATACCGTGTTGTAGAGCGTTTTGTCTTCTCCGGGGCAAAGGTCGTCCCTTCTGAAATAAACCTGAATCCGGCCGGTGGCATCCTGAAGTTCAGCAAAGGAAGCCGATCCC
>CANHCT010000082.1 GCA_947459175.1 Hymenobacteraceae bacterium
AAACTTGTGGTAGTAGAAGGTGTTGAAAATCTGATCATTGCAGAATCAGACGGGGTAATAATGATATGCCACAAAGACCATGAGCAAAGGGTGAAAGAGTTTGTCGCCGACGCCAAATCATCGGTTATCAATAAAAAATACATCTGATTCACGAATCTTTTTGGGGGTGAAGCACGGCAGTGTTGCTTGCCTCCCCTCAATCCTGAACAGCCTCTTTGTAAATCCAAAGTTGGTCGTCGATGCCATCTTTGTTCTGATTCAGAAAGGCCAGGGCTTCTTCCTTTGCGTCAAAAACTCCCATTGACACCCGATGCTGTCCGCTCTCAGTGGCAGGCAATACCACGGCATCGAAACCCTTGGTTTTCAATATCTTTTTGAATTTATTCGACTTGGATTGTAATTGAAAACTTCCTGCAATCACAAAGAAACGATATTGGCCATCTGCTGCCGGTGCTGCCACAGGCTTTGCAGCCGGCATTTCGGCAACTGCTGCAGAAGAAGGCAAAACAGGGGCCTTTTTTTCTTCCTTCACAGGCGTTGAAAAAGAGGGGGAAGACAGCGGAACAATGTTGGCTTCCTGCCTGGCAATGTCATCAGAAAACCCGCCGTTTTGCCGGCTCAGCAAATAAATGGAACCGGCTGAAATGAGCATGGCCATTCCCACAGCAGCTGCGGCCAGCCAGCGGAAGCCGCCTTTTTTCTCAGATGTTTCAGCAAGTGCCGGAGCAATCTCGTCGTCGAAAGGATGCAGTGGAATCACCGGAGCCTCCCGGTTCGGCGCATCCGAACGCTGACGGCTATATACCGTTTGGGCCTGCAATTTGCCCAACCCGAATGCATCGGCCAGCAAAGACTGATCACCCTCAGCTTTGAAAATTACCTGACCCTCAATGTCTTTCACTAGTGTACCCAGTCCCGGAATGTCGAATCGGCCTGAAGAAGAAAGCGCAGAAACGGCATTGCGGGAGAATTGCTCCATCCCCTGCCGGGCAACGGCTTCGCCTATTCCGCAACCAGAGACGAGGTAGGAAAGCAAATGGTTGTCGCGGCCGCCGGTAGGCCGGGCATCAAATTCAATGCGAATGGAAGGAGGAATGATGGTCCGGGTAGCAAACTGAAGGGCAGCTCCTGCATATTCGCAGGAAAAAGAACCCAAACCGGGCACTTCCAGTTTGCCGTGGTGTTGAATAAGGTGAAGCAGGATGCGTCCGAAAAATTCCATAGTTTCAATCTGGCCCGATTTTCAGATACCCATACAGATCCTGAAACATCAGAAATGAGATGTACAAATAAAGAAGAAAACGAAAGGAATTCCAAAACTGCCCGATCAGAAGGCAGCCGAAGCACCCAGCATTATCCGGAATCCTTGGGTAGGATAATACAAAAAGCGTTCATTCCTGTTATTCAGTAGATTATGTACTGAAACAAAGCCCGAATAACGCTTTTTGAAGAAATATTCGCCCTTTACATTCAAATCAGCCAGGGCCTTAAGGCTTTCGGATTCAAGGCTTTGAGAATTCAATGCCCGCATTCCGCCCATGTAATAAAATTCGCCCGAAAGGGTTATTTTTTCATTCAAAGCATAGCGGCCAAAACAGGATATCATGCTGCCGGGTGCATGCCAGGGCTTTTCCAGACTTTTCACCTGGTATCCGAACAACATGAAACGAATCCCTGCCCGGGTTTGGGCATTCAAATCAAAGACTGCCTCGGTTTCCCAGGTAATTCTACCGGTTGCACTGCTGTCGTAAACCAGCAAAAATTGCTCCTGCCTGCCCGGATTATTAATCATAAAGGCCTGATTGTTCAGACTTTCGTACATAAACTGGCTGTGGTACGAAAACCTCCCGCCTGAATTGCCCCGAAGGCCGGCATAAATGCTGTAACGCTGGTTTTCAAAGCGCAGATGCACATCGGGGGCCAAAAACGGATTGACACCCAAACCGGTACGGAGGGTCCGTTTTTGCATTCCCCCGCTCAGGCCGGCATAGGCCGAAAGTTTATCCTTTATTAGGGTTTGACCGAGCCGCAACTGAGGGTACAGATGCAAGCTGGCCTTATTGCTCCCTGTCCGACCGGCCTCGTTCAGTACAGGCTCGTTGGCTACTGCCAATTGAAAACCTGCCTCAAACCAAAATCCCTTCAGCCCGAAACGGAAGTGAGGCTGAAACCGAATCAGCGAACGGTTTTGGTCTGCACTGTCGGCCCGCTTGGCAAGCATGAAATCCGAAAATAAGCCGACAGATGAAGAATCAGATAAACGGTACTTGCCGGTTATATCCAAAGAAGCCTCTGATTCCGAGGCCTTAAACCGGTCTGAGATATTGCCTAAACCCAAACCGACATTGTAGTGCAGAGGTGAGTTCTTTTTGTTCCTTTCCAGATTAAGTTGAAACCAAATATTTTGAAACACCTGTCGGGTACTGTCATTGCCCCTGGAAGGAAAAACATCGCGGTCAAAACCATAGAAATTGTAACGGTCTCTTTTGTAGGCAAGGCCGCCGCTGAGATTGAAAGCATTGGTGAAGTACTTGGCTCTGGCCCCAAGTTCATTGTTGCTGAAACCAGAATGACTAACGGGACCACTCGCTGAGGCAAGGTGCCGGGCAAATACTTCATAGGAATAGTCTTTCCTTCGGCCGCTGTTGTAAAATCCATCGAACAGGGTAGAACCATAATTCCCGCCCCCCAGACGCACATATCCCTCTCCAACAGGACTTTCTGCTTCGGGCCGCAGACTTGGGGCTGCAGGTTTTGGATTCAGCAGGGGCAGAGAAAGTGAAAATTCACGGTACGAATACTTCTGGTTAATCTTGGGCAGGGGCTTCAAGCTGAGGGTGACCTTTTCGGCCGGTTTGGCCAGTTCGGGAAGCACGATTTTCTTGTCTTTCTGGATGATGATTTGTTCGTCGGGCAACTCGCCTTCCTGGGCAAAAGCCGGAACAGAAAAAAGGATGAGGAAGATGAAAAGAATGTTTTTCAAAGTTTTATGTGTTAATCGTGGACACTTCTCTGAGAATAAACGGCCAGATTTTTTCCGAAATTTTCGCAGTTTTCCTTTTGACAACTGGCAAAAAAGGTAAGAGAATGGTGAATAACTTTGAACTGATAGGTTTCTTCCACCATTTTCTGGGTATTGTACAGCCGGGGGTCGCAAAACTCCACCACTTTGTTGCAGTCGGTACAAATGAGGTGATCGTGTTGCCGGCTTGGGTATGATTTTTCGAACTGCGAAATATTTCGTCCGAATTGATGCCGGGTCACCAGATCGCAATCTACCAGGAGATCGAGCGTATTGTAAACCGTAGCGCGGCTCACCCGATAGTTTTTGTTTTTCATGGAAATGTAGAGCGATTCCACATCAAAATGGCCCGTACGGGAATAAATTTCCTCCATAATGGCAAATCGCTCCGGAGTTTTTCTAAGTTGCTTTCTTTCCAGATAAGATTTAAAAATTTTGGTAACTTCCTCGTAAACAGCCTGATTGAGGGCCATACTGCATTTTGGTTTTTGCCTGTAACCAGGGCAAAGGTAGAAAGAGATTTGTTTTCAGGAATATTTTATCCGCATTGGTATCCGGCATTAGAAACGAAAGCCGGATTAAAAAATTGCCCCCTCTGAAAAACAGGCGTTTTTCTATTTCGCATCCCCCTTTCTGAATGCCTTTTCATACACGCCAATCCAGTCTTGAGGATGCATTTTGGAAGCCAGTTCTCCGATCAGATCTGCAGGAATACCATCTGTCTTTTTGAAGCGGATACAACTCTTTCCCATGTCCGGCTCCTTGCCGGTTTTTTCCTTGTAAGCCTTTATAAACCAGTCGTATAACTCCGGGCTGGCATACATGCCCATGTGATAAATGGCAATATGAGATTTTGGAGAGGCCAGAGCCAAAAAAGGCAAAGGCTGTTTGGCATCGCAGTGGTATCCGGCCGGATAAAGAGAATGGGGCACCACATACGAGAGCATTCCGTATTGGATGATTTCGTCAAATCCTTCCGGCAGACGACTTTTAATTTCTTTCCTGAGGTTTTCCATGGCAGGTCTGCGTTCTTCAGACAAGCCTTTTATGTATTCATCCGGAGTCATGGTCTTTGGCGAATTGAGGGTTAAATGGTAAGAAATTCAAAGGGCAAATCTTTACTTTTTCTGATTTTGAAATATTGAAATTATTGGTCTGCTTTGTCAAGTCATAGAACAACAACGCAAATCAAACACCAGATGGCCAATCTTGAAGTCAATTTTGCCGGAATAAAATCTCCCAATCCTTTTTGGCTCGCCTCGGCACCGCCTACCAATTCGGGTTATCAGATCATGAAAGCCTTTGATGCCGGCTGGGGTGGTGCCGTTTGGAAAACCCTGGGTGTTCCTGTGGTCAATGTCTCAAGCCGCTACGGATCAGTCAATTACCGGGATACCCGGATGATGGGATTCAACAATATAGAACTGATAACCGACCGGCCCCTTGCCGATAATCTCCGGGAAATAGAAGAAGTTAAAAAGCGCTTTCCCCATCATGCGGTCATTGCCTCACTCATGGTGGAAACCCGGGCCGAATGGCATCAGATTGTAAAAGCTGCCGAAAATGCCGGCTCCGACGGGATAGAACTGAATTTTGGCTGTCCGCACGGCATGTGCGAACGGGGCATGGGTTCCGCAGTAGGTCAGGAGCCTAAAGTACTGAAAACCATAGTGGAATGGGTAATGGAAGTGGCGAAAATCCCGGTTATCGTAAAGCTTACACCCAACATTACCGATATTACAAGACCAGCCTTGGCCGCAAAAGAAGGAGGTGCGAATGCCGTATCCCTAATCAATACCATCCAAAGTATAGTCGGGCTGGATATCGACAACTTTGCCCCCTACCCCATCGTGGACGGCAAAGGAACCAACGGAGGCTACTGCGGCCCGGCCGTAAAACCCATCGCCCTGAACATGACCAAAAATGTGGCCCAACACCCGGGTGTTAATTTACCCATATCCGGAATTGGCGGCATAGAAACCTGGCGTGATGCAGTGGAATTCATCCTGCTGGGTGCCGGCACGGTTCAGGTTTGCACCGCTGTCATGCACTATGGCTTTGGAATAATCAGAGAAATGGTCCGTGGCTTGGAAGAATATATGGACAGCAAAGGATTTCAGACCATAGAAGACATGCGGGGAAAAGCCCTGCCCAATGTCCTGCACTGGGAAGACCTCAATCTGAAATACAAGGTAGTGGCCAATATCAATGAAGACAAATGCATCGGCTGCCAGCTCTGCTACACCGCCTGCGAAGACGGTGCCCATCAGGCCATTGGTTTAAGTTCAGACCCCAACAATCGCAAGCCCTTCATCATTGAAGAAAACTGTGTGGGCTGCAACCTCTGTTCTCTGGTGTGTCCGGTAGAAAGCTGCATCACCATGGAAAGAAAAGACGATGGCAATCAACACATTACCTGGAAGGAAAGAACAGCTGCAGGAAATATACCCCGTACATTTGATGATGAACTGGCCGGTGGCAGACACCATTGGGTTCCCGAGCCCATAGACGCTTTCAAAACCAGAAAGCCAAGACACTACAAAGCCTGAGGTTCTACAGAAATAACCTTCCCTCAGGACTGAATTTTTCGGTCCTTACAATCTTTATTCCTGCAGATTCCGGGTGTAAGGGATTGATGAGCACATTATTATCCCTCGGCATCACCACCGATGGCACCACCAAAGCCGGGAATTTCATATCATCCAAAAAATCAGACCCCAATTCTTTCAGTGCGTCCGGCCCCGGATTTTTTCTCCAGTCATCAGGCAAATCCGGGACAGATAAATTCTCCGTGCGGGTGGGTTCAAATTCCATTTCAACCAATACAAGGTCCGGTAAAATCCTAAAACCCTGAAGGTGAACCAGATTTTCCAACAAAGCCAGGGAAGCATTTTCAGAAGCATACAGCATCCGCCTACCCTTATAATTCCACCGGCCGCCGTACAAGAAAGATCCCTGACCGCTCAGGTCTTCTGCAAATTCCCTTTTGGTAATACGAAAAAGCCGCATCAGGAATAAACCCCCGTAACAAATCGACCCAACTCATCCATCAGGTAGGAAATCCCAAGGGAAGTATCCAGAAAATCCTTGGGCTTCTGATTGCCGAGGGCAGGAATTTTGGAATCCATGTATTCTTTGAAGGCATCCAAAGAGCCAAAAACTTCCTTACCCTTTTGATAGAGCAATGCAATCTCAATGGCCCTTTCTGAGGGATCAGGCGCCAGCCGCGTATTGCCCGAATAATTGCGAAGCGTCCTTTCGGTAATGTGCATATACGAGGAAATCTCGGCCAAACTCAAACCTGTAGCCACCATCAGCTCATCTACTGAATGGCGGGTAATCCCGGCCTTGATGAGAGCAAGCCTCGCCGTAAAATCCTGTGGAGCAACTCTTTGGGAAGCCTGAAAAAGCAAAGCTGGATTAAAGGAAGAAGCAGAATAATAAGAAGCCGCCGCATCCTTGGCCGATGAATCGGACAAATCCGGAACTGATTTTATTTTTTTCACCCCCAAAAATACTCCAATCCGGAAAATTTTCCAAATATCCCGGAATTTTTTCTACATATTTCTCCTGTACTGTCCGCCTACCTGATACAAGGCATTGGAAATCTGACCAAGGGAACAGCATTTTACAGTTTCCATCAGTTCCTCAAACAGATTGCCATCCGTAATGGCCACTTTCTGAAGCCGAAGCAAGGCCGCCTCGCTTTTGTCTTTGTTTCGTTCATGAAATTGTGCCAGACTGCCAATGGCATATTCCCGTTCTTCAGCAGTACTTCGGATCACCTCATCGGGGACCACAGTCTTGGAGCCATCGGGCCCCAGGAAGGTATTCACTCCAATGATGGGCAATTTGCCTTCATGCTTCAGGGTTTCATAGTAGAGCGATTCTTCCTGAATTTTAGAACGCTGGTACATTCTCTCCATAGCTCCCAGTACTCCTCCCCTTTCTGAAATGCGCTTAAACTCCTCCAATACAGCTTCTTCCACAAGGTCGGTTAATTCTTCGATAATGAAAGATCCCTGAAGCGGATTTTCATTTTTTGCCAAACCCAGTTCGTGGTTGATGATGAGCTGAATGGCCATAGCCCGGCGCACAGATTCTTCAGTCGGGGTGGTGATGGCCTCATCATATGCATTGGTATGCAGCGAGTTGCAATTGTCGTAAATGGCGTACAGGGCCTGCAGCGTGGTGCGGATATCGTTGAAACTGATTTCCTGAGCATGCAGACTCCGGCCTGAAGTCTGAATATGGTACTTCAGTTTTTGACTGCGCTCATCGCCCTTATATTTATGCCGGATCGCTTTGGCCCAGATTCGGCGGGCAACGCGGCCAATAACCGCATATTCAGCATCTATTCCGTTGGAAAAGAAGAAACTGAGATTGGGTGCAAAATCGTCGATGTGCATGCCCCGGCTCAGATAGTACTCCACAAAAGTGAAGCCATTGGCCAAAGTAAAGGCAAGCTGGCTTATGGGATTGGCGCCCGCTTCGGCAATGTGATAGCCTGAAATAGATACCGAATAAAAATTGCGCACATCCCGGTCGATAAAATATTGCTGGATATCGCCCATCATCCGCAGGCCAAACTCTGTTGAGAAAATACAGGTATTTTGTGCCTGGTCTTCCTTTAGGATATCGGCCTGCACCGTACCCCTTACCGAAGACAAAGTCTTAGCTCTGATCTTTTCATACACCTCTGCAGGCAGAACCTGATCACCGCTGACTCCCAGAAGGGCCAAACCCAGTCCATCGTTGGTTTCGGGCAGGGCACCGTCGTAAGAAGGCGGCCGAACACTGCCGTACAGAGATTTGATTTTTTGTTTTACTTCCTCCTCCAGACCGTTTTCACGGATGTACAATTCGCATTGCTGATCGATGGCGGCGTTCATAAAGAAAGCCAAAACCACCGGCGCAGGTCCATTGATGGTCATGGAAACAGAGGTAGCAGGATGGCAAAGATTAAAGCCGGAGTACAGCTTCTTGGCATCGTCCACGGTTGCAATACTCACACCTGAGTTGCCTATTTTACCATAAATATCAGGGCGATAGGCAGGATCTTCACCATACAGCGTAACAGAGTCGAAGGCAGTGGAGAGTCGCTTTGCAGGCATGCCTTTGCTCACATAATGAAAGCGTTTATTCGTCCTCTCAGGCCCACCCTCACCGGCAAACATCCGCGTCGGGTCTTCTCCCTGCCGCTTCAAAGGAAATACCCCCGCAGCGTACGGAAATTTACCCGGCACATTTTCGGTAAATCGCCATTTCAGAATGTCTCCCCAATCATTGAAACGGGGCAGAGCAACTTTTGGAATACGGGTGCCCGACAGGGTGTTGGTGTACAGATCCTGCCTGATTTCCTTATCCCTTACTTTATAAACAAACTGGTCGGCTTTGTACTTGGAAACCAAATATTTAAAATTCTCAATGACCGTCCGGCACTCGCCTGAAAGCTCATTTTCCGTTTTCTTAAACAATTGCTCGAGATAGCCAATCGCCGCATTGTCTTCTTCCGACCTGTTTTTCTTTTCTTTTAAATGACCCAGAGTACCATCAATCTGGTAAAGCCTCCTGGCAATACCGGCTTGCTCTTCCACATAATCCTGATACATACGGTTAAGCTCTGCTATCTCGGCCAAATAGCGGCTTCTGTCCGGAGGAATGATGAAGTTACGACCCGTCTTTTCCGGCAGCCGGGTGTAAGCTGAATTTTCACTTCCCAGCTTTTTACCTGATTTGGATTCAATTCTCTGCATCAGGGTAGAGAAAAGCCGGTTCACTCCGCCATCATTAAACTGAGAAGCTATGGTACCAAAAATAGGAAGATCCTCGTCTTTGGACGACCAATCGTTGTGGTTGCGCTTGTACTGTTTGCGTACATCCCGCAATGCATCTTCCGAGCCCCGTTTATCAAATTTATTGATGCAAATGACATCTGCAAAGTCCAGCATATCAATCTTTTCCAATTGGGTAGCCGCTCCGTATTCGCTCGTCATTACATAGAGCGATACATCAGAATGCTCCACAATCTCGGTATCCGACTGCCCGATTCCGGAAGTTTCCACAATCACCAGATCGAAGGCAGCTGCCTTGCAGATGTCGATGGCATCCTGTACATACCGGCTCAGGGCCAGATTGCTCTGCCGGGTAGCCAAACTCCTCATGTAAATGCGGGGATGGTTGATGGCATTCATGCGGATGCGGTCGCCAAGCAAAGCTCCGCCTGTTTTTCTTTTTGAGGGATCTACCGAAATCAAGGCCATTTTGGCATCTTCATAATGAAGCAAAAACCGCCTGACCAGCTCATCAATCAAACTGGATTTTCCGGCTCCGCCTGTACCCGTTATGCCCAAAACCGGAATATGCTTTTTCTCTGAAAGGGGCATTACCTTTTTTCGAAGCAATTCGGCCCAATCCGACTCATTTTCGGCAATGGAAATCAACCTTCCCAGCAAGCGGGGATCCTGAGTTTCGAGCTGTGCACATGCCTCTTCCAATGTATTCTCCTCGCTTTCCACACCGTCGCCTGCAGGCACCAAAAGACCCGGGACCGGAAGGCGGGTTGTTGGAAAATCGCATTTCATCAACACATCGTTGATCATGCCCTGAAGACCCATTTTCATCCCATCATCCGGAGAATAAATCCTGCTGATGCCATATGCATGGAGTTCTGCAATTTCAGATGGAAGGATGGTCCCCCCGCCGCCGCCAAAAATTTTGATGTGGCCGCATCCCTGCTCCTTCAGCAAGTCAAACATGTATTTGAAATATTCCACATGGCCGCCCTGGTAGCTGGTAATGGCGATTCCCTGGGCATCTTCCTGAATGGCGCAGTTCACAATTTCCTGGACTGAGCGGTTGTGCCCCAGGTGAATGACCTCTGCACCTGTACTTTGCATAATGCGGCGCATAATGTTGATGGCGGCATCGTGTCCGTCAAAAAGACTGGCAGCGGTTACAATTCTGACCGGATAAACGGGCTGATAGGGAGCGGGAGTCGGAAAACTCATTTTTCTTAAGGTGTATCAGGGGGCGAAATTAGGCAATTCTGACATCATAAAGGGCCGGAACCTTCAAATGATTTGAAGAGGGGATTGTCTTTTTTCCTTATTTCGAGCCCGTGATTTTGCAACAGTTTCCTGAACCCAAAGAAATACAGAAGGATAAAAGTTCCCCCATCGGAAAAATCTTCTTCTGCCCTTTTCTTTCGGACTGGAAACAGACCATCTACAGCTTTTTCACTTCCTTTAAATTTCAATGAAAAATCTTTTGTCTTTTTTTAAACTCAGGTATTTGCTCGGACTTGGTTCCCTCTACCTGCTGGCAGAACTGGCATCGCTGCGGGCAATGGTTGAATTGCCCCATGGCTTGCTCCCCGTTTTCCGATGGGCAGTTGCATTTTTCGCCTTGGGTTTTGCCTTGAAAAAGAAGAGTTTAACCCACTGGATTTTTGTTTCGATGGTGGTAGGAACCGTGGTTGGCTACGAACTGCCGGAGGTGGCAAAAAACCTGAATGTGCTTTCGAAAATCTTCATGAAACTGGTAAAATGTGTGATAGCCCCTCTCCTGCTGGGCACCCTGCTCACCGGAATTGCCGGCCACAGCAACATGAAACAGCTTGGAAGACTCGGACTCAAAGCCCTGATTTACTTCGAGATTGTGACCACATTTGCTTTGCTGATCGGATTGGCAGCCATCAACCTTACCGAAGCCGGAAAGGGCATCATTAAAAATCCTGAAATGGCCTCCGACATCCCCAAACTGGCGCCTAAATCGGCCTCTGAAATCATTTTGCATATTTTTCCCGAAAACATTGCCCGCTCCATAGCGGAGGGCGAGGTACTGCAAATCGTAATTTTCTGTTTGTTTTTTTCCATCGGACTGGCCAAAACGAAAGAAGAATTCCGCAAACCCATTCTGCGCTTTGCCGCATCACTTTCAGAGGTGATGTTTAAATTTACAGACCTCGTCATGCTGTTTGCGCCCCTGGCAGTTGGGGGCGCCATTGCCTGCACGGTAGCTTCTCTGGGTCTGGATGTATTAAAAAATCTTTTTCTGCTGGTAGCCACACTCTACGGAGCCCTGTTGGTGTTCATTTTGTTTATCCTTTTTCCTATAGCTTTGATAGCGAAAGTACCCGTTATCAGGTTCTTAAAAGCAGTCCGGGAACCGGCCACCCTTGCCTTTGCCACAGCCAGCTCGGAGTCGGCATTGCCCAAAGCCCTGGAAAATATGCGGGAACTCGGAGTGCCCGATAAAATCGTAAGTTTCGTATTGCCAACAGGTTACACCTTCAATCTGGATGGAACCACCCTCTACCTTTCTTTGGCTTCGGTTTTTGTAGCGCAGGCTGCCGGAATTGATCTGACCTGGGGACAGCAATTTGTCATGGTTTTAACCTTGATGCTCACCAGCAAAGGAGTGGCCGGGGTAGCAAGGGCTTCTCTGGTGATTCTGGCAGGCACCGCTGCTACTTTTGGACTTCCCGAGTGGCCAATTGCAGCCATCCTGGGTGTAGATGCGATCATGGACATGGGCCGGACAGCGGTGAATGTTTTGGGCAACTGCCTCGCCTCTGTGGTGGTAGCCAAATGGGAAGGCGAATTCGGGAAAGAGTAAACCGAATTTCTCGTCCCGCCGGCACTCAAATTCGAGCCATTTCTTAATGGGCTTATTGGGCCATGGGTTAAAACCCAAGGCCCGAAAAGGGTAGTGCCGCCGGCACTCAAAATTGTGCCCAAAAAGGGGCGACCCATTTTCTTGGTTAGGGTTTTAACCCTTAAATTGAAATCAATTGGGGTTTCAACCCCAAAAATTGAATTGAATTGGTTTTCAACCCCAAATATTTGAGATGGGGTTTCAACCCCAAACATTGAAAAAATGCCCCAAAATTATTTGAATTAACCAATCGGGGTTGTCCAAAAAGTTTGAAAGCTTTTTTTACAATTAAGACAAAGGAAATCAGCAGTAAGGGTAGCCGGCATGGGAAAGACTTTATTTAAATCCGCATCTATAGTGCATCCGGGTTGCCAT
>CANHCT010000083.1 GCA_947459175.1 Hymenobacteraceae bacterium
ATCCCATACAACCAACTGGAAGGTACATTGAAAAAACTGTTGCCCCGTGCCACCAAAACCAATTATGAAAAGACCTGGTCTTATGTGTTTTCAAAATATCCTACATTAACAGCAAAAGAATTTTCAGAACTTACCGGAAACCCGGTAAAAGACAGTGAAAAACTTTTAGACGGGTTGGTGGCCAAAGGGAATTTAGAGAAAATGACCATCAGGAACGGCTCAATTTGGATGAGAAAGAACACAAGCCGCTAAAAACCAGACTTTTCAGATGGATAGACAAATCCTCTTGAAACCATTTCAGGACAAATTCCATACCCGCAGGAAGGCAGATTCCGTCACAGCTGTTCGGCCTCTGAAATGAAAACGAAATTGAAGCCTGCCCGTAAAAAGGTAACTTTAACCGCTTAAAACAGACAAGGCTGAAAACCTTTCAAAGGAATCAAACAAATATTCTGACGTTGAACAAATACATGATTGACATCCTTTTACAAGGCATAGACCATGAAACAAGGATGAGGCTTTTACCCAGAGAGCAGGAAATGATAAAAGAATGGGAAGACAACGGCACACTTCTGGCCTCCTACATCAAAGGAGAGAATGCCGGAATTTACCTGGTTTTGATGGCGAATGACAAAGCGGATGCGGACAAAAAACTATCCACCCTCCCCTACTACCCTTACATGAAAATTGAAATCATTGCATTAAGATAAGGAGCATAAGCCATTAAAAATCAGCACTTAGGCAACATAAGTCCCTGGTCCCGTTCTGTATGCAGGCAAAGCCCAAATCAAAAGGCTACGCCTGACCCTACAGCTTTTTGAGACTTTGAAAAGTTTTGGGACTGAGGTTATCGGGGATACCCGTTTGGCAATGAGTGGAAACGGGATTGCAGCAAGTTGGCTCGCTGCAGTGGTGGTCCTGGCAGACCGGGCTGAAAAACTATGCCACAGCCATAATCGGAAAGATATTATTGCCTCTGTTTTAACCTTGGGCAAGAACAAGATTGCATAGATTGGCCGCCATGAAACGACCGAGAACCATCCGGGCAGGCAGAAACCAATCTTTGTAAATCTGATTCCAACGGAAATTTAACCTGCTCGTAATTTACATTTTAATGCCTGTTAATCAGCCGCTTGGTCAGCCCCTACCCCCTATTTCCATTGCCCCTGAATGGCAGCCAGCAACTCCGGGTGGACAGGGCCGGCGGCCACAATCTGACGGCCAAACAGGGCATTGTCGTTTCCTTCAAAATCGGTAACAGTTCCGCCCGCTTCCCGCACAATGCAGATGCCCGCTGCCACATCCCAGGGACTGAGATTGAATTCAAAAAAGCCCTCGAAAATTCCGCAGGCCACATAGGCCAGGTCGATGGCGGCCGAACCCATGCGCCGGAGTCCGTGCGAACGCTGCATGAGGTCGTGGATGATGCGCAGATAGGCATCTATTTTTTCGAAATCAAAGTACGGGAAGCCCGTAGCCAGCAGACTCTTTGACAACACCGGGGTGCTTCCGGTGCGGATTCTTTCGCCATTGCAATAGGCTCCGTTGCCATACCAGGCTTCAAACATCTGATCATCAGGCACATGGCAAATTACCCCAAGCACCGGTGTTCCCTTGTAAACCAATCCTACGGAAATGGAAAACATGGGCACCTTGTGGATGAAATTGGTGGTGCCGTCCAGCGGATCAATGATCCAGAGCAACTCGCTGGTTTCTGCGTCGCGGGTACCGGTGGTTTCCTCTTCGGTAAGAAAGCCAGCCTCGGGCAAAATGCGCCTGCATGCGTCTACCAGCATGGCTTCCGATTCCTTGTCTACATACGAAACCAGATTATTAAGTCCTTTGTATTCAGCCGAATGTCTGGAAAATTTCAGATTTTCTTCCTTCTGAAAAAGGGCCACCCGGGCCACAACTTCTTTTACACTTTGACAAATGCCGGGCAATTCACGCCGGAGAGATTCAGGCAGGGTCATGATATTTTTTCAATTCGCTTATTTCCCTTCAACCAGCAGAGTAAGGTGCTCCACTACGGGATTGATGTATTCAATGAGCAGGGACGGGAAAATGCCGAGCAACAGGATGAGGAGAAGCAGGGGAATTACCATCAAATACTCCCTGATATTGAGGTCTTTAAAGGCAGAAATTTCGGTTTGCTCCGGAATCTGAAGCGGGCCAAAAAACATTTTTCGGGCCGTATACAGGCTGTATGCTGCCGAAAGAAATAATCCGCCGGTAGAAAGAATGGCCACCCATCGGGGAATAATCTGATTAAATCCCGATGACTTAAAAGCCCCGATGATGACCAGTATTTCGGCAATAAATCCCGAGAAACCGGGGATGCCCATTGCGGCAAAAAAAGCCAGCATAAACAAGGCCACATACACCGGCATGGGCTTCACCAATCCATTGAGTTGATCACGGTTGCGGTTTTGAACCCTGTCGTAAATCACGCCGGTGAGAATAAACAGCAAAGGAGAAATGAGACCATGGGAAATGGTTTGATAAACAGCCCCGGTGATGCCCTCAGCAGTCAGTGCCGAAATGCCCAGCAATACAAATCCCATATGGGAAACGGAAGAATAGGCCACCAGTTTTTTCAAATCGGGAGAACCCAGGGCATTGAGGGCGCCGTACCAGATGGAAAACAAGCCAATGGCGGCAAGCGGAAATGCATATTGTACAAGCATTTCGGGAAAAACGGGCAGAACAATCCGCAGCAAGCCATAGGCCCCGACTTTGAGCACAAGTCCGGCGAGCAGAACCGAAACCGCTGTAGGTGCTTCCACATGCGCATCGGGCAGCCAGGTGTGCAGGGGAGCCGACGGAAGTTTTATAAGAAATCCCAAAACCAAGGCAAAAAATCCCCAGTTCCGCATGGGGATACCCCAAAGCCTTGATTCTGATTCAAAGGAAAGAATGGAATGCGGAATCAGATTGCTCGCATCAGACAAATAGGGAATGGAAAAGGTGTGTACAATCTGCTCGGCCGGTATGCTTCCGGAGGCCAGCAATTGCTGCACTTCAAAAATTACCTCATTGGTGAGCATCTCGCCGGGTTTCATCAGGCCAAATTGAATGGCAGTTTCTACAGGGTCAATCATCGACATGTAGAGGGCTATCATGGTCATGAGGATGAAAACCGAACCGGCCAGGGTGTACAGAAAAAACTTGAGTGCTGCATATTCTTTATTTTGCCCGCCCCACAGCCCGATAAGGAAAAACATGGGCAGGAGCATAAATTCGAAAAAAATAAAGAACAGAAAAAAATCCAGTGCCACGAAGCAGCCGACGATGCTTCCGGATATCAAAAGAAAACATAGAACATACCCTTTTATCCGGTTTTCAATGGTCCAGGAACTGACAGAGGCGATGAAAATTACCAGACCGGTAAGGGCAAGCAAAGCAAGGTTAAGGCCATCGACCCCGACGAGGTAATCTACGGAAAGGGTGCCAAATGCCTGAAGATTGAGGGTAATCCAATCCGATTTTTCAACCAACTGATAACCCAGCCAAGTCTGGTCGGCAGGCAGGCCAGGGTCGAACTGCATCACCACCAGCACGATGATGGCCAGCAAAACAGCAGAACTGCCGCTGAGGACAATTTTCAGCAACCTGCCCATTCCGGCAGGAATAAACAGAACGAGCAGTACAGACAAAAAGGGCCATGCCAGGGCGTAACTCAGAATTGAGTTGTTCATCGGGGGCAAATATGGGAAAAGGGCAGGTTATTTCAGCATACCTTTCGTCCCATGGACGAAGTCCGGACATCCGGATGCATTCCAAATCCCGGGGCGGTTCCCCTTTGGACACCAAAGAATTTTCCCTTACTCTGCCTGGGCATCGGTGTAGCCCCGCTTGCCGTCAAAGGTGTAAAGATTTTCGGTTTTGATGACATCAAAGCCCTGTTCACCGGCTGTTTTGATGGTTTGCCAAACATCTGTTGCCTGCAATCCTACATTCAAATCATGGGCTTTGAAACGGCAGCGCCAGTGACTGGTGCAAAACGATTCGGGCAATCCGTCGGGCCACACTTTAAGGCCACGATTGGAAATAAAGGCCAGATACATGGCATCATTTCCGAGCTTTCTGAGTTTTTCGGCAATCTGGTCGGGATTGAGTTGATCATTGTCGAGAAACAAATCGAAGCCCACCAGTTTTTTCTCCTGTTTTACAATGGGAGAAACCTTGATTTCAAATCCCTTTTGTATGGCACGGGAATATTCCACCGGCTTCAGAATGCCGGGTTTCATGCCCAATCTTTCGATTACGGCCCGGGCAAACTCTGCCGTTCCGGCCTTCACTTTCGATATTCCTTCCTTGTAAATATCGCCGGTATGGATGCCGTCTTCCAGGGTTTTGAGCCAGGCGTTGTGGATTTTTTCGGCAACCTCCGGCTGGTTGATGTGGACCAGCATCATCAGGGCGCCGTTGATGAGTCCCGACGGATTGGCAATGCCTTTACCTGCAATATCGGGGGCAGAACCATGAATGGCCTCAAACATGGCGCATTGATCGCCCACATTGGCCGAACCGCACAATCCCACTGAACCCGCCACCTGGGCCGCAATGTCAGAAATGATATCGCCGTACAGGTTCAGGGTCACAATCACATCAAATTTCTCTGGAGTATCGGCCAGCAAGGCGGAGCCAATGTCGATGATGCGGTGGTCTTTTTCAATTTCGGGATACTCGGCACCAATCTGGTCAAACATTTTATGAAAAAGACCATCGGTAAGCTTCATGATGTTGTCTTTGCTGAAGCAGGTTACCTTCCTGCGATTGTATGCTTTGGCATATTCAAAAGCATAGCGGATGATTTTCTCGGAGCCTTGCTTCGAAATCAGTTTCAGACACTGAACGGTATCCTGGGTTTGCTGGTGTTCGATGCCGGCATACAAATCCTCTTCATTTTCACGGACTATAACCAAATCCATGGTGTGCTTGGAAGCCACAAACGGATTGAGGGTGGTAACCGGCCTTACATTGGCAAAAAGTCCCAGTGCCTTGCGGGTGGTTACATTCAGGCTTTTAAAACCTCCGCCCTGCGGGGTGGTAACGGGTGATTTCAGAAATACACGGGTACGGCGAAGCGATGCCCATGCCTCGGGCTTTATGCCGCTGTACACCCCGGACTGATACACCTTTTCCCCTATTTCGATAACCTCAGGTTCGATTTGCGCCCCAGCTGCATACAGGATTTCCAGCGTGGCCTCCATTATCTCCGGTCCGATGCCGTCTCCGTAGGCGACCGTTATTTTCCGTTTTTCCGACATTGATCTTATTTTTTTTAGTGACTGCAAAAAGAGGGAATCCCGTCCTGCTTTCCAATTAAAAAAGGATGAATTCATCACCTCAGAAAACAAAGCGGCAAGGCTGACTTAACCTGACCTTCAAGTGAGAAATCCCCTGGATTCGGTTCAGCGAATTTGCATCAGCGGCGCCTTCCCTTACGGCCCTTGTCCCTGAATTCTCTTGTATGAACTTTGCGGTAAGTTTTTGATTGTGAAGACTCAAATACAGGCTCTTCCAGGTACCAGTCTATGGTTCGCTTTTCCTGGTTGGTGCCCTTGAGTTTTACTTTTACCAAATCTCCAAAGGTGAGGCGGATGCCGGTTCGTCTGCCGGTAAGGCAATATTCTTTTTCATTGAGGTCAAAATCATCACCTCTCAGGTCGCTGACTCTCACAAGGCCCTCGCAGCGGTTTTCAATGATATCAACATAAATACCCCATTCCGTTACTCCGGAAATGACACCCTCATACACCCGGTCGGGATCCTGAAGGGCCATAAATTCTACCTGTTTGTATTTGATGGAAGCCCTTTCGGCCTCGGCGGCATTTTTTTCTTTTTCGCTGCAGTGGTAGCAAAGCTTTTCCAAAGCCTCCTTTTCTATGCGGGTCTGTTGGTTCAGATAATTCCACAAAAGCCTGTGGGTCAACACATCCGGATAGCGGCGAATGGGCGAGGTAAAGTGAGAATAATGCCGGAAAGCCAGGCCGAAATGACCCAGCGCCTTGGTGGTGTAGCGGGCTTTGGCCATGATGCGAACAGCCAGATTTTGCATCAGTTCCTGCTCGGGCCGGCCCTCCAGACTGGCCACCATCTGATTGAGGGATTGGGCCACTTTGTCTTCGTCGGTATTGATTTTATACCCGAATCGCACAGCGAAATCGGCAAAGGTTCTGAGTTTCTCCGGATTGGGCGATTCGTGAATCCGGTACACCATGGGGTTGGCCGATTTGCCCTCCTCATAATGAAACACATATTCGGCCACGCAGCGGTTGGCCAGCAACATAAATTCTTCAATCAGTTTGTGGGCATCCTTGCGTACTTTGGGCACCACCTTCAGGGGAATGCCCCTTTCGTTCAGAACAAACTTTACCTCAGCCGATTCGAAAGCCATGGCACCCGAGCGCAGGCGATGATTCCGCATCCGCAGGGCCATATCATTCAGCAGGCGAAGTTCATGCTCAAATTCTCCGCTCTGTCCTTCCAGAATTTCCTGCACTTCTTCGTAAGTAAACCTGCGGTTGCTGTGGATGACCGTACGGCCAATCCAGGGAGTTCCGATAACCTTCCCTGTTTCATCGAGTTCGGCCACACAGGCAAAAGTGAGCCTGTCTTCCCGGGGGCGCAGCGAACAAAGGTCGTTGCTGAGGCGCTCGGGCAGCATGGGCGAGGTACGGTCTACCAGGTAGACGGAGGTGGCCCTTTCCAGCGCCGCCTTATCCAGGGCCGAACCGGGCTGCACATAATGGGAGACATCGGCAATGTGTATCCCTATTTCCCAATTGCCGTTTTCCAGTTTCCTTACCGACAGGGCGTCGTCAAAATCCTTGGCATCGAAGGGGTCAATGGTAAAGGTATTCACCGGGCGAAAATCGCGGCGGTTCCGAATCTCCTCTTCCGGAATATCTGCGGGTATGGCATTGGCAGCCGCTTCCACCTCATCTGGAAAACGGAGGGGAATATTGAAGTCGGCCAGAATGGCGTGCATTTCAGCATTGTTCTCGCCGGGTTGCCCCAGAATTTCGCTCACCAGGCCCGAGGGAAGGCGGCTTTGATTTCCCCAATGCTTGATTTCTGCCAGCACCTTCTGCCCGGAAACGGCCCCTTTCAGGTGGGCTTCCGGTATCAGAATTTGGTCGTACATTTTTCGGTAATCGGCTGTCAGCCAACCCATTCCTCCTTTTATTCGGAGAATGCCCACATAGCGATGCCGGGCCCTTTCCAATACTTTTACAATTTCTCCCTCCTTTTTCTTTCCCTTTCGTGAAGGGTAGGCCAGCACTTCCACCAGGTCGCCGTCCTGTGCGCCCATCATGGAATCGGCGGGCACATAAATGTCTTCTCCCTCCAGCAGCACATACGCATATCGGGGATTCACAAAATCCACTTTGCCGGTCAGGGGTTTATCTTCCGGGGGAAGCCCCATTTTTCCATCGGGAAATTCATGGAGCACCCTGGTTTTGAGCAGATTTTGAATGGCAATGGAGAGGTCTACCTTTTCTTCTCTGCTTCGCAGGTTGCAGAGTTCGGCTATCTCGGAAAAACCATATTTAAATTCGGGGGATACAAAAAGCGACAAAACGGTCGCCTGCAGATCAGATTGTGATTTGGAATATTCGGAGGGCATATCAGCGGATTCGGTCCATACTGCGGACCAGGTGCTCATCGCGGCGGATGAGGCGGTTGGAAATCATATTTAAAAACAGGGCAATGAAAAGACAGTAAAATCCGTAGCCGTACTGTCCGTGGCGGGCGGGTTCTGTAAATGCCTCTCCTTCTCTGCCGCCCAGCATAATGGCCACAAGACAAAGCGTTACCGAAAGAGTAAGGCCAAATCCGATTTTGAGTTGGTTCATCCGCTTGCGGTACTGAGAGATGGAAAATCCTGCCAGACCGGCCACCACCATCAGCCCAAGGGCAATGTACCAGCGGGAAATTACTTTGGGTTCCTGCGGTGCGGGAAAGGTGACGGTCATTTCAAAGGCATTCTGGATAATCCTGATTCCTCCGTCGGGACTGGTTTTTTCCCAATTGGGCAGAAAAAGAGAGGCTGCCATAAGCAGGATGATGAGCAGAAGCAATACGGTTTGCGGGCGTTGGATCATGTTGATTGGAAAGATTTTTTCCTTCGGGATTGTATGAGCCTCAAAGGAGATTTGAATAGATTTGATAAATTATTTTTTCTTAAGTTCTGATTACAAGAATCTTATCAATTTACATTCCGCTTCGGAATTCGGGTTCAATTTTAGACCCTTATTTTCAAATGGCAAGTCAGGAAATTTCAGAAGGTTTTGGGGCGGGGTAAATGGCAAAAAAGAAAAAGAGAGAATTATTGTTCCGGATGTATGTGTTTGTAATTCAATTCAATAGATATATAAATAGCTAAACAAAAAAGACCTGTTGTGCAGCCGGAAATTAAGGATTGGCCCTTCCGCCTCTTGTCTTCAGAAAATGCAAAGGTCTGAAAATAAATTCAATACCCGGTGTTATCGGATTTGCAAACCAATTTAAATTCTTTCGGTAAAATGGAATTCATAAATTTGCAGCCCATTTTCAGGTGTTTCACACTTATTATTTTAAAACCACTTTTCATTAGTGTCATTAATCAAATCAATATCAGGGATAAGAGGAACAATTGGAGGCAAGCCGGGCGAAAATTTATCCCCTCTTGATGTAGTAAAATTTGCAGCCGCCTTCGGGACGGTCATTTCCAAAGACCAAAGCAATACCAAAATTGTGATGGGCAGAGATGCCAGGCAATCGGGACCCTGGATATCCGACCTCATATCGGCCACCATGCGGAACCTCGGCATTGATGTGATAGACCTGGGACTAAGCACCACCCCAACCGTTCAGATGGGTGTAATGCACCACAAGGCCACAGGGGGCATCATCATTACAGCCAGCCACAATCCCGCTCAGTGGAATGCACTGAAACTTCTGAACAGCGAAGGAGAATTTATCTCCGATCAGGTTGGACAGGAAGTCCTGAAAATTGCAGAAAATGAAGAATTTGTATTTGTCGATAATAAAAAAATCGGTTCATATACCCAAGATGATACACAGATTGCCCGGCACATCGAAGACATTCTGGCCATCCCTATGGTGGATGTTGAAGCCATCAAGGCCCGCAATTTTAAAATTGCGCTGGATGCGGTAAATTCTACCGGCGGCATAGCGGTGCCCATTTTGCTGAAGGCCCTGGGTGTAGATGAAAAAAATATTTTCGGATTTTTCTGTGAGCCCAACGGGCAATTTCCCCATAATCCTGAGCCGATTCCGGAAAACCTGACCTTCATTTCCAATGAAATGGCGAAGGGAAATTACGACCTGGGCATTGTGGTAGACCCCGATGTAGACCGCCTGGCGCTGATCTGCGAAGACGGCACCATGTTCGGAGAAGAATACACGCTGGTGGCTGTGGCCGACTATGTACTGAAGCACAAAAAAGGAAATACGGTCTCCAACATGAGCTCAACCAGAGCTTTAAGAGACATTACAAAAAAGGCAGGCGCTCAGTATTTTGCGTCTGCCGTAGGTGAAGTAAATGTTGTAGAAATGATGAAAGCCAACCAAGCCGTCATCGGCGGCGAAGGTAACGGCGGCATCATTTATCCCGACCTGCATTATGGCCGCGATGCGCTGGTAGGCATTGCCTTGTTTCTTTCCCATCTCGCCCGTTCGGGAAGCAGCATTTCCCGCCTGCGGGCCACATATCCCAACTACTTCATGTCGAAGAATAAAATTGAACTCACCCCCGAGATCAATGTAGACAAGATTCTGAAAGACATACAGGAGAAGTACAAAAAAGAAGAAATCAACACCACCGACGGCGTAAAAATTGATTTTGAGGATCAGTGGGTGCACTTGCGCAAATCCAACACAGAGCCCATCATCCGGATTTATGCCGAGTCCGATTCGGCCACCGGGGTGGAATCGCTAACCAAAAAAATCATCCGCGATATCAAGGAAATCATTTATCCTTGATAATTTTGGATTTGCCTGTTCTTACACCAATATGAAGATTTATCTGGACAATGCAGCCACCACCAGGGTTGACCCTTTGGTGGCAGAGGCTATGATGCCCTATCTCTTTGATTTTTACGGAAATCCATCTTCTATTCATGCTTTCGGAAGGGAGACCCGCTCAGCAATAGAGATTGCCAGAAAAAAAGTAGCCGAACTGCTCAACACCGCTCCGGCATCCGTTTTTTTCACCTCCGGAGGTACAGAAGCCGACAATGTAGCCATCAGCAGCACCATAGTTTCGAAAGGCATAAAAAAAGCCATTACCTCTCCTTTGGAGCACCATGCCGTACTGCATACCCTGGAGCATCTCGCCAAGTCTGGCCTGATTGAGCTCACCATCCTGAACTGCAACACGCAGGGCGATCTCGATCTGGATCAGCTGTACAGCCTGTTGGATGGAAAAGAGCCCGTTTTTGTTTCGCTGATGCATGGCAACAATGAAATTGGCAACCTCAATCCGGTACTGGAAATAGCAGAAAGAGTCAGAGCAGCAGGCGGAATTTTCCACTGCGATACGGTGCAAACTGTTGGGCACTACAAACATGACCTGGCAGAATGGAAAACCGATTTTATGGTAGGCGCAGCCCATAAATTCCACGGGCCCAAGGGAATAGGTTTTTTATACATTGCACCTGACCGCAAGATAGAACCGATGATTCACGGGGGCTCGCAGGAAAGAAATATGCGGGGAGGTACCGAAAACCTGGCCGGCATCATCGGGTTGGCCAAAGCCCTGGAAATTGCCTGTTCGGAAATGGAGGCACATAAAAAACACATTCTGGGGCTGAAAACCACCATGATTGAAAAACTAAAAGCGGAGATTCCCGGCGTGCAGTTCAACGGCAGGAGTGCGGATACCCAAAACAGCCTGTACACGGTATTGAATGTAAGCTTGCCCCACTCCGATATGAATGAAATGCTGATTTTCAATCTGGATATCAATCAGATAGCGGCTTCGGGCGGAAGCGCATGCAGTTCGGGCTCTGAGGTGGGCTCACATGTGCTGCGGGCCTTAAAAGCAGACCCCGCCCGCGGTGCGGTTCGGTTTTCTTTCGGCAAATACAATACGGCAGAAGAAATAGAAACCGCTGTGTCGGTCCTGGCCAAAATGTACACCCCGCGTTTGGCTAAAGCCTGAGTGCCGATTTGAACGACCGCCATTCTTCCCTAGCCTTTGACTCGTAGGGAATGGCAAGTTCCAATGCAGCTTCTACTTCGGAAGGCTGAAGCAAGCCTTGTTTTTGACCTGTGATATAGGCAAAAACACCGGCCGATATTTCCGAAAATTGTGCAGGATCCTTGTAGGCGAGCACGAACTTCCTTGTCATAAACTGCTGAAAAACATCCATCAACCTATCGGCATCGGCACCAAAAAGCAGCGCAAGTTCGGAATGCAGCGCACGGGTATCAAGTTGCCCTAGCATTTCATAAAACCGCATTCCCGCCTGCGTATCTTCCTTCATTATCAATCGGTCGAGCCACATCTCAAAGACCAGATGATGAAGAAAAAAAGACCGTTTCAAATCCGGCGCACCGGGCTTGAGGATTTCTTTCCACATCTGCATACCCGAAAGAAAGAGATCGGAATTGTGAAACTGACGGTCGGCCTCGAAATGCAGTGCCACCCCCAGCCGAAAGTCCTCCGGCATGACATGAAAGGAATCCTCGAATTGCTTTTTTCTGAATGCCACACCCGCCCTCCGGGCCAGATCAGGAAAAATACAACCGAAAAAATGCCGGGGCGAGGGCTCGTACGGACTGATTTCGGTGTGGGCGAGAAAATTCATGGAGGTTATAGCCGGGAATTTCGTTCCGGCATTCGGAAACTGAATATTGAAGTAAATGAGACCCAAAGGAGGGATTTTTTATGGGCTTATCGGAGAAAAATTAACAGAACCGGGCAGACAATAAGAGAAATCCTCCCTTTGGAAGACAGGCTGCTGTTTTGCCTTTCAAAACTTGTATTATTGAACCCCGAAACCCTG
>CANHCT010000084.1 GCA_947459175.1 Hymenobacteraceae bacterium
CGAAAGATGCAAAGGGCGACAGGCGGAATTTTTCCTGCAAAAGGAATTGATTTTCAATCAATAAGCCAAGATTCCCCCCGTAAACAAAACCGGCTCCCAAATGGAGTGCCAATCCGGCCTCATTGCTTTTTTTGGATTTTTCCTGTGCCCTTGATTCCAATGCGAGGAGGAGCAACAATGCCCATACGCTGAAACTAAAAAACTGCCTGTATCCGGAATGCATTGCCTTTTGATTGATTTTGAGGCAAAGTATATTCCGGTTTGTTTTTTTTGGTTGATGAATATCACATCCCGGCATGATTATGAGCCGGGTTCGGAAGCTGAAACAGAAATGGAATCCGCTTCAGGGAAAAATGGCATTGCAGATTGTCCCTTAGTCCAAGCCAATTCAGGATAAGTATAGGACTAAATTTGGTTCTAAAAATCCGGATTTCAGCGCATAAGCAGCACGCTGCCCCTCAGTTGTTGTTTGTCTTTTGCCGGAAGTTTGAAGGCCAGAGTGTAAAAATATACTCCGCCCGAAAGTTCGCTTCCGCCTTGCCGGCCATCCCATTGATTTTCTTGGGCTGAAGATCCGAAAACCAATTTTCCCCATCGGTTAAAAATCTGCAGTTCATAGTTTTCGAAATCGCATTCGGGAAGTCCGGGGAAAACATCATTTTTTGAATCTTCATTGGGGCTGAATGCATTGGGGAGATCAACATTGCAAACCTTTTCTGGCTCCCTGCACCGAACTGCGGTAAAAGAGGTGGATAGGGTGTCATAAAAAAAGCAGGGTACAGTCACCGGATTACCTGGATCTGGCGGGCTTCCGCAATCCACTTTCAAAATGCTTTTGATGAGATAAGTGCCGGGGCCGGAAAATTTATGCTGCGGCCTCAATCCAATGGCGGTATTGTTGCTTCCGCTCGCAGGGTCCCCGAAACTCCAAATGGCTTCGGTAACCTTTTGATTATCAGAAATAAAAAAGATTGTTGTATTTTCAAAACAGGAGTCGGGTTCAAATTTTATTTTTCCGGCAAAAGGAAAATTGCAATCCACCATCCGTATGGTTTTGAAAAGGGTATCGATGCCGCAGTCAAAATTAACAATACACCTGACCTTGTATGTTCCCGGCTCAGAAAAAAAATGAACCGGCAACAACGAAGAGGAATTGTTGGCAGATCCGCTGCCGGGGTCATTAAAATCCCAATTGACGGAATTGACTGTGTAAGAGCTCGATAGAGAAAAACTTATTGAACTTTGGATACAGGTATCGGGGGCTGCATTGATGGTACCTGTGCAGGGAATGAAGCAGGGTACAATGGCCAAGCCATTGAGAAACAAGGTATCAAATCCGCAGGTGGATGTAACAATGGCTCTGATGTTGTAAGATCCCAATTGTGAGAAATTGTGCGTTACTCTTTTGCCCGAAGCAGTGTTGGACGAACCCGAGGCAGGATCGCCAAAAAGCCATGAGACGCCAAAAACTCCGGAAGTATCTGAAAGAGAGAATGTTGCCGGATTTCCGAAACAGGTATCCCGAACTGTAATGGTTTTCGCAACAGGCGGAAATGATTCTCCCGGGTAATATACCCATTTCGGCAATCCGTAACCCCCGCCAAAAAGAGTAGTGGTTTCATATCCGCAAAAGTTACCGGACTTATCCGGACAATTGATTGCCCTCAATGAGCCGTTGTTGATGTAAATTTTTTTGTCCGGGCCGATTTGAGCGCTGGCCGGTTGCCCACCGATATCTACCAAATAAGCAGAGGCTGCAATGGCCGCCTCAGTCGCAAGGCTCACATCGAACTGATAAACTGAGTTTAGATTGGTGCAATAAAGGAATCGGCCGTTGGGCGAAAATTCCAAACCATAAATGAGGGGTGAATTGGTCAGAAGGGTAGAATTGATTGGGATCGAAATTCGGTCGCTTACTACCCCGGTGGCATTGTTGAAATTAAAAAGCCGAATTTTCAATTCGAATAAATTGCCGGATGCCAGCATGTTGAATTGTTGGTTTACCTTGAGATGGCCGGCAGAATTGTTGAAATCTCCGGAAACAACCGATTGAACAGGTGTTGAGGAGATTCCGGAACTGCTGACCCGGAAGGATACGAAGGTGGAAGATTCATGGGTAACAATCCACAAATCGGTTCCGTTGGCGGCTGGTACAACCTCCAGTTTCTCTGAATTGGTTTGAAAAAGAAATATGTTCTTCTGCCCGAAAACTACAGCCCCCAAACCTCCTTCCAGACTCATATCTACCACGGTATAGCAAACTCCACCGTTACCGCTTCCGCTCGAACCTTCGTCTATGGTCACAATGTAGTAAAGATTATTGCTTCCCGGTTTGGGAATGATAACAGCAGCGGTTGTAGAGGAGAGCAAAGTCGGGGAACCCCCTCTCAGGCCTGTACCATTCAGCATGACCTGATTTTGGGCATTCCAAACGGTAACGCCATCGGTATAGAAAAGCAAGTCTCCGGTATTTTTATCTGCCACCGATGCACTCCCTTCTGCGGTAAACATTGCGACACCCTGGATTTGGGTAGGCGGATTCGTATTGAAAGAAACACCGGTAGTCCCAAATCTCCATTGGTTATTTTGCTTTTGAGCAGGTGCAACGCTGCAAAGAATGGAAAACAATATCGATAGAATGAGGATTCTTTTTACCCTTGGCAGCAAGTTCAATGGGCATGGATGGTTCCCCTGAACCTGCCGCAGCAAATTTACAATCCATACTTGTTGGAAATTCGAACCGGTGGTAGCACTCATTTTAAGGTGCTTCTTTTCATCAACACTTCTACATAATACATTGCCAGACCTTTTGGTTGTAATCCGAATAATTCTAAACAAAAACAGACCTCATTCGGTGGCGGTTTTTCATATTGATTTTTTCTGCCCAAAGCCTGGTCTTTGAATCCTTGTTTTTAATTTCCTTTGCGGCATGGAGTTTGCATCAGAAAAGGAGGGCCCGCTTCAACTGCATTACCGGAAGGCCGGCGAAGGTCCGGCCCTGCTGATTTTACACGGCGTATTTGGTTCCGGCGACAACTGGCTGACCGTGTCGAAATATTTTATGCCCCACTTTGAGGTATTTCTTATTGATCAGAGAAATCATGGACGCTCACCCCATTCGGATTTGTTTTCCTACGATTTGCTGGTGGAAGATCTCCATGATTTTGCCATCCAGCATCATCTGAAAGAATTTTACCTCATCGGCCACAGCATGGGAGGGAAGGTGGCCATGAACTTTGCCCTGAAATATCCCTCCATGCTAAAGAAAATGGTGGTGGTGGATATTGCTCCGCGATATTATACTCCTCACCACCAGCAGATTATATCGGCGTTCCGCTCGGTGCATTTGGATTTGATAAAGTCGCGGAACGAAGCAGAGGAAGCCATGTCTGCCCACATTCAGGAGGCGGATGTCCGGCAGTTTTTGCTCAAAAATCTGTACCGGAACGAGGAGGGTAGTTTTGCCTGGCGCATCCATCTGCCGGTAATGGAGAAGGCGGTTGAAAACATCGGACAGTCATTGCCCGAAAACAGTAAGATTTCTACCCCAACCTTGTTTGTAAAGGGAGCTGATAGCCGCTACATCTCAGACAAGGACGAGGCGGAAATCCGGGAAATCTTCCCGAACTCAGCATTGGTAACCATTGCCGGTGCAGGCCATTGGGTGCAGGCCGAAAAGCCGGAAGAGTTTGCAGCAGCGGTTTTGAAATTTCTTCTTCAATAAAACTCAAAACCGGGATTTTGTATATTGCTTTGCACCCGGCGGGCAATCTTATACATTACAACCAAGCCCGATACCATTCAGCATGATTCTCACACTGCATCCCCATCCCTGGCCCGATTATGAATTGTTGGATTGCGGGCATTTCGAAAAGCTGGAAAGGTTCGGCAAATACATCCTCCGCAGACCTGAACCACAGGCACTTTGGTCGCCCGATCTGTCTGATGAAGAATGGAACCGCCGTAGCGATGCTTCCTTTTTGCGCTCAAAAGCCAATCCCGAATCCGGCCAATGGACCCGCAAAGCCGGGGTTCCCGAAAAATGGTTTGCAGAAATCCATAGACAGGGATACAAACTGCGGTATAAACTTTCTCTTTCCTCTTTTAAACATGTGGGCATTTTTCCCGAGCAGGCTGCCAACTGGGATTATTTGCATGCCGGTATCTCTGAGCTTCAAGCACATACTGGCCGGCCGGCATCGGTTCTGAACCTTTTTGCCTACACCGGATTGGCCTCTTTGGTATGCAGGGCAGCCGGTGCTGAGGTTACCCATTGCGATTCGGTAAAACAGGTGGTTTCGTGGGCGAGAGAAAATATGGAAGCTTCCGGCTTACAGGACATTCGCTGGATGGTGGACGATGCCCTGAAATTTTCTCAAAGAGAAGCAAGGAGAAAAAAGCTTTACCAATGCATCATCCTCGATCCGCCTGCCTATGGCCGCGGACCGGACGGTGAAAAATGGATTCTGGAAGAACATCTGCCATTATTATTGCAGGCTGTATCTCAAATTCTTGATCCTCAGCATCATATATTGGTTTTGAATTTGTATAGCCTGGGCTTTTCTACCCTCATCACCGACAACCTGATTCGGGAATATTTTCCTGATGCCGACTGTGAATCGGGAGAAATCTACCTGCCTGATTCATTCGGAAAAAAACTTCCCCTCGGCACCTTTGCCCGCTTTGCCAAATTTTAATAAAATTTTTCGGGTTCCTCATTTATTTTCCAAATTTCCAGCGGAAAAATATCCTGGTTTTCCCCATATATCATTCAAACTCATGATGCAATCGCCCCGGTTTTCTGCCATTTTGTTTCCGGTTTTTTGCCTGCTTTTTGCCTGCGGAACCCATCCTTTTCGTTCTTCATCTCCCATTAAACCCCTGTTTGAAAACACCATTCAAACCAGGCAAAATCTGGTTTTCCGATTTTCGCATCCTGTGGTAAAACCTGAAGAAATCGGCTCATGGGATACCACCCGATTTCTGCATTTCAGCCCCTCAGTTTCGGGGCAATTCCGGTGGTCGGCCATAGACGAGCTTGTTTTTTCGCCCGACAAGGCTTTTGATTTTGCCACAGAATATTCGGTGAGTCCGGCCCCGGGCCTGATTGCAAAATTTCCGGAAGCAGGCAAGCAGGAAACCATCCGGTTTTCCACCCCGCAGCTTGGGATAGAGAAAGGAGAGGCCATATGGAAAACGGATGCCTCCGGAATGATGTGGATAGGCCTGCATCTGTATCTGAATCAGGCAGTTCTTCCGGATGAACTGATGCCGGGAATGGAAGTTTTGATTGAAGGAAAAAAGGTAATGGCTGAACCGGAAAGTCATTTTCCCTCACCGGTGGTTTCTTTAAAAATCAGTGGATCCGAATTTGCTTTGCTCAGGAAAAATCTTGGACTCAAAGTAAATCTGCGGCCCGAAAAAGTTTCTGCCAATATTAAAAAATGGCTGAAATCCCCTGTTGAATTTCAGGCTGAACTTCCGTCGTCCTCCGAAATGTCTGTTTATGGTTTGGATGTAAAATATGCGGAAAACGGAGAGAATTATTTGCTGGTCAGACTGAGCCAGGTACCGGCCGACACCAGTCCTTCGGCCTTTGTTCAGATACCGGGGGTGGAAAAGGTGCAGGTCAGGTCTCACCCCGCCGGACTTGAGGTTAGGGGAAGTTTTGCCGGTAATTCCAGCCTCGAATTGACATTGAAAAAAGGACTTCGTGGTTTGACAGGTGCCGCCCTTCAAAAGGACCAAACCCTTGGTTTTCAGATAGGAGAGAGGGAGGGTAGGATTGCATTTGCCTCTTCTCAGGCCCTGTATTTGCCCAAAGCCGGCAACCGGATGGTGGCAGTCAATATTCGTTCGGTATCCGAAGTTTCGGTTCAGGTGCTGCAGATTTTTCCCAACAACATCCTCCACAGAGACCAAAGCTATACGGCATTTTACGACGACTATGGCTACGAGGCAGGGTATGGTAGCAGCAACGGAACCTTGAGAGACGATTTCGGTACCCTTATCAGCACCCGGAATTTTAAGGTAAATCAACTTCTTCGGGATGGAAATTCCTGCCTTATTCCCATGGATATGAATCCATTACCCGGACAAAAGGGTATTTTTTTGGTGAAAATAGCGGATCTGGAAAAGCGGTACATCTCTGACAGCAGGATGATTTCGGTAACCGATATCGGATTGATGGCCAAGCAAACAAAGGAGCAAATCTGGATCAAGTCCATGACCCTATCCTCCAATAAGCCCCGTTCCGGAGTTATGGTTACGGTATTGGGGCGAAATAATCAGCCCTTGTTCTCAGGTCAAACCAATGCCGGAGGTGAAATCACCATTGCAAGAAGCAAACTCAGTGCCCTTGGCTCAGTTCCTGCCATGATTTTGGCCGAAACTGCAGATGACTTTACTTACCTCGACTTTAGTCAAACTGCATTGGAAACCAGCCGATTCCCTGTTGACGGTGTATTATCATCCGCCTCCGGATGGCAGGCAGTGATCCTTTCCCCCCGAAACCTGTATCAACCGGGTGAAAAAATCAGCATGCAGGTTCTGTTGCGTGACCGTAAGCTTTCTGCCATTCCGGATGCACCGCTTTGGGTAAAAGTTTTCAGCCCGATGGGCAAAGAGGTTCGGGTAATGAAATTAAATACCGGTCGCTTCGGAGCGGCATTTTTCGATTTTGTCCTTCCGGTGTATCTGGCTACCGGCACTTACTCGGTACAGTTAACGGGTTCAAATCAGGAGGAGCTGGCCCGGCTCAGCATTCACAACGAGTCTTTCGACCCCTTGCCCCTGGATATTGTGGCTCAGGCTGTTCCTGAGCGAATTTCTTTCGGTAAGGATTGGCCGGTATCGCTTCAGGTTGACAATATGTTTGGATTGCCGGCCGGTAAAAGGCCTGTTAAGGCCAGCCTGTCCTGGAGCAGTGAACCCTTTGCGCCCGGGGGCTACGAAAAATTTTCGTTTTCTGCATTTTCTCCGAATTCCGGAGATACCCCTGTGCTGAATACAGAGGGCGAAACCAATGAAAAAGGACAGGTAAATTTGATGTTGCCCGCTGCTCAGATTCCTGCCAATCAAGGCTTGGTTCGGGTCAATAGCCGAATTCAGGTTTTTGATGAGGCCCAGGTGCCGGTTTACAAATCCCTTTCTACCCAAATGTGCACCCAGAAATTTTTATTGGGTCTCCATGTTCCAAATAATGATTTGGTTTTCAAGAAGTTGAGCAAGATTGAAATGGTGTCTCTGAATGCGGACGGCAAACCTGTACCGGGCCGGGCCTATCTGGAAATTGGCCAAAGAACCTACCGGACTGTAATGGAAATCGTACCCGGATCGAAAGGCAATTACCGGTATGTCAACCGCGATGAATACAAGAGTTTATTTTCCGGCTGGATAGAAATACCGGAAGGAAAAGCAGTATTCCCGTTTTTACCTTTGAAGGAAGGCAATTACGAAATCAGTTTGAAGACCGACCCGAATTCAGCCTCATTTGTGCGGGAAAGCTACTTTGTATACGAAGGCCAAATGGAGCAAATGCAGCAGGAGGAACTGAGTACAGAAGGAAATGTGGAAATTTTCTGCGATGCCAAAAATCTCAAACCCGGCGACAAGGCTAAAATCCGCTTTGTATGTCCATTTCCCGGGACCTTGTCCATATCGTTTGAGCAAAACCGAATTTTGAAAACCACATCGCTGGAAACCTCCGGGAAAGAAGCGTTTATGGAAATCCCCGTTTCTTCGGAAATGGCGCCTAATTTTTACATTTCGGCCGTATTGACCCGGCCTATGGACCAATCAGCAGGCCAAAATCCCCTTACGGTTGCCTACGGATATGAAAATATCGGCGTTACCCTTGAAGAAAAGGAATTGAAAACTGAAATCCGGGCACCCGGGAAATCGGGCTCAGGCAGGAAAATACCGGTTGACATCAGCCTCGGCGGTTCGGAGGAGGCGGGAATTGCACTTGCGATGGTCGATGAAGGAATTTTGAAAATCACCAGATATAAAATGGCCAATCCCTTCGAATATTTCCACAGAAAGCAGGCGCTTGGGGTGGCATCTTTCAGTATGTTCGGAAAAATATTTTCTGCTGTGTCGGTGTCCAAGGGTATGCCCGGAGGGGACGGCATGTATATGAAAGCTGCCGGCGAAATGGACAACAAGCAGAATGTCAGCTCATTTCTGGTTTCTGAAAAGCCGGGTAAAAAACCGGAGGATGGCTTTTCGGTCATCAAAACGGGCAACACCAAAGTTTACCGTGCCTATCTGGAAGTACCTGCGGGATTTGCAGGAAAAATCCGGCTCATGACTGCCACCTATTCCGACCGAAAAGTGGGATATTCCGAAAAGTGGATTACCGTTTCGGATGACATTACCATAAAGGCATCCTTGCCCGATTATCTTTATCCGGGCGATCGGTATGAGGGCAGCGTGAGTTATTTCAATACCAGCAAAAGAGAAATTTCCTGTGTGCCCGAACTCCGGATTTCCGGAATTTCGGCACAAAAGGCAAACTGGCCGGCTCAGTTGAGGCTTAAACCAGGAGAAGTGTCAAGACTTCATTTCATCCTGACAGCCGGGCAGGAGGCTGAAACTCAGGTAAAACTGTTGGCAAGCGAATCGGGCAACAAATACATTTATTCAAAAAAGTTTTCTGTAAAAGCTCCGAATTGGATTGTGCGGCATGAGGTTTCAGGGGAATTGGCTCCGGGTCAGTCGGCTACTTTTTCAAGGCCTGCTTTCCTGAGCAGCCAAAATTTGAAAGCCGGTATCGAGCTGAGCAAGAATCCTTTTACCCGCTTTTTACCTGCCATTCAGGATTTGGTCAGATATCCTTATGGTTGTCTGGAACAAACTGTTTCTTCTGCCTTTCCCCTGATTTACCTACCTTCAGAATGGCTGGATCAAAATAAAATTTCCAATCCGGACAAGCCGGGCGGGAAATGGCAAAAAAACGCATTCGTAAACGAAGCCATCCGAAAAATTGCCGGATTTCAACTTGAATCGGGCGGTTTTTCCTACTGGCCGGGCTGGTCGGAACATGAATATTTTTCGGCGTATGCCACCCATTTTCTGCTGGAGGCCCGTCGGGCAGGATTTGAAGTGGATGCCCGTTTGCTGAACAAGGCATTGGAATTTACACTGAATCTGAGCCGTGAAAAAAGCATGTGCCGGTATCGGGGACGGTCTGCTGAGGGAAAGAAAATCACCATTGAAAAACTGGATCCTGCTGTTTCCTATAGCTTGTATGTCAATGCTTTAGCGGGGAAAGTCAATCGTGCTGCGCTCTTGCAGTGGAAATCTCAGCCGGAAAAGCTGACCCAGTTTGGCCGCTTTTTTATCTCCTGCGCTCTGATGGAAGCCGGAGATGCCGATGGCTTCAAAGCCCTTTTGCCTGCCAGGTGGGAGCAGCCTTTGTTGATAGATTCCAAAATATCCCGATATGGAGAATCCAATTCAGGCGATTGGGTAAACACTGCCACACAGGAAGAGGCCTTTGTTTTGGCAGCACTTGCCGGCATTTGGCCTGCCCATCCTTTGGCCAAATTATTGGCATCCCGACTCAATAACCGGATCATGACAGGGTCCGATCAGATGTCAACCCAGGAATTGGGTATGGCTGTGGTGGCATTGGGCAAACTGATGAATGCCAATGCGCAAAAAGATAGCCGGTTTTTTGCTTCGCTGGGACAACAGGTTTTGATGAAAAATGAAGAAGGCAGCAAAAAACTCAGCCTCTGGACAGAGCCTCTTTTGCTGAGGAATGAAAACAAAACCGGCAATTTGTATTATTTTATTCAGGCACAAGGTTTTAGCTCGGGAGAAAAAGCCGCTGATGCTGATGCCGGAATACAGTTGAGGAGGAGTTTTTTCAATGCACAGGGCCAGGCTGTGGACCCTGCCCAAATGCGCGTCCATGATTTGGTGGTGGTAAAGCTGAGCCTGAAATCCCTGACCGGAGGAGAGGTGAAACAGGTAGTAATTGCCGATGTAACCCCCTCATGCCTTAGGGTAGAAAACAAAAGGCTGAACCTTGAAAGCGATTTTCGTTTGCCTGCACCCGCTTCAAATCCAGATTACTTGGATATCCGGAGGGATAGGGTTCACCTGTTTTGTACCGCGGCAAAGGAGGAAAAACATTATTTTTATTCGGCCAGAGTAACCGCCAGAGGCAAATTCAGATGGGCATCCTGTGAGGCGCAGGCGATGTATCAACCTGCGATTTTCAGCCGGTCAGGAGAAAAAATGATTCAGGTTTCTTCTGTTCACTCTGCACAGATGGCGAAGAGATAAGCACTGAAATCTGAGGCTCCATTTTCTGAAATCCGGTCAGGCTTTTAGTTCATAAATGGTAGAATGGGGGTTTCTTTCAGCAGCATGATGAGCAAAACCGGATTCATAGATTAACCGGATTGATTGGATTGTTTTCGTTTTGGAAGTAATTTACTGTAAATAATACATGGCTTCAGGCCAAAGAAGGATCGGCCAAATTTCAGAATTGCATATTTAACTAAAATTTCTTCATTTTTGGCCTGTGAAAACAGTAACTTTTTCAGGGGCGGTGGAAAAACATTTTCCGGGAAAAATTCCCTGTGTTTTTTTTATTCTGCTAATGTTTTTTGTTCAAAACACTGAAGCACAGCGGGTTGGATTTGGCCCAAAGGTGGGTCCCAATGTGTCTCTGTTTCGTGGAGATTTCCCTGCTTCAGGAATGCAGGGACCCAGATTTGGGATTACTGCCGGGGGGTATGCCAATTTCCGATTTAAGCAAACACCTCAATTTCAACTGCAGGTAGAATTTCTTTACACGCAAAGAGGACATACTGCAGATTTTCTTAATACCATAACCAACGACTCTCCCAATCCGCCAAAGGAAAATTTAAAATATGCATTCAGTTACATAGAGGTTCCGATTCTCTTAAAATATATGCTGAATCGAAAAGGAATGGTCAGGCCATACCTGTTTGGCGGACCTGCTTACAGCGGAATTCTTAGTGCCGCTTTAACCGATGAAAGTAGTAAAAAGAGTTTTAATGTTAAAGAATCTATTAAAAGAGATGATTTAGGCTTGATGTTGGGATGGGGAATATCAACCTTTATTATCGACCGGTGGTACCACATTGATATTCGTTACTATCATGGAATTTTAGATTCCAGTGAAGATCTGACGAATGACTTAAAGCCTTACAATCCAAACTCTAAAGGTCAAATTATCTCTGAGTACAGAAACAGTACATTGTCTATTACCCTTGGAGTAGGAATTGAAAGGCGCGAAGCCTTCTTCCTCAAATAGACAAATTCATTCTGAATTCTGCCCGATTAATACTATTTTCATAACTTTGATTCCTGTTATGGAACATCTTTGCATTTCTGGCTCTTCCTGTAATGAGTAAGGTTTCAAACTTTATTTTTCTTCTGTTTTTCAGCATTTCAGTTTTTGCAGGAACCGATGAATCTTACTTTTTAGAAAACAAAGGTCAATGGCCGTCTGAGGTAGCCTTCCGTTCTAAAATTGGTGTCCACAATATTTGGTATTGCACTGACCAGATTCGGTTTCAGCTTCAGAATGCTTCGCTGCATCCCTATGCCCAGCTGCATGCCATGCGGGACAGTGATCCGGCACCGGCATCAAAATACTATGCCCACCATTACCGGCTTATGTTTCCGGGTTCTCAAAAAACACGGCCGGTAGCTACTTCAGAACCATTGCTTCCGGTCTATAATTTTTATTATGGAAATGATGAAAAATCATGGACATCCGGTGTCCGGTCATATTCCG
>CANHCT010000085.1 GCA_947459175.1 Hymenobacteraceae bacterium
ATACCAACGGGTTGTACTGCAACCGGAAGCAGAAAGATTAACCGTACCCGTTCCGCATCTGGAACCGGCAGTTGTAGTTGGCGCTGAAGGCCGTGTCAGAAAAGAAATCTGACCTGCAGTTGTTGCGCCACCATTCACTACCGTAGTAGTCGTAGAGATTACCCTGATTCTGTATCCTGAAGATGATGTATTTACATTGATGGGCATGGTTGCCGTTATCGGGGAACCGGTACCGGTTCCGATAATGGCAGTTCCCGATCCCGTAAATGAACCGCTAAGAGTGGAAAGCTGAACCCGAAATTGCTCTCCAACCGGGAATCCGGAAGGTGTAAACGAAACGCTGAAGTTCGCCCCTGCGCAGATTGAAAAAGGAAGAGCCGGCGATGTAGTGGGCACCGAAATGCTTGGGGTTTGCGCCATCGCAGAAATACAAACAAACAAGGAAAGCAAGGATGCCAAAATAGTTCTGTGACGCCTTGGTGTCGGTAAACACCTGGATACCGATTTAAATGGATTCAAATTGATTTTCATAAGAATTGGAATAAAAATTTTCGCAAAAGTAAAACCCAAAAATAAAAAAACAATTAGAATATTTTAATTTTTTTTCTGCATTTTTCTAAGAAATTCAAAGAATTTGTAGAAGAATGAGCCTCGGAAAATTTTTATTTCAAGTAATTTTCAAACATAACAAAGCACTCTGCCAACTCTTTTGGAGCCGGAGGCTTCCGGAAAGATTTCTTTACAAAAATCACGGTACAAGCCTCAACCACTTGCTCCGCAGCATTTCCTGCTCCGCATTTGCCTTGTCCATCCACTCCAGTCTGAAGCTGCGACCAGGGTCCGGAGTTACTTCAATTTCGGCACTTCGAACTTGCCCTCCCCTGTTGTACATTACCTGTACTTTTTCACCAGCTTTCATTCCATTCAGCAGAATGCTTACATCCGGAGTTTCCAGTTTGCGGTCGCCGATGCTGATGATTTCATCCCCCACATAAATTCCTGAATGATACGCTGGTCCGGTTTTGGAAATGCCCTGAACGACTACCCTGCCGCTGCCCTGAAGCTTTAAGCCCAGGGTAAGGGGCCGGCTGAGTTCGTTTCGGTCTGTCAGCCGGATGCCAAAGGCACCGAAAATTTCCGCCCAATTGGGTTTTTCCAAACCATCAATGTAGCGGATGAGAAAATCTTTTGCCTTCGCTGCCCCGATTTTTTTCGCCAAAGCGTTCTGAAAATCTGATTCTGTAAAACCTGTATTCTTCTTCAAATAAAATTCTCCGTACATGTCCCGCATGAGATCATCCAGACATTGGGCACCTTTGGTTTCTTTCAGAATCATCAAATCGAGCAGGGTGCCAATTGCAGCTCCTTTGGTGTAGTAGTCGCTCTGACTGTTCTGGCTGTTTTCGTTCGGACGATAGTATTTGATCCAGGCATCCATACTGGCTTCCGACAGGCTTTGGTTGTACATGCCCGGCACAGATTCTACACGGCTGATATTGGAAGCCACTACATCCAGAAATTTCTCTTTTTTTTTAATGCCCGCCCTGTAAAGAAAAAAATCGTCGTAGTAGCTCGTAAAACCCTCTGAAAACCAAAGCATTGAGGTGTAGTTTTCATTGTCATAATCGAAAGGCCCGAGGGGATGGGGCCGAAGTCTTTTTACATTCCACAGATGGAAATACTCGTGTGAAACCAGACCCAGAAAATTCTGATAAGCCGATTCTGATTCATAGGTAGAGGGGTTGGTTTGCAGCGAACTGCTGTGGCTGTGCTCCAAACCGCCGCCCCCCTGGGCCACATGGTGTACAATGAAGGTGTAATTCTGACAGGGATGGTGTCCGAACAGCGATTTTTGTGCCTCCACGATTTTTGTAAAATCAGATTTGATTCGTTCCTGATTTACATTGGCCCTGCCCTGAAATGCTATGCGGTGTTTTACTCCTCCTGCCTCAAAATCAATCAGTTCGGGATTGCCGCATAGGATGGGAGAGTCTATGAATTCATCCAGATTTTCAATATCGAATTCGGTGCCGCTGGTGCCGGCAGGCTTCAAGGCAGTAATGACTTTGCTCCAGCCGGAAGGAAGTATCACTTTTAACCGGGCTTTTTTGATTTCATTCCCCTTGGCATACAGAAAAACTGAAGCAGGATTCACATAGCCTTGTTCATCATCGAGATAGCAATTTCTTACAGCCAGTTCATAGGCATACACGCGGTATGAAATGGTGGCGGATTTTGAGCCGGCCGGATCCAGCAGCCATGTGTTTTTGTTGGTTTTACTGATATCCAGATTTTTACCCTTGTCGCTCAGGGCTGAAACTCCCTCCACATTTTTGGCATATTCCCGGATGAGGTAGCTGCCCGGGGTCCAAACGGCCATTTTGAGCAGGACCTTTTTTTCGGAAATGTCCTTCAATTCCATTTTTACCTCAAAGTAATGGCTGTGAGGCTGAGGCATTTGTAAAATATATTGAACATCCATGGAGAAAAGCGGGTTAACGGAAAGAAGAAAAAGCCATACCGGTGCAAATTTGCAGGCCCGGGAAATACAAATTACAAGTTTAGGCATGAGAAAAATCTTTTTGTGTATCGCACTGATTTCCACTTTGATGGCGTGCAGCCAAGAAATCAGCATAGAAGGATTTGATGCGCAAAAATGGAAAGACGATCCGAATGGTTGCCATGGCAGCAGAGAAAAATATTTGTTTTTTCTGATGAGCAACCAAAAGGAGCTCCTGGGCCGCAGCGAAATGGAAATTAAGAACCTGCTGGGCAAACCCGATGCCACCGATATCCGGAGCCGCGGCCAGAAATTTTTTGAATATGGCGTGAAAGGCGGCAGCCTCTGCGACCCTAAGATAACGGAAGCACCTGAAATTCTGCGTATTCGCTTTGATGCCCTCAATCGGGTGAGTGAGGTGGCCATTTATTGAACTGATCTGCAGCTACCGGCTTCTTTCCCGGGGTCTGAGCGTTACCTAATCCTTTTTTTGCACCACTGAAATGCAGCTACCGGCCTTTCTTCCTGTAGCGGTTTTGAAGATTCGGGTTTCCTGCCATAGATTCACCCCATAAAATTCTTCATTATGGATTCCATTTTTAAGTTCGAATTGCAATATCGCCTCAGGCGACCTGCCACCCTGATTTATGCCCTGATGTTCTTTGTTCTGGGCGTGGTTATCATGAGTACAGATGCCGTGCGAATCGGGGGCGGCTATGGAAAGGTCTTTGGAAATGCGCCATACAATATCCATCAAATCCTGGGAATAATGGGCGTTTTGGGGCTTTTTGTTATCATGGCCTTTCATGCTGTTCCTGTATTTCGCGACACAGAACATAAAATGGATACCTTTCTGTACGCCTACCCCATACAAAAATCACAATATCTGGCCGGCCGGTTCTTCGGCACTTTTTTCATGTGCTGTCTCGTTTTCCTGTGCCTGCCCTTCGGGATGATGCTGGGGGAATGGATTGCCAGGATTAAGGCTGATCAACCCGGAGATTTCGGTCCTTTTTCGCCGCTCCCATATCTCTGGACTTACCTGATTTCCAGCCTTCCTGTCATTTTTTTGCTTGGCTCCATGTTCTTCTCTCTGGTAAGCCTGAGCAGGAAAATGATGTACGCTTACATCGTAGCCATATCATTTATTGTATTCTATTCCATTTCTCTCAACCTGTTGTCAGAACTCGACAATAAGACTTTTGCTTCCATTCTGGATCCTTTCGGAATCATCGCTTCCGACAGGGTTACCGAATATTGGTCAATCCAGGAAAAAAACACCCGTTTGGTTCCTCTCACGGGTCTTTTACTCTGGAACCGCCTGTTCTGGATGGGCGTGGCGGGATTATTTCTGGGCCTTTGCTTTTGGAAATTCAGGATGTCGCCTGTGGCAGACAACAGAAAGAGAGGCGTCGCAGAAGAATTGCCGGTAAAGAAGATCGCTTTGCCTGGATTGCCGATGATTCCGCGTATTGATTTCAGCCAATGGAATATGTTTCGGACCCTGCTGGTGCTGGAAATCCGGCAAACCGTTCGCAACATTTTCTTTTTGGCCTTCCTTTTCGCCATCGCCCTGTATATGGCTATGGATGCATGGTATTCCGATTCCCTTTACGAAACCGGCATTCATCCTGTTACCGGCAACATGCTGGAAACCATTGGCTCCAGTAACTTTACCATTCTCAGCATTGTACTCATCATTTTTCTGGCAGGAGAAATCGTATGGCGGGAGCGGCAGTCGAAAATGGAAGGCATCTACGATGCTTTTCCGGTTTCGAACCGGGTGATTTTCTGGTCCAAATTCGGGGCATTGATGACAGTGCCGGTTTTCCTTTTGGCCCTTGTGCCGATGGTGGCCATACCGGTGCAATTGATGAAGGGCTATACCCATCTGGAGCCCGAATTGTATGTAAAGACCCTCATTTTGTTTGAGTTACCCCAGCTTTGGTTGATTGCAGCCCTGGCATTTACCATCCAACATGTGATGAACAACAAGTACACGGCAAATGTGGCCATCCTCGTGTATTACCTTTCCTTTATCGGCCTAAATTACCTCCACATCGAGCATCCCTTATTTAAGTACGGCACGGGCCTTAGCTACCAGTACAGCGATATGAATGGCTTCGGTGACTATACGCGTGGAATTTCGGTTTATCTCATGCACTGGACCCTGGTGGGTTTATTCCTGCTGGCACTGGGATATTTGTTTTTGGTACGCGGGCCCGAAGCAAGTTTAAAATCCAGAATGGCCACATTTGCGGGTCGATTCAAAGCAAGCCGACTCAGTGTGCTGGCTGTTTTCCTGCCCCTTGCAGCCATGCTGTGTTCCGGTTTTTACATTACCCGGACTACGCTGGTAACCGATCGCTACACCAATTCCAAAGAGGTGGAAGAAATCAATGCAGCCTACGAAAAGAAATTTTCCTATCTCAACCGATCAGTCCATCCTTCTTTGGTTGCCATCAGCATTGGTGCCGATATGTGGCCCGAAAACGGCGACCTGATTCTCAGCGCCAAAATGGTGTACCGGAATATGAGGGAAAAATCTTTGGATACACTTTGGTACAACTTCCAGCCGGAAGGGAAATTGCTGAAATTCATCATCTCAAGACCCTGCAAATTGGTGTATGAAGACAAAAACAAAGCCATCCGGGCCTACAAACTCCATTCACCTCTGGCACCGGGCGATTCTTTTGAAGCCGATTTCAAAATGAGTATGGCCTTTACCGGCTTCCAAAACGAAAGTCCGGTAATCGGAAACGGCACTTTTTTCAATAACGGATACTGGCCCACCATGGGATTCAACTCCGGTATGATGCTGATGGATGACGACAAGCGAAAAGAAAACGGACTTCCTGAACTTCCCACCATGGCCTCTCAATTGGATTCTGCAGCCCTGAACCGGAATTTCTTCGATGATTTGAATCATGCACTCCGCTTCGAAGCCACCCTTTCAACTTCACCCGACCAGATTGCCATTGCGCCGGGATATCTGAAGAAAGAATGGACCCAAAATGGCCGGCGGTATTTCCATTACAAAATGGACCGGCCTATTTCCAACTTTTATTCCATCATATCAGCACGATATGCTGCCTATAAGGAAAAATGGAAGGATGTGGACATCACCATTTACCACCACCCCTGGCATTCATTCAATGTCAAAAAAATGGCTGAGGCTGTCCGGCATTCCCTGGACTATTACACACGAAATTTCGGACCTTATCAGCATAAACAGGTCCGCATTCTGGAATTCCCCCGGTATGCCTCCTTCGCACAGTCTTTCGACAATACCATTCCTTACAGCGAGGCCATCGGATTTATCGCCAATCTGAAAGATGAAGAGTCTATCGACTATGTATATTTCGTTACCGCTCACGAAATGGCACACCAATGGTGGGGGCATCAGATTATGCCCGCTGCGGTAAGGGGGGCGCAATTCCTGAGTGAAACCATGTCCGAATATTCAGCCCTGATGGTAATGAATAAACGATATGGCGATGCCCTGATGGGAAGGTTTCTGAGGAGAGAACTGAACGATTACCTGGGGGGCCGAAGCAGGGAAAAGAGGAAAGAAAATCCCTTGATGGATATAGAAATGCAGGGTTATGCCTATTACAACAAGGGCTCACTTGCTATGTATTCGGTGATGGATTTGATTGGGGAAGAAAAGATGAATGCTTTTCTTACCTCCTTTGTATCCAAATATAAATTTACAGAAAGACCTTATCCGAGCACCCATAATTTTTACACTATGATGATGCCCTATCTGGCACAGGGGCAGCAAAATCTGGTGGACGACCAGTTGAAGCGGATTACCCTGTTTAAGAACAAAATGGACGAAGCCAAGGGCAAAAAACTTCCCGACGGGACCTATGAGATAAAAATGAAGTTTTCGCTTGAAAAAGTATATGTGGACAGCCTTGGCGGAAATGAAAAGGTTGCACCTTTTGTGCAGCCGGTGTATTTCGGATTGTTGAAAGAGCAAAATCCCAAAAAGGCCGGCGATGTCATCCATTTGCAAAAGATATCACCCGGCTCAAAAAGAGAGTATACCTTCATCAGCAAAACAAAACCGGGTTATGCCGGAATAGATCCGTTCAACACCCTGACCGACATAAAACCGGAGGACAATACTATGGCCATAGATTGGGAGTAATTTCCCAAATCATAAGGGCCTCCGGCATTCGAATTTCAATCGGGGTTTGAATATCCGGCCTGGTGTCCGAAATTATTTATAATGCGGAAGACTTCTTCGGGTTTGATTCGGGCCATGTCAAAATGGGTCTGAGAAAAAGCCTCCCTTGGTTTTTCGGGATAAATCGTGACTACATGCTCAAATTCAGGTGGATAGGGGAAAAATCTGCCATATTTACTGCCATTGCAAAGGGCAATTAGCGGTACCCCGCTTAAAGCCGCAATGTGGGCAGCTCCGGTATCGTTGGATACCACCAAATTAGCACCCTGAAGCAAAATAATCAGCTGTACCAGATCGGTTTTTCCGCAGAAGTCCACAGTTTGCAATCCTCCCGGAAGGCATTTTAGTATCTGCGCAGCCAAAAGACTATCTTCAGCGGAACCGGCAATGCAAAGAGAAAGCTGTTTTCTTTCGGTTAGAAGGCAGGCAAGCTGTGCAAAATTTCGGGCCGGCCACCTTTTGCTCCCGGCTGATGCCCCCGGGAAAAATACCGTATAGGGTTTCCGGATTCGGGGAGGACTTTTGTGTTCCGGTTTTGGTAAACTTTTGAAGTCGGAATGGCCGCAAATTTTCTCTGTAAACTCCTGATTGAAAAGCCATTCATGATTATTTGTGGCATCGGGAAATATATTGGTCCGGTTTTGGGCCGCAATAAAGTTTCTTTCGGCCCGGTCCGGATAATCCGAAAAATTTTCACCGCAAGTCCATAACCGGGAGTCTGGAAAAGCATGCACCAAAATGTCTTCGAGAAAAAAATGCCGGGTTCGGGATGCAAGCCATACTTCGGCAGGTGCCGCCTGCTGATACAATTGCCGCAAAAAGTTCTGCCGGAAGATGGGGTCAGAAAACCACCTGCCTTTATCCAAAGGAATAAACTCATCAGTAAAACCAGCATCAAGGGCTTCAAATAATCCGGCCCAAACCCGATTGCCCAACAAGCTTATGCGCCAGTCTCCGTACTTTTTACTCTTTCTCAGCGATTCCAGTGCGGGCCGGAAAAGGATATAATCCCCGATGTCATCTACCCGGATGATGAGCAGAGTTTTCTTAGCAGGCGTTCCCCTTTGGGGCAAAACCGGCAGTTCTGAAATCCAGCGGGATGCCCTTTTTTTTCGTTTACGCTTTTCGGCGGGAGATTTTACATATCTTCTCCAAACGCTTGAAAAAAAGGCTTTTAGGTGCACAGGAAGAACAGATTATGGGCTCACCAGATTGATGCTGATGGCGCCGTAGAGCGGATTGCCAAAATTTCCCCTGTAAAGGAAATCTCCCCTTTCACTGCTGCGGTCTTCTGTAATTCCGAATTTGAAATTGTACCGGTAGCCTACCTGTGCCGAAAGCCAGATAAATCCCATCAGCTTTTGTTCAAAAATAATACGGGGCTTGATTTCTGACCTGCGTATTTCCAGGAACCGTCCTCCTCCGGACCCGGATTCAAAATTTTCCTGCCCCCTGAAAAGCCGGTAGCTGTTGCCCTCTATTTCGTAGCCGAGCAAAAGAAGGGATGAGGCCGAAAAATTATACCGCACATGTGCCCGTGCCGGTGCCAGAATTTCCAGACCCCAGCGGTCATTGAAAGTCTTGTTGTACATCAGCAGGGGCACATACAACTTCTCACCTCCCCGCCAGGTTTGGGTAGCCCCGAAAGCGAGCATTGTATTGTCGTTGCGCTTCCAGCCATACAATACCGCAAAGGTCCAGGTAGGCATGGGAAAGGCATCCTGCATGGTATTCCATCCGAAATTTCCATTGAAGTCTGAAATCAAAGAACCAATCAGGAAATGCTTGTCATCCAGTGGCTTAAATGCCGTTACATTTATTCCCATGGTCCGAAGACCGCGTGAAAGGGCCGATTTCAACTGTGGTTCAAAAAAATTGTTGACACTCTCATCTTCCTTAAACCGGATGTTGGATTCGTAGTAGCTCGCACCGACATTGAGAATAAATTTGTTGTTCGAAATCACAGGGGCATTGGCTGCCCATCTGGCACCGCCGAAAAAAGTGACACTTTGGTTTCGGTCCGGAATCTGGTTTTTGTCCTTGAATTGCTCCTCAAGCGGAAAAGAGGCCTTGAATGGCATTTGTGCTTCAAAGCCCACCGAAATCAACTTGGTGGGAGATAAAAACCTCACTTTCTGCGTGCAGTATTTCACCGATTCTTCGGCACTTCCGTATGCGCTGTAGTCCTCTTCTTCTGAGCCGGCTGTAGAATCTGGCTGCTGACCAAAGGCCGGACTTATGAAAAATAAGCAGCCGAAACAAAATAGAAATAAATTTAAAATTCTCATTTTCAGAACATTAAAAATCAAAGACAAAGCAAATGTAGGGGTGTAATATCCAAGAGAACAAATATTTATTCAGGACAGGCAGGTATTTTCATTCCCCGGCCTGAAAAAAATTGCATTTTTTAAAATAAATTTACTTGTACCTTCACCTGTCCGTTTTCGGAGAACATTCTCCATTACCCTAATCAAATGCCTATGCACACCAATACCTCTGAATTGCCCGCTGCGGGACCTTCTCTTAAAAAGGGGGTATTGTTTTATCTGATTATGGTGGCCCTTTTTTCCATCGGACTGTATCAGGTGATGAACAGCGGACAAAGACTGGAAAACCACAGCTGGACACAGATTACATCCACTTCGGAACTCAAAACCAAGCCTTTGGGCATGGTTTCGGGAACAGCTGTTTCAGCCGGGATGTTTGAAGAAGTCCTGCATCAGTTTCTTTCCAATCTTACCCATCCGCTCAGCATTGCCCTCCTGCAGATCATCATCATCATTTCCATTTCCAGAATTTTCTCCTATCTGATGCGCCTTCTGGGACAGCCCACGGTAATCGGAGAAATCATAGCCGGGATTTTTCTGGGGCCATCTGTATTTGGTTCGGCCATGCCCCTGATTTGGTCTTCTGTATTTCCCATTGCCAGTCTGCCCAATCTTCACTCCATCAGTACCATAGGCCTCAGTCTTTTTATGTTCATCATCGGGCTGGAACTGGATATTTCCCTATTGAACAAAAGAATTCAAACCGCCCTTTTTGTAAGCCATGCCAGCATCCTCATTCCCTTTCTGATGGGGGTATTTCTGGCCTACCAACTGTACTCCGACTTTGCGCCCGGCGGAATTTCGTTTCTCACTTTCGGGTTGTTTATCGGGGTAAGCATGAGCATTACGGCTTTTCCTGTGTTGGCCCGGATTATCCAGGAACGGGGCCTCAGCCGCACCCCGCTTGGGGTAATGGCCATTACCTGTGCTGCCACCGATGACATTTCCGCATGGTGTATTCTGGCCATCGTCATTGCCATTGCCAAGGCGGGAAATGTAGGCTCGGCCCTGTTCACCCTGCTGTTGGCGGTCGGCTATGTGCTCATCATGTTCAGGCTGGTCAAGCCTTTCATGAAAAAACTAAGTGAAAAGTTTGTATTCCGCGGACAGATTACCCGGCCTTATGTGGCCATGTCGATACTGGTGTTGCTGGTGTCGGCTTATGTGGCAGAAGTGATTGGTATTCATGCCTTGTTTGGTGCATTCCTGGCGGGAGTTACCATTCCCCACGATCCCAAAATAAAAGAAGCCCTGCGCCAGAAAATAGAAGATGTAAGCCTGTTGCTTTTCCTGCCTGTCTTTTTTGCTTTCACCGGCCTCCGGACCCAGATCGGCCTGCTGGTTTCGGACGGTCTTTGGGGTGTTTGTCTTCTGGTGTTGCTTGTGGCGGTTGCCGGAAAAGTTTTCGGGACCGTGGTGGCTTCCAAACTCATGAATCAAACCTGGAAAAACTCTTTTTCTCTGGGTGTTTTGATGAATACCCGCGGATTGATGGAATTGGTGGTCCTCAACATCGGCTACGATTTGGGTATTATTTCTCCTGAAATATTTGTGGTTCTGGTGATTATGGCCATTGCCACCACCCTCATGACAGGTCCGCTGCTCAATCTTATTGACCGCATCTGGCCTGAACCCATGCAAGCCATTGCGGTGCCCGCAGCCGGCCATGAAGAAGAGCTGCACTGAGCCCCGCTTCTACTTCTTCAAAAACAAATGCATAATCAGGTCTTCCAGTTTTTTAACCGGAATAATGTGTGATTTTCCCTTTTCCCGGCTCAGCTTGGCCATTTGTGAACCGGCAATGTAAATATGCTGAAATCCAAGGCGTTCAGCCTCTGTAATGCGGTGCTCCAGCCGGTTTACGGGTCGTACTTCGCCTCCAAGACCTACTTCGCCGATAAAACAAACATCGGATCCTACCGGCTTATTTTCCAAAGATGAAATGAGCGATACACACACCGCCAAATCCAGGGCGGGGTCCTCTACCTTCAGCCCGCCGGCGATGTTCAGAAACACATCCTGATTTCCCAACCGGAATCCCCCTCTTTTTTCCAGCACGGCCAGCAGCATGGAAAGGCGTCGCCCGTCGAAACCGGTACCGGAGCGTTGCGGGGTGGAATATCCGCTTTGGGTTACCAGCGACTGAACCTCAATCATCAGGGGGCGGTTTCCTTCCAAAAGGGAGGCAATGGCAACGCCGCTCAGGGCCTCATCTCTGTGGCTGAGCAGGATTTCCGAAGGATTGCTTACCGGCTTCAGGCCACTCGCCTCCATTTCATAAATGCCCAGTTCCGAACCCGAGCCAAACCTGTTTTTTATGGTCCGAAGAATCCTGAAATTCATATGCCTTTCACCTTCGAAAAGCAATACGGTATCTACCATGTGCTCCAATAGTTTGGGCCCGGCAATGGTGCCGTCTTTGGTGATGTGGCCGATAACGAAGGTGCTCACCCCGGCTTCTTTGGCAAAGCGCAAAAGCGAACCGGCGCACTCCCTGATTTGAGAAACCGAGCCCGGCGAGCCCTCCAGTTTGGCTGAATACAGGGTTTGAATGGAATCGATAATCAGCAAATCGGGCTGGATATCGAGTACATAGGTAAAAATCTGGTCCAGCTCGGTTTCGCTCAGCACAAAGCACTCTGCATTGGCGATTCCGATGCGGTCGGCCCGCATTTTGATCTGCTGATGACTCTCTTCTCC
>CANHCT010000086.1 GCA_947459175.1 Hymenobacteraceae bacterium
CATTCCATAAAAACACACGGCCCGTTTCAACAGCCCTTTGCCTGTTCCACTCTCTGCGCCCTAACTGCCTTTTTACCTGATTGGTTTCTGCCATAGGATAACAGTAAATGCTTTATCCGGGATGAGAAAGGTAGGATTAAAAAGCTTGCGGTTTGCAGTACGGGAAACAAAATCCTGCACAACGGGTGGACTGCAGGAAAAAACCCGCTGCAATCAGGAGGAAACTGACGGGAAAAGCATCCGGCTCTGTGCCAGCCCTACTACATGGTCCACCTGCTCATCTACCGTGAGATGCGAGGTGTCGAGTAAAAAAGCATCCGCTGCCTGGGTAAGCGGAGATTCTTTCCTGGTGGTATCGATTTCATCCCGGTGCATCAGGTTGTTTTTGATTTCCTCAAAATTCACCAGCTGGTTTTTTTCCATCAGCTCCTGCTGTCTCCTGTAGGCCCTCAGGTCCAGGTCGGCGGTCATAAATATCTTCAGTTCTGCATCAGGAAAAACACGGGTTCCAATGTCCCGCCCGTCCATTACTATGCCTTTTTTTCTGCCCATTTTCTGCTGCTGGGCTACCATGGCATGCCGCACCTCGGGTATGGCGCTTACCTCGCTCACCATATCTGAAATGTACATTTTCCTGATTTCCTTTTCTACATTCAGCCCATTGAGGAACGCCTCATTTTCATTGATCCGGGCATTGTGATGAAAAGAAATGGAAATGTCCAGTAAAGCTTTCTCTACATCCCGCGGGTTGGTGAGACTGATGTTTTTTTCCGTAAAATACAGTGTGACAGCCCGATACATTGCACCTGTGTCGATGTAGCCGTATCCAAGCCGGGCGGCAACAAGTTTTGCAGTTGTGCTTTTGCCGCAGGATGAGTATCCATCAATAGCAATGATGATTTTTTGGATGGCCATATCGTCGTCTTCAGGGGAATACATAATGCTTCCGATATGGCCCCAAAAGTAGAAATACTATCTTCATCCGACCTATTTAATTCCCGAAAAAAAAGAAAAATATCGGAAGAATTCAGGCCCTGCGGCTTTGCTAACTGCCTTTTCAGTACTTGGCCTATGGCAGGGGTACTTTCACCTCGCCCACCTGAAGTACCTCCCGGTTGTCGTCCCGAAACAGAATGTAAACAAGCTTAGAATCTTTCAACTTTATGGCTGGATTTAAAACCGGAACTGTTCCAGACCAGGTTTTGGAAAAGGTATTACCCACTGTGTAAGCAGTTTGAGAGGACAGGGATGCATCACCTCCCTGAGGACTCAGTTCTCCGCGGAGCATGTGCATATGCACATATTTTTCAATTTCCTCCGTCACTCCGGGGGCCGGATACTTTTTCTGCCAGTTCAAAATGCTGTCTTCAATTAGATAAACCGCCTGAATGATTTTGCCCTCGAAGCCTTTTCTGAAGCCCACCTCAGCAGTAAGCGAGATGACATTGCCGTTGAGAGCAGGTTTGAGGCGAAGCCCGATTTCATTGCCCGGCTGATTCAGAACTTCCTGAATTTTACCGTCCCAGGCCGAATAGTTGAGCAGTGTAACTTTGCTTTCACCATCAAATGCTTTGCGTTGAACAATGCCCTTGGGCAAACCAGCCGCACTCGCACCAAACTGATTGTCAAGAACATCACCCACAGAAGTTCGGAAGTCAGCCTTGAATTTGTTGCTCGCAGGATTCAGATTGGGTCTCGCAAAAAAGCCGCAGTGAACAGCCATCACAACCACCTTTCCTGCATACTTTTCTTCCATTTTTTTAGCCTCCTCGGCTGCAAAAGGACAATTGCCGCAGGTATGTCCGGTGTAATCCTCCAAAAAGATTTTCCGGGTGTAATCCAGAGCATTGCTGTCCTTGGTACTGGTATCGGGCACCACAGGGGGCTGTACCTCATAGGCATCCCTGTACGATACAGTATCGCAGGCCCAGAACAGAACAGGGAGCAACAGAAATAATCTAAAAAACCGCATCAGTTGTTTTTGATAATGAAGAAGTGAAAAACCTTGTCTTTTGTTTTGATATGCACATTGTACATTCCGTCCGGCAACCCTGTGATGTCCAGAAGGCTGCCTTTTTCATCCCGCCGCAGCCCATAATGAACAGGTGAAATTTCTTTCCCTGTCATGTCGCTGAGCATCAGGGTTTCAAGTTGCTCCAGGCCGGCTAATTTGAAAATGCCCCTGCCCGGATTTGGATAAATTTGAGGGTTTACCAATGCTGTGAGCATCGAGCCGGACGAATACACAACATTTCGGGGAGCGGAGGCTCTGCCGCAACCGCCACCATTGTATACCACCAGTATGTAGGTTCCGGAAGCCGTAATTTCCAAAGTGCTTGCATTGGCGTTCAGGGTATCTCCGTTGAAAATCCACATATATCCTGCCTGACCGGGAGGTCCGGTGAGGGTATTTCCGGTCACAGTAATAACAGGTACTGCCGGAAGTGCTGACACCAAAACCGGGCGAACTGCAGCAGCACTGCTGCATCCGTTTTTGATGACCGTACCTTGGTATAATCCGCCCTGTGTGGTGGTGGTAAGGTTTCGGATGGCAATACGGGCCGTAGAATTAAAGTTGGCCGGACCCGACCAGGTGTAGGTGGCCCCGGGAACAGAATCCATTGTCAGAATCAATTGGTTTCCGATGCAAAGCGAATCATCATTGACTGTTACCGCAGGTGCATCCGGACAATTGTTGGCCGTATCAATCTGCACATCGTCAACAAAGAGTCGGTTGCCATAGCCAAAAAGATTTTCGAATGAAACGGAAACTTCAGGGTATGCCAGCAAAGAATCCAAGTTGAGAGAAATGGTTTTCCAGTCTCCTGTTGCAGGGGTGTAATTGGCCGACTGTGATCCCGCTGTGGCCAGCTGGGTTCCGCCTCTGCGCCAAAGGGATTTTCTGGTACCTCCGCATTGGGAAGAATAACCAATGGTAAAGGTATCCGGTGCTACCCCGCCAAAACCCTGATAAAACTTATAGGCATAACTGAACTTCAACCTGAGTTTGCTCTTTCCTGCTGTGCTGATTCGGGGAAACAACAGCCAGTCCTTCTGCCCTGTCACATTGGGGTTGGCATAATTGTCAAACATCAGGCTTCCACCTGTACTTCCGGGAGCATTTACAGCCGCATTGATTTCCCATGAACGGTTGTTGTCGGGATTAAGGAGGAAATATCCCGAAGGAGGAAAGGCTCCGGATGAAGCAAAAGGCTGATTGAAAGGCGTTTGAGCTGTTCCCACATCAAAAATGGTGATATACCCATTGGTAATAAGCGAATCGGCACCTTCCGGATTGGTTACCAGCAGCGATACTTTGAACACACCGGTGGATGAATAGCCAACCAGAGGATTGGACAAGGTGGAAAAAGCAGGATTGCCGCCTTCAAAACGCCAGATTCGGCCTGTAGGATTGTTGAGAGATGAATCCGAAAACTGTATGGAAGTTCCCGGACATCCGCTCACCCGGTTGGAAAAAAATCTGGCAACAGGACGATTGCCGGCCGAATCGCCCAAAACTTGAAATTGATCCAGCCAAAGTGTGGCACCGGTTCCCGATACAAATCGAAAAGCAAAAACAAGCTGATCGGCCCGGTTGAATGTAGAGTCGAGATTGATTAGAGTACCCGAAAACTGATTGGAATCCAGGGGGTTGAAGGGTGCAGAAACTCCTGTTTGCGGCACAGTAGCGAGATTGGCTCCGCTCCATGTATTCAGCAAACTGAATGAGCTTCCGCAATTGCGGGAAACAAGTAATTGGAGCTGCTCTGTTCCCCCGGACTGAAACTGCCGGCATGCTCTTTTGAAGCCAAATCTGATATTTTTATAACCGGCCACCGATACAGGAGCCAGAATCAGGGAATCTGTCCGGCCGGCCGGCAAGCCGTTTTCTGCCCGGATTACAAATGCTTTTCCCGAGCCGGAAGGTAATCCGCCGGCAACCATTCTGAAAGTGGAATCACTGTCCGGATTTCTAACCTTCCACAGAAAGGGAAAATCAGCATTTACTGTATCCAAGTCTTGCCTGTAGGGCAATTTTACAGTGATTTTCCGGCAGGCGGGATCCATTCCGTCCAAGGCAATTGAGCCTGTATTCAGCGGATCGAGCCAATCTTTTAAGCGGGCAGAAGCTGTAGTACCCAGATTCCAGGACAAGGAAAATTTGCCATAGTAATCGGAGTCGATGTTGGTACAGGAAGCAGGGCCACCATGCAGTTGTCCCACAATCCGCTGGTTATGGTCGAAAAGCGGAGAGCCGGATGAGCCACCTTCGGTAGTGGTTCCATATTCGTAATTTACAGTTCTCCAATGTGTTGTGTCATTCGGATTGCCAATACCATAACCCCAGGTGAGCGGAGCCTGATCGTCGAACGTAATTTTTTTGATGTCACCCGAGGGATGGTGGATGATGGTGGTATTGAGTGCAGCTGTCTTCCCTGCATTCCAGCCTGCATAAAAAACATTGTATGAAGCGGGGGGTTTGGAGTTTAACTCCAGCAAAAGGAAATCAGAGGCTGCTGCTCTGGCTTTAACAGTGCTCCCCGAAATGGTTTGCGTCTCCGGAATGGCGGTAGATGGGTTGTTGCAACCCGGGGCTTCCCAGTTGAAAGAGAAAACCCATGTGGAAGTAGCGTTGTTGAAACAATGGTTGGCCGTCAGAAAATAGGGCTTTCCATCTTGTAAAACATTGTTTACCAAAGCGCCCGTGCATGCATCGCCATTGTCGATGATGCGGGCTACTGCCCTTTTCTGATTTTGCCAGGGCAATCCGCGGGGGCAATTTACATTCATATTGCAGGACCCCGATTGGCCCCATCCCTGTACCGAAAAAGGGTCTTTGTAGGCGCGGGTTGCTTTGCTGATTTCCAGTTTGCCCAAACCCCTGACAGCCAGTGGCTCAAAATATTCTACCAGCAATTCATCGCCTCCGATCAGTCCGGTCCCCAGTCTTTCATCCTGCTGATTGTTGTCGGATGTGAGGGCACCAATCTGATTTTTTTTACCCACCAAAAAAAGGTCAGCACCGGGAGGCAAAAAGTATTTGTGAAAAGTCAGGTTGATGGAAAAAGCACCCGGAGCGAGCACCTTCAGCTGCCAGATACGGTCACCGTTCGGCAGTTCTTTCCAGGTTCCGGAATTTTCGGGTGTGAAGGCTACATCAAAAGTAAATCCAAAACGGCGGTCAAATTCTTTGCCGGCCTTTCTGCGCTCCGCATCTTCGGCAAGCAACTTTTCCACATCAACAGCAGGCAATTGCACCGCCGGGACATCATCAGATGATACGATTTTGTAGCTGCTTCGGGGCAATCCGCCCCTCGAAATCTGAGCGCTTGATTCGGAAAAAGAAAAAAACAGGCAAAAAAGTAAACAGAGTGCTGAGTAATGTAACTTCATTATGAACAATTTAAGCAGCCGGAGCTATGGTGTACAACAGGCACAAACAACCGGATTCCGTGAAAATTTTCCACCGGCCGCCCATTAGGCTTACAAATTTCTGAATTTTTGAATTCATTTCAAACCGGATAGGAAACAGGCAGAGGCGAATCTGATCCATTTCATCATTTGATGATAAACCCGAAATCCTTTCCCCTGCAATTCACAAAGACAACAATTTTGTCAAATCCCTACGGTGACTTCCTTTTCAACTTCTGAACCAAGAGGGGAATTTTTCTTAATTTACTGAATAATATTCACGGCGATGTGGTTATTTTGTGCCTGAACTTCCGGCCCGCAACATTTGAATTGGTAGCCCAAAAGGCAATTTTGCCAAAAGCCTGAAAATGAATGCCTGAGCAAATGTTGAAAGCGGGAACCAGAGGAAGAATTTTGAAAACAAAGAAGAGTGGTCCGGCTGTTTGTCAGTACATCCAAATTTTTGACCTCTGAAGCTTTTGAATTCATCAATGGTCAAATTTTTTGTGGCGATGGAGCAATTTTGGCATTATTTTAACCTTTATTTATTTTCACCTTTGAAAAAGCTCATATTCTTTATTCCCCTTTATTGCCTTTTTCTGGCCTCCTCCTGCTTTTCTCCGCAGGCAGAAGGCATCAACGAAGTCAGGCAAAAAGCACTCCTGAAAGCCGTAACTCAAACCCTGAACCGGGAGCATTACCAGGCCAGAGAGCTCAACGACGATTTTTCGAAAAGGGTATTCGCGTCCTATCTGAAAATACTGGATTTTCAAAAGCGCCTTTTTACCCGCGAAGACCTGGCTGCTTTTGAGAAATTCCGGCTTTCTATCGACGATGAAATCCGGGAAGAGCGTTTCGAATTTTACAATACCGTGCTGGGTACATACGAAAAAAGGCTGGCTGCCGTCAACCGGTTTTATGAAGGTTATCTCTCAAAACCCATCAATCTGGAGGAAAGAGGTAAGATTGAAACCGACCCCGACAAAAGGAAATATCCATCTGATACCCTGCATATGATTCAGGAATGGAAAGATTATTTTCGATATCAGATAGTGACGGCTGTTTCCATCGACCTGGAAATTCAGCAAAAGGCCCAAACACGGAAGGACACAGTGGTAAAAATAAAAACCCTGGAAGAACTGGAGAGCACCGCCAGAGAAAAAACCCTGAAAAATAATCGTGATTTTTTCAAAAGATTGCTTGAAACAAGCGATGAAGACCATTTCGGTGACTTTCTCAATGCCATAGCCAGAACCTACGACCCCCATACCGATTACGAGACACCCAAGGAAAAAGAGAACTTTGATATTGCTTTTACCGGACAGTTTGAGGGCATCGGTGCAACCCTGACCCAACGCGATGGTTTTATCCGGGTAGCCAACATCATTCCGGGGTCTGCTTCCTGGAAACAAGGACAACTGAAAGTAGACGATGTATTTCTGAAAGTGGCTCAGGGAGATGGCGAACCGGTGGATGTGGTAAACATGCGGGTGGATGATGCCATAAAACTTATCCGCGGCAAAAAAGGAACTACCGTAAAACTGACTGTGAGAAAGCCGGACGGCTCCATTGTGGTCATTCCCATTGTTCGGGATGTGGTCGTACTGGAAGAAACCTATGCAAAATCTGCTATTCTGGAACACGACAAGGCGCAGGGAAAAACGGGATACATCAACCTGCCTTCCTTTTACGCCGATTTCAGCAACACCCGCGGGGGCAGAAACTGCTACGAGGATGTGAAAAAAGAAATCACCAAACTCAGGGATGCGGGAATAAACAAAATCATCCTCGATTTGAGAAACAATGGCGGGGGCTCGCTTCAGGATGTGGTCAAAATGGGCGGCATATTTATCAATCAGGGTCCTATTGTGCAGGTAAAGACAAAAGAAGGAGCACCTTATGTTCTGGACGACCCCAACCCTGGCGTTGAGTTCAATGGCAAACTCATCATAATGACCAACTTCTTTTCCGCTTCAGCTTCTGAAATTCTGGCCGCCGCCATGCAGGACTATAAAAGAGCAGTCATCGTAGGCAGTATGCAGACCTACGGCAAAGGCACGGTTCAGAAAATGACAGACCTGGGCATGAATGTGTCGGATTATTTTGTCACCAACCCGGCCGAGCGCCCATCCGGAACCGTGAAACTTACCACCCAGAAGTTTTACAGAATCAACGGAGGTGCAACCCAGCTCCGGGGCGTTACACCCGATATCATTTTGCCTGATTTATATGAAAATCTGAATGTGGGCGAAAAAGAATTGGATTTCGTAATGAACTGGGATCAAACCAGTTCTGCAAGTTATTCTACCTGGACTTCCTCGCTGCCCCTTACAAAACTGAAGCAGAAAAGCCAGGACAGGGTCAATAAAAATCCCTATTTCAACTTTGTAAAAACAGAGGCAAAAAAATTAAAGGAGCGTCAGGATGCGTCAGAGTATCCGGTTGACCTGTCTTCGTTTCAGGCCATTCAAAAAAGCATGAAGGGCGAGGAGGAAAAATCCAATCAGTTCAACAAAAGCATTCCCGGATTTCGGGCAAGTTCTCTTGCTGCCAATCTGGAGGCCTTCAAATCCAATCCTGCAAAGGAGGAAGTAGAAAAGAATTTTATTCAGCGAATCACCAAAGACTATTCTCTGGAGGAGGCCCTGATGATTATGTCTGACATGTAAAATTCAGTTCTTTTCTTACATGGATTTTGGGTTCAGTAAAAAAATAAACCGGTTTTATGGGTTACCGGAACCGATAGTTGGAGTATTTAAGCCAAGCATCTCGAAACATGACGGATGAGAAGGTCCTGGAGCTGATAAAAGCAGGAAACGAAAAGGCCCTCGAATTTCTGTATAAGAAAAACTATCGGATGATTGTGAAAATGATTATGAAGAATAGTGGTACAGAAGACGAAGCCAAAGACGTTTTTCAGGATGCATTGGTAGTGTTTTGGGAAAAGATAAAAAACGACCGGCTTGTGTTGACCTCCAAAATCAGTACCTACCTTTACAGCGTGTCTCAAAACCTCTGGAGGAAGGAACTGGAGCGGAAATCCAGACACTCAGGCGATATGATAGAAACCCCCACCCATCTGGAATGGGAAAGAAAAGAAAGGGAAGAAATCATTCAAAAATGCCTGAATTCTTTGGGTGAAACCTGCCGTCGTCTTTTAATGCTGTATTATTTCGACCGGATGTCTATGACCGATCTTGCTAAGGAAATGGGGTTTGCCAACGCTGATACGGCAAAAACCAAAAAGTACAAATGCAAAACCGAACTGGACCGCCTGGTAAAAGCAAACTACAAACCATCCGACTTCTTAGATTGAGCCTTTAAACATGAAATACACCGACGAAAAGTTTCAACAACTCATTGAATCTTACCTCAACCAGGGGATGAGCGATCTGGAGCGCTCCGGGTTTGAAAAGATGATTCATGAGGACCCTGAACTGCATGACGAAGTTGCATTTCAGCAGGCCACCATCGAGGCCATCAAAAAACAAAGGGTGCTTGCCCTGAAGGCCGGCCTCAACCAGGTTCCGGTTTCGCTTTGGTCCCTTGGTTTGATGGAAGCTGCAAAAATAGGAGCCATTGCCGCCGGAATCGGATTGGCATCATTGGGCGCTTACATTGGCTACAACCAACTGCGCCCCTCTGCCAATGAAGTGGCAGTGTCGCAGGAAATCACATCCGAAACAGAAAATGCATCTGCACCTGAAAAGGCTGAAATTAAACAAAAAGCTGCTGCTCAGCCGGAAGTAACCGACGATACCCCCGAACCCCGTCCGGCCCAGATTTATCAGGGCGGAGGAAGCGATAAAAGCGAAATGGCGGCTCCGGGCTCTGTCCGCAGACAGAGTAAAGCCGGTGAAACATTCCAAAAAAGCGGGCTAAGCAAATCACAGGAGGCCGGCATCCAAAAAGAAACAGAACTCTCTGAGCCGGCCGGCAAAACGCTGCAAATGCCTGCCACGCAGGATATTCTTCTTCCGGAAGACGGCATTACCCGCAATACTTCCCTGGAAAGTATTCATCCTGAGATTGTTTTCAAGAAAAACAACAAGGAGAATTTCCACTATCAGTTTTCAGATTCAAAGCTGGTGCTGTATGCCGATTTCAGAGACAAACTCTATGAAGTGCTGGAGCTCAACCAGTCCGGCAAGAAGCAAATGTTTCTGGCTTACAACGGCAAGTTTTTTGGGCTCAATCCGGAGCAGACCGATATAAGTCCGCTCAGGGAAGTTACCGACCAGAACCTCATCCGCCTGCTGAACGAATATCAGAACAGACGAAATTAATTCACCTTTTTTATTTTAATGCCAAGAGCCATGCACCGTGCATGGCTTTTTTATTTGGAGACCAGCCAATCGTTTCGGTAATTGGAAACGAAAATCACAGGCCATATGTGCGGCATACACCTCATCATTCAAAAGTCGGGCGACCCGACTGCTGCCCAAGCAGCATTGAAGCAAATGATGGAGGCGAGCACCCACCGCGGTCCCGATGGCCAATCTCAGATGAAACTGGACTGGGGCTCGGAGCAAATCTGGTTAGGCCACAACCTGTTGGCCATTACCGACAGCCCCGAAAATGCCATTCAGCCTATGGTTTCTGAAGACGGGCACTGCGGACTGATTTTCAATGGTCAGATTTACAACCACAAAGAACTGCGGATTGACCTGGCAGAGAAAGGTTGCATTTTCAAAACCCACTCTGATACCGAAACCCTGCTCTGCTGGATAAAAGAATTTGGCCGAAAGGGCTTGAGAAAGCTTCGGGGCATGTATGCTTTTGTTTTCTGGGACAGCCGAAAGCACTTGCTCATTATCCACCGCGACGGGTATGGAATAAAGCCCCTCTTTTTTGCCCGAAATAAAAATTTTATTGCCTTCAGCTCAGAACCCGGGGCTCTTTTTGCGTCCGGATTGTTTCATTTTTCCTTTGATTATCAAGCCATTTCATGGTTTATCCGATTTAAGTTTATTCCGGCACCCCTTTCTCCCTGGCATGGATTGAAAACCATGATGCCCGGTGAAATTGTGGAGTATTGGGAACAAAAGCCCATGCATTTTCTGATGAAAAGGGAAAAACAGGAATCGCATTTTGAATCCCTTTCGCAGGCACTGAAGGCTGGCATGGATGAAGTGATTCCCGCGGGAAAAAAAGTGGGCCTGATGCTCAGCGGAGGAGTAGATTCCAGCCTGATTCTGAAACATTGCCTCGAGCAGCAGGTATCTTTTGAAGCGTTCAGCATACGGTTTGGCTTTGGAAAACCAGAAGATCTGGCAGATCAGGAGGCCGTTGCGGAACTCAGCCAAAGGCTGGAGATTCCGGTTCACTGGGTTGACACCGATGAACAGGACCTGGAAAACTTTTTTCAAATGCCGGGGAAAAAAGTGCCGTTTGTTGCGGATTCGGCCTGGTATCTCAGTTCGAAAATTGCATACAGAGCCAAACAAAACGACCTGAAAATTCTGCTTTCAGGTGCGGGGGCCGACGAATGGTTTGCCGGGTACCGCCGACATTGGTTTTTTTATCAATGGCTTCGCTTTCACCACTTTGTACCCTCGTACATTCAAAAGCTTCTGAGTGGTAAAACCGGTAAATTTTCTTTGTACCCTTCACATTACAAGGAAATGACGGCCCCGCGGATCTGGGAAATTGCCACCTCTTCGGGTCTTGCCAATCTTTTGGCCACACCCCCGGAAGCCCGGCGGATTTTCGGGTTCGAAGTCACTCAGTTTGAAGATGCACTGCGCTGGGACCAGGGTCAATATCTGCCCAACGATGTATTGTCTGTTTCCGACCTTGCCACCATGGAACATGGGATGGAAGGAAGGTTTCCGTTTTTGCACGGATTTATCACTGACTTTGCCGAATCGATACCCGCTGCGGAAAGAATCAAACACGGGCGAAAATGGCTTTTGAAAAAAGAATTGGTCCCCTTTGCAGGCCGGGCATTTACAGAAAGGAAAAAGAGGGGCTTCGGTTTGCCTTTTGGCCATTGGCTTGAATCTGAAAAAGCAA
>CANHCT010000087.1 GCA_947459175.1 Hymenobacteraceae bacterium
ACACCGTTTCCGCTACCTGCGCCTTGACGACCCCGAAAATCTCCAACAACTGGAATCCAATCTGAACCGAATCATCCCGGAGGAAAAGCCGGATAAATTTGAATACCTGCTGCCCGACGAATACCGTTTGGATCTGCAGCTCAAAAACTTTTGCCACCAGCTCAACATTCCTTCCGCAGTCTTGGATACAGAGCACTTCCTGGCTTCAAGAGACGAGCCGGCTTTGTTTTTTAAAGGAAAAAAGACCTGGCTGATGGAAAACTTTTACCGCCACATGCGCAGAAAATGGAATCTGCTCATGGAAAGCGGAGAGCCCCTTGGCGGTCAATGGAATTTTGATGCCGAAAACAGAAAAAAACTGCCGGACAACTTTCCGGTACCGGCTGCGATGGAATTCAGCCATGATGTTTCTGATTTGGTTGAAATAATTAATAATCAAGGAGTTGAAACCATTGGCACCGTAGACTCTGCACGATTTCCCTACCCTGCCAACAGGCAGGAAAGTCTGGCCCTGCTGGAATATTTTTGCGTGAATCTCCTGCCCCATTTTGGCCGGTACGAAGATGCCATGGACACCCGCCAGCCCTTTGTTTTTCACTCCCGGCTTTCGTTTGCCCTCAATCTGAAAATGATTTCGCCTTTGGAGGTCGTGCAGGCCGCCATTTCAGCATACCAAAAAAGAAAAAACGAAATTGACCTGGCCCAGATTGAGGGTTTTGTGCGGCAGATTATTGGCTGGCGGGAGTATATGCGGGGTATCTACTGGGCCCGGATGCCGGAATATGCCCAACTCAATTTCTTTGAACATCAGGCTGCCTTGCCTTCCTGGTTTTGGACAGGAAAAACGAAAATGAATTGCCTTAAACACTGCATTTCGCAATCGCTGAATTTGGCCTATGCCCATCATATTCAAAGACTTATGGTGACCGGAAATTTTGCTTTGCTGCTGGGGGTTCATCCCGATGATGTGGATGCCTGGTATCTGGGGATTTACATAGATGCCATCGAGTGGGTGGAGATTACCAACACCAGAGGCATGAGCCAATATGCAGACGGCGGGATTTTGGGAAGCAAACCTTATGTGAGTTCTGCTGCTTACATCCATAAGATGAGCAACTATTGCGATGGCTGCCATTACGACAAAAACCTGAAAACCGGCTCAAGGGCTTGTCCTTTCAACAGTTTGTATTGGGATTTTTACCACCGTCATACCGAAAAACTTTCCAAAAATCCCCGGATCGGCATGATGTACAGCACCTGGAACAAGATGAAAGAAGACGATAAAAAAGCACTGCTGGAAAGGGCGGATTGGATAAAATCGAATGTTGAATTATTGTAAATGAGGCTAGTGCCTTTGGGTTTTGAAATATTTTCCCAAAACCAAACCAAGCACAAGGGTAAGGTAAAAGGTTCCAAAAAGGCCTATGAAAACCGACAGACTTTTTGCAAGGCCGGAAACAGGTAGAATATCCCCATAGCCTAAGGTCAGGAAAGTGACAAATGAAAAGTAAACAAACTGATGAAGGTCCCTAAAGTCGAATGCAGATTGCCCAAGAAAAGAGCCTGGCCGGACAAATTCTGCATAAGAACAAAGAACGGAAAAAATAAAACCAGTTAAGAGATAGCCATTTAACCCGGAAATAATAAAGTCCATTCCTGCTGAACTGGCTTTGAAAATTCTCTGGATAAGTAAAAACAAGTTTAAGCCAGAAATTACAAAAAATACGAGGTAAAGCGAATGGTTTAAACAAAGGCTTTCGTGCCTGGACTTAAAATAGGAAATGGCCAGAAGAAAGACCAGAAAAAGGCTTTCCAGGTACAAAATCTGTTTTTTTCTATACTCTAAAAGGGCAGCAAAAAGCGTGATGGAAAAAGAAAAAAGGACCAAAACCCAGTTTTTGGGCAGCCAGATAGGCAGGAATAAAAACAGGCAAAGCCCGGCCAGGTAAATGGCCGAACCAATTTCTTTTCTCATATATCCACCTGATGAATTTTTCGGTAACGGATGTGCAAGGCTTCATAAATCAGCCCAAAAGCCATAGAGAAATAGAGGTAGGCTTTTATCACTGGCAGGTGTAATGATTCCAGAATGAGGTATCCTCCGATAATGATAAGAAACAAAAGGGCCATCAGTTTAAATCCAGGATATTTTTGAATGAATGTATGAATCCTGCCAGCCATCAGGAGCATTATTACTGTAGAAACCAAAACCGCTGCAACCATGATGAATACATTATCAACTAAGCCAACTGCTGTTAAAATCGAATCGACAGAAAAAATAAGATCCACCAGAACAATCTGGAAAATGATTATGCCAAGGCTGCTGTATTCTTTCCTGTTTTTTCCCTTGTTGCTTTTGGCAGGATTAACTTTTTGAACAATTTCCATTACAGTTTTCACGGTAAGAAAAAGTCCCCCGAAAAAGAGAATCAGGTCTTTGCCTGTCAATTCAAAATCTGAAATGGTGAGCAGCGGTTTTTGCAATCCAAGAATCCAGGAGATGGCAAAAAGTAGGGCAATTCTGGAGGCTACGGCTATGGAAATACCAAGATTTCGGGCCTTTTTTTGTTTGTATTCGGGTAGTTTTCCGGTAAGGATAGAAATGAATATAATGTTGTCAATCCCCAAAACCAATTCCATGGTTGTAAGAGAAAGAAGACTGATTATTAGTTCATTTGTTATTTCCATGCAGTCTTTAAAAAGCGTTGAATGCCAGAACTGAATAGACTTTGCCCTTGTTCTGATTTTTATCCTTTTTTAATTTTTACAATGGATTTGATTTCATTTGTGCTTCAACTTTTTTTCATAAATAATGACACTTCCAAGCATTTTCGATCAGGCTTCTGCCAATCAGGTTATTGCAAGAATCAACCAGCTTAGCACTGAAACCAAACCCGTATGGGGAAAAATGGATGTGGCCCGGATGCTGGCCCACTGCAATGTAACCTACGAAATGGTGTACACCGACAAGCACAAAAAACCCAATGCCTTTATGCGCTGGATTTTGGGGATGTTTGTTAAAAATGGAGTAATCAATGAAAAGCCATATCCCAAAAACTCCCAAACGGCAACTGTTTTTATTATTTCTGATGAGCGTGAGTTTGAAAAGGAAAAACAAAGGTTGATAGACTACATCCAAAAAACCCAAGGTCTGGGGGCCTCTTACTTTGAAGGCAAAGAATCCCTTTCTTTCGGAAAACTTAGTGCCCCGGAGTGGAGCAATCTGTTTTATAAACATCTCGACCACCACCTGAGGCAGTTCGGAGTGTAGCTTTTTTCATCATCCAGAGTTTCATCCGCTGAACTGCCATTCATTATGCCCGATTTGCTTGAATTTACTTCCCGGGGTATTTATTGCAGTGCCGGCGATTTTTATATTGACCCCTGGAAACCCGTAGAAAGGGCCGTTGTCACCCATGCCCATTCCGATCATGCAAGGCCGGGAATGCAGCATTATCTCGCCCATCCCTACAGCGAACCTATTCTCCGGCTCCGCCTCGGCGGGCAGATTTCTGTTCAGGCTCTGGATTATAATCAGCTACTCAATCTGAATGGGGTAAAAGTTTCTTTTCACCCTTCCGGTCATTTGCCCGGAGCCGCACAGGTTCGGGTTGAGCACAAGGGCGAAATCTGGGTGGCTTCCGGAGACTATAAGCTTGAAAATGACGGACTTTCTGCCCCTTTTGAGCCGGTTCAATGTCATACCTTCATCAGTGAGTGTACATTCGGCCTTCCTGTTTTTGTGTGGGAAAAGCAGGAACAAATTTTTCAGAAACTCAATGCCTGGTGGAGGTCTAATGCGGAAAAGGGCATTTGCAGCATCGTGTTTGCTTATGGTTTGGGGAAAGCCCAACGGGTTTTTTCAGGCCTGAACCATGAAATCGGACCGGTATTTATGCATACTGCTGTGCATAATATTCATGAAGCCCTGAGAAACAAGGGATTGCCCATCTTACCTGGTCGCCGGCGGGAGGAAGCCGGCAGCAAGGAAGAATACCGCAGTGCTTTGGTTTTGGCTCCGCCCTCTGCATTCGGAAGCCCCTGGCTGAAAGCCTTTTCTCCCTTCCAAACCGCAGTTTGCAGCGGTTGGATGGCCATTCGGGGGTATAGAAGAAGAAGCAATCCCGATAAGGCCTTTGTACTCTCGGACCATGCCGATTGGCCGGGGCTTCTCAGTGCAGTCAAAGCCACCGGGGCCGGTCGGGTTATTGCCACCCATGGATATACCGCTTCCTTCGCCCGATACCTCCGTGAAACAGGTCTCAAAACCGAGGAAGTAGAAACGCGGTTTTCGGGGGAACTTGTGGAGGAAAAAGAAACAACAGAATCATGACGCTGGCAGAACTGAAATCACTGGTGAAGAAAGGAGAAGGCCGGTACCTGGAATTCAAAAAAAAGGCCGACCATCCGGATAAAATTGTTCGGGAAATGGTTGCTTTTGCCAACTCGGGCGGTGGCATCCTTCTCCTGGGGGTTGATGATTCCGGCCATTTGAGCGGCCTGCGCTATCCCGATGAAGAAAAATTTGTGATGGAGGCTGCCATAGCCAAATACGCCAAGCCTTCCATCCCCTTTCAACTCAGCAGCATTCCCGTGGGGCAAGGTCTTTTTGTGCTATTGTACAAAATTGAAAACGGAAGTGAAAAGCCATATTTCTGGCTCTCAGATAAGGAAAAGCAAACTTTCAGGGCCTTTGTACGCTCAGCCGATCAAAGCATTATGGCCTCCAGAGAGATGTTTCAGGTTCTGAAATGGGAGAAAAACAAGACATCTGAATCTGCTCAGCCTTTTCGACTGAATGAAACGGAGAAAAAAATGCTGGCCCATTTCGGCGAACATCCCAGCCTTTCGATGAAGCAACTCATGCAATTCGGAAATATGTCTGCCCGCAAAGCATCCCGCTTGTTGCTGACCTGGGTCCGTCAGGGTGTGCTCCGGATTGAGGCCGGACCTTCTGAAGATGCCTATCATCTTGCTCCCGGCTTTTTGCCTTCCGGAGATTGAGTTCCTGAAGCCGGGGAGGGTGCATTTTTGCCGGTTTAATTTTTTAATCCCCCGATTTAGAGACCTGCTTCTTGCCTTTCGGGTTTTGCTCCTATTTTTGAGGCCATCATGCCCGGGTCCGATTCGCCATCTGCTTCTTCCGATTCGTCGGTCATTTCCATATGGAACCGACCCCTTCGGTTTGCCAGATATATCAGCGAAAAACAAATTCAACTGCTTCAGAAAGACCTCGATGTGTTCACCGTTGGCGATTTGTTCCGGCATTTTCCGTTTCGCTACGAAGACAAGACCGTGATTGAAGAAATCGGGGCCTTGCATCTGGGCTCGGGTTTTGTTCAGGTGAAGGGAAGATTTGCAGAACTGAGCATCAAAGGCGAGAAAAAATCCCGACGGCTGGTGGGCCGCTTTTTGGATGCCAGTGGTGAAATAGAGGTAGTTTGGTTTCAAAAGCCCGACGCCATTCAGAAGTTTATCAAACTGAATACTCCATACCTTCTGTATGGAAAAGTAAATCCCTTCAACGGAAAACCTACATTTACCCATCCGGAAACAGAAGTTTACAGTTCGGAAGAAAAGCGGTCAAGATTTGAGCCGGTGTATTCCACCACCGAGACCCTGAAGCGGTACGGACTTGACAGCAAGGGATTTGCGAAAATCATTTCTTGGAATCTGAATGCCTTTTTCACAGAACTTTCGGAACCCTTTCCGCCGGATAAAATAGTCCCGAGGGGGATGCTTCCGCTGCCGGAGGCCATCCGTGAGGTACATCAGCCCCAAAGCCATGAAAAACTGGAAATGGCACTGAAGCGGCTAAAATTCGAAGAACTTTTTCCGCTGCAGTTTCTTTTGCTGCGCAGGAAAAAGCTGAATCACCAAAGCAGCAAAGGATTGTATTTTCCCAAACTCCGCCGCTTTACAGACTTCTACGGGAACCGATTGCCCTTCAGCCTGACCAATGCCCAAAAAAGAGTCCTTCGGGAAATCCGGACCGATACCATTTCGGGACATCAGATGAACCGTTTGGTACAGGGAGATGTAGGCAGCGGCAAAACCATTGTGGCTTTTCTCAGCATGCTTATGGCCATCGACAACGGATATCAGGCCTGCCTGATGGCACCCACAGAAATTCTGGCCATTCAGCATTACCAGACCCTGAAGCCTTTGGCCGAAGCTGCCGGAGTAAGTATCCGCTTGCTTACAGGAAGCTCCAAAACATCAGAGCGGAAAAAAATTGCTGAAGACCTGCTTTCAGGCCAGTTAAATATCCTCATTGGTACCCATGCCCTGATAGAGGAAAAAGTTCAGTTTCAGCATCTTGGTATTTCAGTAATAGACGAGCAGCACCGCTTTGGAGTAGCCCAGCGGGCCCGCCTTCACAGCAAAAATGAAAATGAACTTCCGCCCCACATTTTGGTGATGACCGCCACGCCCATTCCCCGTACTTTGGCCATGGCTGTCTATGGCGATCTGGATGTTTCCCTCATCGATGAATTACCACCCGGAAGATACGACATCAAAACCGTTCACCGAACCGAATCGGCACGGCTTCATGTATTCGGATTTATCCGGCAGCAAATCAGAGAGGGCCGGCAAACCTATATTGTATATCCCCTCATTGAAGAGTCAGAAACACTGGACCTCAACCACCTCATGGCCGGATATGAAAGTATTTCGAGGGCCTTTCCCGAGTATCACCTCAGCATGGTACATGGCAAAATGAAGCCTGCCGACAAAGATTTCGAAATGGACCGGTTTGTTCGGGGAGAAACGCAGATTATGGTGGCCACCACCGTGATAGAGGTGGGAGTAAATGTACCCAATGCATCGGTTATGCTCATCGAAAATGCCGAAAGATTCGGGCTCACACAGATGCATCAGTTGCGGGGCCGGGTGGGCAGAGGAGCCTTTCAAAGTTATTGCATTCTGATGACTGGAACCCGCCTGAGCAGGGAAGGCAAAGAGCGGATTGAAACCCTGGTTGCTACAACAAATGGATTTGAAATTGCCGAAAAAGACCTGAAGATGCGCGGCCCCGGCGACCTGATGGGCACCCGGCAAAGCGGAATTGCAGACCTGAAACTCACAAATCTGACAACGGACGGAGATTTTTTGGAGCAGGTAAAAATCTGGGCCGAAGCCTATGCAGAGAACGATCCCGATTTGTTAGCACCTGAAAATCAGATGCTAAGAGCTCATCTTTCAGAGAAATTGAAAGAGAAAATTCAATGGAGTAAAATATCATAATCCATTCAAATCCTTCCCGGAACAATAAAACCACAGGAAAGGAATTTTTTTTTAACGAACCGTTTCTATTTTTACCCCTTCCAAAGTCTGACCTTATTTTTTCAATCAGTCAATTTGAAGTTTACATACATGAAGGTATACAGGTTCCTTGCATTTCTGACCCTTTCCTCCGGATTTTGGTTGGGATCGTGCACCGAAAAGAAGAACAACGACACAGAAAATCAGGCCCCTCAGGTTGTTATTACCAACAACGACATTGAGCAGGCAAAAGAAATTATCCTGTCAAATCCGTTGGTTGATACCACCTTTTTTATTGACAGCAGTAATATCGGTTTTGGACAAAAGCAGGATTTCAATCCCGACTCGGCGGCATCAAAACATCTCTTTATCAGAGAGGAAAACACCGATTGGTACCGCTTTACCGCCCCGGCCGATACCTCACTGGCCATCAATGTAGAACCCAATGATCCGGCTGCAGAATACGATTTGGTGATTTTCAAAGGAACCGGTGACAGCACAGGCTCTGATTTGAGAAAAGGACTCATTCCCGCCATTCGTTCCAATCTTGCTAAAAATTCCGGTCCTGCGGATACCATAACCGGCCTTGCCTGCAACCCCCGCTTGCCGGATTTTGTTCCTGCAGACTCTGCCAGACAATTTTCAAGGGCATTTTTTATGGAAAAAGGCGAGACCTATTACCTCGTCCTCAATACAACCTCTGCCCGTGGCAAAGGATATAAACTCCGCTTTCATTCCTGCGCACCCGGAGATTATTCCGGTTCCTCCGGCCCGATGGCTGCTGTACCGCCTGTAATCCTTTCATTCTCACCCTCAGGTGCAAAAACCGGAATGCCGGTTACCATTACCGGAGAACACTTTACCGGAGCAGCTTCTGTCACTTTTGGCGGTACAGAAGCATCAAGTTTTGAAGTCATTTCTGACACCGAAATCAGGGCAATAACCGGTAATGGCAGCAGCGGCACCATCGCAGTCAGCACCCCTGCCGGTACAGCCGAAAAAGAAAGATTCAGATTTATAACCAATGGTCCGGCCCGTAAAAAGACCCGGCCATCATCGGTTGCTCCTGTTAAAAAGAAAGTTGCCGAAGTAGCAGAAGACGGAGAGTACTACATCGTAAAACCCAAAGACACCATGTTTTCCATTGCTTACATATTTGGTATGACGGTGGATGAACTCATGAAACTGAATAATCTGAAAAGCAATGTGGTAACGGTGGGACAGAAATTAAAAGTAATCCGGAGGCAAATTGCCCCGAAAGCCCCTTCTACTGCTCCGAAACCCGGAACCACCCCGGCGGTTGCTCCAAAAGCTACCAAACCGGACCCGGCTCCGATTCCTCAGAAAACAGTTGATCCGCAAGTCAATGTTAAGCCACAGGATACACCAAAATCTAAAGACTGGAATATGACCAAGAATTTTCCGGTAAACACCAACCAAAAAACCAACCTGGAAGACAAAGGCGTTTTGGAACCGGCTGATAAAAATTTCTTTCTTTATTGCAATGTTACCTCCGGGGTGAACAAGCAGGCAGTTGGAGGTACGCTGCAGGTTATTGACCTGAAAAACAAAGACCTGGTGTACAATGTGCAGGCCAACAAGACTGCCAAGGTGCCGCTCTTCAATAAGGGTGGCAGGCAGAAGCTCATCATCTGCGACATCTTCGGGTACAAAAAGCAGGATTTCGATATCAACCTCGACAACCTGATCAACGATACCACGGAGAACTTTGTACAAATTCAGGATGATACCATCGTGGTGAATTTTGAGCTCCGCCGTCTGGAAAAGGGAGATGTGGCCGTAGCCTACAACATCTTCTACTACGACGATGCCTCTGTAATGCTCCCCAAATCTACTTACGAATTGGATCAGCTTCTGGAAATGCTCAAAGAAAATCCGAAATACAAGGTAAAGATCCACGGCCACACGAATACCAGTAAATTGGGGAGAATTCTTTATTTGGAAAAAGGAGACCCCAACTTTTTCCGTCTGACTGCACGAAATAAAGAAACCTTCGGGCCGGCCAAAATGCTGTCCAAGAAGCGGGCTGAAACCATAAAGTACTATTTGCTTTCAAAGAAAATTGCCGACAACAGGCTCGAAACCGAGGGCCACGGCGGAAGCGATATGCTGTATCCGGCCACCCATCCCTTGGCTTTCAAAAATAAAAGGGTGGAAATCGAAATATTGGAAGATAAATAGCGTTTGTTGCCTAAGCTGAATTTCAGATTGTTATGACAGGCTTTGCATTGGAACAGGAGGAGAAAAAAAATTCCATCATCGGAATGGCCATATCTTTGGGCATACATTCTGCCATTGTTTTCCTGCTTTTTTATGCACTCGCCTGGAAAAGACAAATTCCGCCCCCGCCTGAATATGGCATGGAGGTAAATTTTGGTTTGGATGAACAGGGCTTCGGCGACATTCAGGAAATGAGTCCTCCCGGTGAAGAGCCCGGCCAGAAAGAAAATGCTGCTCCTGCCGCAGAACCGCAGGAAACACCGGAGGCCTTGGCTGAGGAAAGTCCTGAAGCAGAGCCAGAGAAAGTCATTACCGGGCAGGATGAAACCATAAATCTGAACCCAGTTAAGCCCAAGGCAGAAACACCCAAGGCAGAAACCAGGCCATCTTCTGCACCTGCCGCTGAAAATAAACCAAAAGCCGAAGCACTTTTTCCGGGTGAAAAATCGGGCAGTGGCAGCAACAACGGCAACAAGGCCGGAACAGTTGGTGACATGGGAAATCCCAAAGGCAATCCTGATGTGAGGGGAATATACGAGGGCAATCCCGGCAAAGGCAAGGGAGGTTCCAGTCTGGATATGGCCGGTTGGAGGTGGGACAGCCGCCCCAATGTAAACGACCAGTCCGATGAAGAGGGAAAAATTGTATTTCAGATCAAGGTAGACGGCGACGGTACCATAGTCTCTGTAAATGTGCTGGAAAAAACAGTAAGCCCCGCCCTGGTAAGCAAATACCGGAAGGAAGTCGAAGAATTGACTTTTAGCCGTACAGCCGGCGGAAGTGACGGCGAGGGGGCAACCGGACGCATTACTTTCATTATCACCTCCAGATAATCCTTGGCTGTGGCCCCGAGCTACGAAGAAACACTGGAATTTCTTTTTTCCAGACTCCCTGTTTTTCAGCGGGTTGGTGCAGCTGCTTATAAGCCCGGACTCGACAACATCCTGCATTTTTGTGACCTGCTCGGAAATCCCCAAAATAAATTTCGGACCGTTCATATTGCCGGTACAAACGGCAAAGGAAGCACCAGCCATTCCCTGGCGTCGGTTTTGCAGGAAGCCGGTTATAAGACAGGACTTTACACCTCCCCCCATCTGCGTGACTTTCGGGAGCGAATCCGCATCAACGGAGAAATGATTCTGCGGGAAAGGGTGACAGAGAAAGTTTACCAATGGAGGCCATGGATAGACCGGATTCAGCCCTCTTTTTTTGAACTCACTGTAGCCCTTGCTTTTGATTATTTTGCTGAAAATCAAGTCGATATTGCCATTGTGGAAGTGGGAATGGGAGGCAGGCTCGACAGTACCAATATCATCCGGCCCCTCGTTTCTGTAATCACCAACATTGGCCTGGACCACCAGAAATTTCTGGGGAATACTTTGTCCGAAATCGCAGCAGAAAAGGCCGGAATCATCAAAACTGAGATACCGGTAGTGATAGGAGAGAGGACCCCGGCTACCGAAGCGGTTTTTGTTTCCAAAACCAGTGATTGCCACTCTGTTCTGACCTTTGCAGAAGATTGTTATGAGGTTGCCGATTTGGGAATTTCGGATGGATACAGACTGGCGGAAGCAGAAAACAGGGAGAGCGGTGAAAAACTGAAATTGAAACTTTCTCTTCTCGGCGATTACCAACTCCGCAATCTCAAGGGAATTCTGACAACCACAGACCTGCTCCGGCATCAACAATTCGCCATTCCGGATGCTGCTGTTTCACGTGGTATTGCCCGGGTGCAGCAAAATACAGGTCTGATGGGCCGTTGGCAGATCTTGCAGGAAAATCCCAGGGTGATATGCGATACCGGCCACAATGAAGACGGGATCAAAATGGTGATGCAGCAGATGAAAGACCTCATATACAGGAAATTATGGATGGTATGGGGAATGGTAAACGACAA
>CANHCT010000088.1 GCA_947459175.1 Hymenobacteraceae bacterium
AAAGACAGAGAAAACGACCCCGATACCTTTTTGTCTGATCAGCGGGTAGCCCAGGACGACAGCCGGGCGGAAAATGAAACGGAAGACATTGAAGGAATTCAGGACGAAATCATGTCTCAAACTTCAGTCAATTTTGGCCGGGTGGCTGCCGATACCAGTTATAAATACGATGGTTGCGCCACCGTTACCATCGTGAGGCGCTCCGGCGGAAATCCCGGAACCATCACCGCAGATTTCGGAAGCGGTTGTGTGGGTGCCGACGGAAGGACCCGCAAAGGAAAAATCATCTGGACCTACACCGACCGCATCAGGAAGCCCGGAGCCATTGTGGTCACTACTTTCGAAAATTATGCTGTAAAGAATAAAAATGCATCTCAGTTTATTATGGTAGGTAACACCAGCAAAAAAACTACAACCAACACCAGTCAGGCCGAGCCGGTTTCCAATGGTGCCGCTGTTGCATTTACCCGTGAACTGGATATGAAATTTACCAATGAAGATGGCACAAACTTCTCTCATAAAGGCACAAAATTTGTGGAAGTCAAATTGGGTGTCCTGGGTGATCGCTGGGACAATGTTCACATCCTCAAACAAGGCAGTCAGATTACAGGAACCGATCGGGTGGGGAGAAATTTCACCAAAACAGCCCTTACCGATGTTATTAGAAAAGCCGAATGTGCCAAACTCGGATTTTACAGGCCGGTATCCGGGCAGATAAAAATCGAAAACGACAACAAAACCAAAATTATTGATTTCGGCGACGGTACATGCGACAGCGAAGTGACCGTTACCATCAACGGAAAAGTAAGAAAAACACGCTGGTAAACAAACTGCACTACTCAACCCGCTTGAATGGCCAATCCGGATTCCGGGTTGGCTTTTTTGTTTTTTTTGGCATCAACAAAAATTCATTTCTCTCTTTCATGTTCCCTGCGTATCATTACCTCCCTGAAAATACCCCATGGAAAGTCAATCGAACCGCAAAAGGAGAATCAGGCGGGTGGCCATTCTTGGTTCCGGTGTAATGGGAAGCCGGATTGCCTGCCACTTTGCCAACATTGGTGCCGAAGTATTACTTCTTGATATTGTACCTCCGCAACTGTCAGAGGCTGAGGCGAAAGCCGGCATTTCAGAGGCTTCTCCCGCTTTTCGAAACAGGTTGGTAAATGATGCCCTCAAGGCTACCCTGGCCGCAAGTCCTGCTGCCTTGTACCATTCTTCTTTTGCCTCCCGCATCAGTACCGGCAATTTTGAAGACAATCTGTCCGCCATTCAGCAATGCGATTGGGTTCTGGAAGCGGTGGTCGAAAACCCGGAAATCAAGCAGAAACTCTACGAAAAGGTTGAACTTATTCGCCGGCCGGGAACCATCATCAGCTCCAATACTTCCGGAATTCCCCTTACATTATTGGCAAAGGGCCGCTCTGAAGATTTCAGAAAGCACTTTTGCGGAACGCATTTTTTTAATCCCCCCCGCTACCTTCCGCTCCTTGAAATCATTCCCACCCGCGATACCGATCCTGAGGTACTGGGTTTTCTGGAGCATTATGGTAAATTCTTTCTCGGCAAAACCACGGTAGTCTGTAAGGATACGCCGGCATTCATTGCCAACCGAATCGGGGTTTTTTCTATGCTGGATGTCATCCAAATACAGGCAAAGCTGGGCCTGTCGGTGGAGGAAATTGACAAGCTGACCGGTCCTGTAATCGGACATCCCAAGTCGGCTACATTCCGGACGGCAGATGTTGTGGGAATCGATACCCTGGTAAAGGTGGCCGACGGATTGAATATGGCCCTTGACCGTCAGGTTCTGGTAGTTCCCGACTTCATTCGCAAAATGCTGGAAAACAAGTGGCTCGGGGATAAATCCAGTCAGGGTTTTTACTTAAAAAAACTGAATGAAAAGGGCGAAAAGGAATTCTGGACCCTCCGCTTCTCCGACCTCAGTTATCAGCCTCCGCAAAAGGTTCGGTTTCAAACCCTGGAAGCTACAAAAACCATCGACCGCCTCAGCGACCGCTGGAAGGTACTATGTGCCGGACAAGACAAAGCGGCTGAGTTTTACCGGCAAATGCTGGGCGGATTGTTCTGGTATTCAGCTGCTTGTGTTCCTGAAATATCGGATCAGTTTTGTAAAATCGACGATGCTCTGGAAGCCGGTTTTGGCTGGGAGTCGGGGCCTTTTCATACCTGGGATTGCCTCGGGCTGGATGCCGGCATTGCCCTCATCCGGGCTTGCGGAAAGGAAATTCCCGATTGGATAGCTGCTTTCAAAGAAAAAGGGAAGGGCAGCTTTTACATGGTGGAAAACGGAATCCGGCATTTCTGGGACATCCAAACAGAAAGTTATTTGCCCATGAGCGGCCTTGCCGGCGCCATCATTCTGGACGACAGCCGCAGAAACAAACCCCTCTTTCGCAATGCAGGAACTACCCTCCACGACCTCGGTGATGAGATTCTGTGTCTGGAATTTCATACCAAAATGAATACCCTCGGCTCGGAGGTGGTGGAAGGACTGCACCGGGCTTTTGATCTGGCCGAGCAACAATATGCCGGGTTGGTGATTGGAAATCAGGGCCCCAATTTTTCAGCCGGGGCCAACCTTGGCCTTGTTTTTATGTATGCCATGGAGCAGGAATTTGATGAAATTGATTTCATGATCCGGCAGTTTCAGCAAACCGTTATGCGGGTGAGGTACTCATCGGTTCCCGTGGTGCTGGCTCCCCATGGCTTGTCGTTGGGCGGAGCCTGCGAGATGACCCTTCATGCCGACGGAGTACAGGCTGCTGCCGAAACCTACATGGGCCTGGTAGAAGTAGGGGTGGGGGTAATTCCCGGCGGAGGCGGTACCAAAGAAATGGCTTTGAGGGTTTCGGACAGGCTGCAGGCCGGCGACCCCGAAATCAATGCCCTGCAAAATGCATTTATGAATATCGCTACCGCCAGGGTCAGTACATCGGCCCGCGAGATTTTTGATATGGGTTACATGCGCAAAGGCGACCGGATTTCTGTGAACAAGACTTTTCAAATCGCTGATGCCAAACAAATGGCATTGTCCATGGCCCGGGCCGGCTACACACAACCCCTTCAGAGAAAGGACATTAAGGTGCAGGGCAGGGCAGGAATGGCTACATTTTCTGCCGGTATCTATGCCATGAAACTGGCCGGCCGCATTTCGGACCACGACCAAAAAGTGGTGGAAAAACTGAATTATGTTATCAATGGCGGCGATCTGAGTTATCCGCAGATGGTATCTGAGCAATACCTGCTGGACCTGGAAAGAGAAGCATTCCTGTCCTTAACCGGAGAGCGCAAAACCCTCGAACGCATTCAGAGTTTGCTTACCGGAGGCAAGGTCATTCGGAACTGATGCTGCACGAGCTGTCTGGCTCAGAAAAATTCCGGCCAGCGCTTATGAAAATGAAACGCTTCAGATTCATGAATCTCATCCTTTGACCAAAACCGGATATCTGTCAGCATTTGATTGCCGGCAGGCAGTTCGGGGTCGAAGCCCAAAGCAAGTTTTCCACCTGTTTTGATGACCCGAAAAAACAACTCCACTGCATGGATTTCATCCCCGATGTGCTCATGAAACAGGATAAACTCGCCCGCTTCTACCTGCAGGCAGGTTTCTTCAAAAAATTCCCTCTTCAGGGTTTCGGCATATGATTCTCCGAATTGGGCACCCCCTCCGGGAGGATTCCATAAAAATCCATCCCTGCCGATGCCCCGATGTTTTACCAGCAAAATCTTTTCATCTTCCTGCAGTACACCACATATCCTCAATCTCACTTTCCCTCCGAACCGTTCTTTCCAATCGCTCTGCATTTCTTTTCCGGGATAATTTCTTTTTCCTTTTTGATGCGCAAAGATGGGGTATTAGGTTTGGGGCATCAAATGTAGAGCCCCATGAAATATGCATCGGTGAGAAAAGAATACCAGGCCTTTACCCTTCTGGAAAAAGACCTGAAAGTCAGTCCTTTCGATATGTTTGAAGACTGGTTTTCCTTTGCATTGGAAACCGATCCCGAAAACGCCAATGCCATGGTGTTATCCACCCTCAGTTCAGAAGGTTGGCCGCAGGGCAGGGTGGTTCTGCTCAAGGGCGTAGATTCCGGCTTTGTTTGGTTTTCCAACTACCAGTCTGCCAAAGGGCGTGACCTCGATTTTTTGCCCAAAGCCTCTCTTACATTCTGGTGGCCGGCACCCGCCCGGCAGGTCCGGATTTATGGAAATGTGGAGAAAATTTCGGAACAGGAGTCGGTAGATTACTTTCTCAGCAGACCCAGAGGTTCTCAGGCGGGTGCTTTGGCATCGTTGCAAAGCAGCCAGATTGATTCAAGAGAAAAGCTGGAGAAGGACTATCAATTGTTTTTGGAAAGACCGGAAAACGAGTCTTTTACAAAGCCATCTTACTGGGGTGGATATCGCCTGATGCCCGAATATTTTGAGTTTTGGCAGGGCCGCGAAAGTCGCCTCCACGACCGACTGTTTTATAAAAAGGAAGGCGAAAACTGGAAAACCGGAAGGCTATCTCCTTAGGAAACAAGAGATAAAAAAGCTAAATAACTTTTCTTCAGGCTGTTAGCCATGATATCAATAAGAAAAGGAACAGAGGAGGTGAACCCGGATGAGTCAGGCTTCCAGGGCTGCAGACCTGCTTTTTTCCTCCTCCCGCTCCCTGCTTTCAATTTTGGCTTTCATCTGCGCAAGGTGTCCTTCGGGTTTAAACAGATTTTCGTAGGCAACGGTAATTTTGCCTTCCCGGTTGATGAGGTATGAAACCCGCTTGGTGAGCAGGCCAAAGGGATATACGGCATCATAAAGGCGGCATACCGTGCGGGCAGGATCACTCAGTATTGTATAAGGCAATTGGTACTTTTTGGCAAACCGTGCCTGCGTTTCTTCCGGGTCGTGCGATATCCCCACAACGCGGACGTTCCGTTCTTTGAAAAAGTTGAAATGGTCACGAAAATCGCATGCCTCAGCCGAGCAGCCTTTGGTGAAGGCTTTTGGATAAAAAAACAACAATACCTCTGATTCCTTTAGCGCCTCCTTTAGGTTAAATGTTTCATCGTCAGCCGTTTGAAGGGTGAAATCGGGAGCTTTGCTGAAAATTCGAAGGGGCATATCAGTTGGGTAAGTACTCCAATTAAACCCCGCTTTTTTCAAAAGGTTTAAAATCTTTTTCAGCTTGATTTTTTCTCCAGAAGATTCAGAAAAATCCCGGCCATAATCATGCCCATTCCAACAAGTGAGAACAATTCAAAGGTCTCATTAAAAGCAAGATAACCCAATCCCAAAGCAAAAATTATTCCGGTGTAATTCAGAAAAGTTACCTGCTCCAGTCTTTCCAGTTGAATGGCGCGGGTCATACAAAATTGCCCGGCCTGCGTGCATAAGCCCATCAGCAAAATGAGCCACCACTCCATTCCCGCAGGTTGTACCCAATTGAAAAGGCAAAATGCTCCGGTCACCGGAATGGCCAGCATGGGAAAATACATAATAATTACCAGCGGGTGCTCCTGAACATTGAGTTTGCGAACGGCATTGTATGCCAGTCCCGAAAACATGGCGGAGGTCAGGCCTACCATCAAATACACAAAAGAAACCCGCCCGTCGAAACCCTTAATAAAAAAAACGCCTGCCATGGAAAGAAAGAAAAACAACCATTTCCAGACGCTCATTTTTTCTGAAAGCAGGAAGGTGGCCAGTATGGCGGTGAAAACAGGGGAGGTGTATTGGATGGAAACTGCCGAGGCCAATGGCATATGCTGGATAGATGTAAAATATAACCAGAGTGCCATAATGCCTGCTATGCCCCTTACAATCAGCCATTTGTGATTTATTCCAAAAAAGCTGACCCCGGCCTGGAATATTCCAACCGAACAAATAGCAAATGAAATAACGGATCGGAAAAAGATGAGCTCCGGAGCCGGAATATGGGACAATTGCTTTACGCACAGATTCAGAATGGCATAAAACCCCGCAGAGGCAAGCATATAACTTTTTCCCTTGCTCCAGTTCAACATGGGTGCAAATATGGCAGGCTCTTCGGGCTAGCAGTGAATTTATCCCAATCAGTTCAAAAAATTCACGGTCTTCTTTCTGTGCGGCAAGTCCAAAACAACCGGGAAATCAGCAAATATGAGGTCATCGGAGCCTCTCTGCTTTTTTACTGCCTTTCAAGCCGTTCTTATTTTCTAATTTTGACATTCAATTTTTTAGATTGAATATCCTTTCACAAATTTTTGTCCTGATTTCCAAAGACTTCCGGATAGAGTTCCGGCAAAGGGTCCTGCTCGCTACCCTTTTGCTGTTTGTTGGCTCGGCCAGTTTTTCTCTGTATCAGGTTTTTTTTGCCGCCCGGGCGCGGGTAAATCCCTTGATCTGGATTGGCCTTTTTTGGGTGGTGTTGTTGTTTTCTTCTTTTCAGGCGGTTAGCCGCTCATTCAATAAGGAAATGGACAGGTTGTTTTGGTATTACTTTTTCAGGGTAAAGCCGGAGGTGCTCATCATCAGCAAGTTACTGTATCACTTTCTTGTGCTCAACCTCACGGCCTGGATGGCAGTCTTTTTCCTTTCTGTATTTTTCAGGAATCCGATACCCGGTTTCGGGCTTTTTGCGCTCACACTGGAGCTGGCCTGTCTGGGTCTGGCCTCCGGACTCACCCTGGTGGCTGCCATTTCGGCCCGAGCAGGAAAAAATGCAGGCCTTCTTCCCGTTCTGGGTTTTCCGCTCATTATTCCCACGCTTTTGTTGGTAATCAAGCTCTCTGTCAATGCATTGGACCAACTGGGCTGGGAGCTTGCTTTGCCCCATATTTTTTCGCTTGTTGCCCTGGATTCGGTGATGATTGCCCTCAGCTTTATCCTATTTCCTTACCTTTGGCGGCAATAATGAAATAAACTTTTGGCCCCGTAAGGGGTTTTTGATTTTAAGATATGAAAATAGCATGGTGGAAGTGGCTGACCCTGGCCCTGATGTTGTATGTTCTGGTAATGGGATTCCTTGGGCCCGTTCCGAGGCTGCATATCCTCAATGAAACCATCCGAAATCTGTACTTCCATGTGCCCATGTGGTTCGGGATGATTTTACTTTTTGCTACTTCTGTCGGATACTCCATCCACTATCTGGCTACCAACCGGATTGAATCCGATATCCGGGCTTCAGCTTTTACCCAAATTGGCATTCTGTTCGGCTTTCTTGGTCTTACCACTGGCATGCTTTGGGCCCGGTTTACCTGGGGTGAATATTGGAGCAACGATCCAAAGCAAAATGCCTCTGCCATTGCGCTCATGATTTACCTTGCCCTGATATTGCTGAGAGGAAGTATTTCGGGTGTTCGGGAAAGGGCCAGATTGTCAGCGGTTTACAGTATATTTGCCTTTGCTGTGCTCATTCCCCTTATTTTTATTCTTCCCCGTTTTACAGATTCTCTCCACCCCGGCAACGGCGGAAATCCCGGCTTTAATCCTTACGACCAATCGGGTAAATTGCGGCCTGTATTTTATCCTGCCGTTTTCGGCTGGACCCTCATGGGGGTTTGGATGGCCGATTTGCTTATTCGGGTCAGAATTTTAAAAAACATACAAACAGAAAATGAAGCGTAAACTATTCCTGTTCAGTCTTTTGGTTGGTTTGCTTGCAGCGGGTTTCCCGGCTGTGGCTCAGGATGCCGACAGTCCTGAAATGGCAGATATCTTGCGTAGCAACGGCAAAATTTATATCGTCCTGATTACGGTGCTGATGGTATTTGCAGGCATAGCCGGCTTTCTGTTTTTTCTTGAAAAGCGCATTTCCAAACTGGAAAAAAATCTGAAAAATAAATGAAAATCAAGCCATTACATATCGGAGGACTGTTGGTGATTGCCATCGGAATATCGGTTATCGTTTCTACCTCCGGCGATGCCAGTACCTATGTCTGTTTTTCAGAAGCCAGAGAATTGGCTGATGAGGGCGAAAACGAAAAGGTCCATGTGGTAGGCGAATTGCCTAAAAACGACAAGGGCGAAATAGAGGGCATGGTATATGCGCCGCAAACAGATCCCAATCTCTTTCGTTTTTTTCTGGTAGATGAAAAAAAGGAAAGGCAGGAAGTCATTTACTTCAGCCCCAAACCTCCCGACTTTGAAAGATCGGAAAAAATTGTGGTGGTGGGTGAAATGAAGAAGGGAAAGTTTGTAGCCGACAAAATTCTTATGAAATGTCCTTCCAAATACCAGGACAATGAATTCCGACCAGCAGAATCCGCCGGCGCCTGATTGTCAGCATTTTTTTTGGTACTTTCCATTGCCCTGCAGAATCAAAGTCCGGGGCAGGGAATATTTTTGTACACAATCCTTTTGCGGCATTTTTCGTTGATGAGCTGATAGCTCATCGTGACTTCAAATGTACGGCCAAAGGCATTGATTTGCGATGAAACAGGAAAATCGTAGCTGAATCCCAAGCGAATAAGACCGTAATCTGTAGGTACCTTGGTGGCAATCATCAGGCAGAGGGCTTCGTGGTTCAGCGCATTCGAAGGTGTTTTTACCAATACAGGAATTCCCCTGTACCATGCCCCGAGAATCAGGGGGTCATAATTGAAAAATGTTCCGGCTTCCAGTTGCTGAAAAAGCCCCTGAACTTTGTAATGAATGGTCGGGGTAAGGCTTCTTTCCGGCCCTCTTTTGCGGCCAAAGCCTTTTACTTTTTTGAACATGAATTTGTAGCCGGTATGGATGCCTACTTTCATCGGCAGGGCATCTGTTCCTCCGTTAAACAGACTTTGGTTGGGCTGATTGATGTGATGTGCTGCAACACCGCCAAAAAATCTGTCATCAAAAATTAATAAGCCCCCTGCAAAATCAATATAAGACCGGTTGGATGCATTGGCCAGCGGCTCATTGGTGCCGGAGGTCAGACCGGATTGAGAAAACTGGTCCGGAAAATTGTATTGACTGAAATCCACATTCCGGTAATTGAAGTTGGCCTGAAGTCCGAAATGCACCTGCCAGTCGTTGATAATGGGCAGTTTGTATGAGCCAATCAAACCCATTTGGGTATTATACAAAGGAACCGTACCCTGCCTGTCGCGGATGATAATTCCGCCGATTCCCAGTCTTCCGGATTTCTCCCGGTAATCTACCGAACCATAAAGGGTATTGAAATCGGTATTGTACTGGGTGCGGTAGGCCACCGATGTTTTGAATCTGGACGCCGGCAGTTTGCGGCAGTCGTAGTCATGGTTTCCTGCAAATGCAGGATTCAAAAACATGGGCGAAGCATAAATTTGAGTGAACTGCGGGTCCTGCGCCTTTGCCTTTGGGACCGTCAGGCAGAAAAGCAGAAACAGGGCGAGGATAAATTGATTGATTTTCATTTTGTTACTTCAGAATAGTAAGGGTGCCTGTTTCTCTTTTTGTAATTTTAGATCCTGCTGCCAGACCTTCGTATTCCACAATGTATTTATAGCTGCCCGATGGACAAACTGAGCCGTTAAAGGTTCCGTCCCAGCCAATCGTGTCATAAATTTTTTCAGAATAGTAAATCTGCTGCCCCCAGCGGTTGTAGACATAGATTTTTACATTTTCTATGTCGTAGCCGGTAAGGTTCCAAAAGTCGTTGGTACCGTCGTTGTTGGGTGAAAATGCGTTTGGAACATATATCACCGGCGGGCAATCCACCACCCGAACTGTAATGGTATCGGTATTGGAGCATCCGAACTCATCCGTTAGCCCAAGCCAGAGTTTGTAATCGCCCAAATCCGAATTGGGAAGAATGAATTGTCGTGCCTGGCCCGAGCCGATGGTATCTGCCTGCCATCTGTAGGATTTGTATCCGGGAGGAGCAAAGAGCCGGATTGCCAGGTCGTTTTTCTGGTCATCAACACAAATCAGGGTGTCCTTTCTGCCATTGTCCAGAATGCCAAAGCGCGGCAGCGGAAATACGCGGACCAGATTAACCGAATCTCTTGCCAGTTTACAGGCATTGGAAACTTCCAGGTAGTATTTACCCGGTTTCGAAGTTCTGAAGAATTCTTTTGTCGACACCACCAGAGCGGTACTGCTGTCGTACCACCGGTAGGTGAAAAAGGAATCAACCGCAGTAATAAAAGTAGCAATGCCCCCCTCGCAGATAGAGGTATCGCTGAGGAAAGAGGTAAAAGGAATCGGAAGACTGTCAATGGCCGTTACCAAGGAAGAATCGGTGCATCCAAAATCGGTCTTCAGAATTACCCTTACGGTGCCGGTTTGTCCGATGGTGAAAGTAGTAGCGATGCTGTCCGGTACATTCACCCCGTTGTATTGCCATTGATAGGCAAAAGCCGGATTGGCAGGACTTACACTGAGCTGGGTGGTGCTGTCTTTACAGAACCTCTTGGTACCCAGAATTCTTGGAATAAACCTTGGAAATATGGTCAGGGAATCTTTGAGGGAGGAGGTATCTGTACATGTAGCACCAATATTTCGTACCACCAGATAATAGGTTCCTGACAAACCAGTTTTCAATATAGAATCTCTTCTGGAAAAGACATTGAGAAATCGATTATTGCGAACCCACTGATATTCAAGACCGGGGGCCGTTACTGCCTTAAGGGTAAACGAATCTCCGGCACACAATTGTTTAACACCTGGAAATTTGGCCACAGCCTTGGGTTTGGGGTAAACAATCACCCGCATGGTATCGCGGTTTGAACATTTGGAAAGGGTATCCCTGACCTGAAGCCGAACAAAAAATGTATCTGGCCGGGTGCCGGGAATGGTGATGCTGAGATCCGGATTGGGCAAGGTGTCATCCGGAATAGAGCCAACAGTGGGCTCAAACCATTTGTAAATCAGGTGTGGGATTCTGCCACTGCCTATTCTGATTTTTGCACCGGTGCACATAGCAGTATCTTCACCTGCTATTGCCTGTGGGAGTGCTTTTATGGTAACCTGCTTTTCGTCTTTTGCGCTGCAGCCGTTGTTTTGCTTTACCCTGTAGGTGAGGGTGACATTGCCAATCAGACCCAGCAATTTGGGTTTAAATGTTCCGGCACTGTCAATCGCAAGGCCGGACCACCTTCCGCCGGAAGGACTGAATCCTGTCATCCTCAGGGAATCAACTCCGGCACAAATGGTGTCATTTTTCCCTGCATTCACTAATGGCGCCTGCGCAACCACCATGATTTTGTTGGCTGAATCTTTGCAACCGTTTTGGGAAATGCGGTACACAATCAATTGTGGACCGAGCAGGGAAAGTGAGGGAAAAAATTTGGTTCCCGAACTGTCAACTCCCGGTCCTCTCCATGTTCCTCCGGGCGGTGTGGC
>CANHCT010000089.1 GCA_947459175.1 Hymenobacteraceae bacterium
GAGGAGAGAAGGCCTGAAAACCAAATACCGTGTGCCCTGTGCCGGGGCTCTCCTACAAACGCCAGCTCAGGGTGAGAAACCAGTTTCGGGTGGCGGCCGGAAAAAACAGAGCCGTGGAAGAGGCCTGCCCCGCTGCCGGATCGAATACCTGAGAAAATGCCGCCGTTGAACCGGCGGTGGCATATTTTTCATTGCTGATGTTGTTGACCAGCAAGCTCAGGCTGGGGTATCCGGCCGGAATCCATTTGCGAAGGTCAAGGGTGGCACGAAAGTCGGCAAACCAGAACTCGGGCAGAGAGACGGCCTTGTTTTCAGTATTGTCCAAAAACTGAAGCGAGGTATACCGGGCATTGAGGCCCAGGCCCAGCCAGGAAACAGGATGGTAGGTAAGGCTCTGATTGACAATCCACTCCGGACTAAGCAGGGCCTGCACATTGCGGAATGTAAGGGTGGTGTCGCCCGAAAAATCCGACAAAAAATACCGCGTGCGCAGGGTCTGAATCCTGCTTTGCATCCATGAGGCTGAGGTTTGCAGAACAAGTCCTTCGGCGGCTTGCCATCGGGCCTCCAGCTCAATACCCCTCCGGTAGCTGGCTTCTACATTGGTATTGACGGGAGTCCCGAAATTGTTGAGCTGACCGGTGCCCACTATCTGGTTTTGAAACCACATGTAAAAGCCGTTGACTTTTACCGCATCGCTTTTTTCATTTTTCCATTGCCAGCCCAGCTCGGCATCGGTTACCGTTTCATGCTTCAGGTCGCCCTGCCGGATGTTGGCCCGTGTGGCAAAATCGTCCTGAAAATAATCGAAGCGGGTAGGTTCCCGGGAGGTGATGCCGGTCATGGCATACAGGCTGTGGCGGTTGTTGAGTTCCAGGCGAAGGCCGGTTTTGGGATTGAAAAAATTCCAGCTCATGGGGGCCATATCGCCATAAGTAGGCCGCACCTGCATTTTTCGTTCGCTGTACGAAAAGCCTGCCCGCCTGTATTGCAGTTCGGTAAACCAATGCAGCCCGCTGCTGACACGGTAGTTTCCACGAAACCAGATACTTGCGTCGGTTTTGGTGCCGGTATTGAAATACACAAGGTGATTTTGGCGGATGCCGGCCGGCAGATTTTGTCCCCAGTTGACTTCCATAAAATGGTCGGCCGTAAAATGGTTGGCATGAAAACCCAGGCTGCCCTCAAAACGGTCTGATTTGTAGTTGAGCGAACCGAAACCTCCGAAAAGCTGTTGATCAAGGCGGTAGCTGCTCATCATGTCGCCGGCTGCTGCGATGGTGTCCCGGTCGGGCATGTTGAAAAAAGAGTACGGGGTTTGCCAAACCGCCGGAAACAAAAACTGAAACCGGGGTGCATTGCCCAAAACCGAGTAGGCAGAAAGCTGCATAGACCATTTGTCGTTGAAGGTCTGAAGCCATTGCAGTTGGGTAAAATGCTGCTGAAAGGCATCCTTCTCCCCGTTTTGAAAGGGATTGAATCGCCGGTTGGTATCGAGTGTGGCTTTTTCTATGCCGGTATACGCCAATTGGGAGGCCGAAAATCCGCCGAAGGCGCTGATTTTCAGAATGGTTTTTTCACCAAAATATCCAGCCGAAAAATCATAGGAATGGATTTCGGCACCTGAGTTTATGCGGTAACCATCTGATTTGATGCGGCTTATCCTTCCCCCGAAGGCAAACCGATTGGCCAGTTTGCCTGTTTCAAAACGGGCCGTCAGGCGGCTTGAGCCAAAACTTCCCATTCCGGAAGCAAATTCAAACCCGGCATTTTCTGAAAGGGAACGGGTGAGCAGGTTGACCGATCCACCAAACCCGGCAGTGCCGTTGGGACTGAGCCCGGCACCCCGCTGAATCTGAATGCTTTGGGCAGAGGAGGCCAAATCGGCAAAATTGTTGAAGAAAAAGCCCTGATTCTCCGGGTCATTCACCGGTATGCCGTTTACAGTAAAATTGATTCGGCTCTGGTCTATGCCCCGCAGGCGGAAATAAGAATAGCCGATGCCATTGCCGGCATCGCTGTACATGTTGATTCCGGGGGTATGGTTGATCAGGCCGGGAATATCGGCACCATAATACCGCTCGCGGATCTCCTGTTCGGAAAGCCTGGTTTGGGTAATGGGCTGCAAGTCTGTGGCTTGTACCGGTTTAACAATGACTTCCTGCGAAACTACAGCCCTGGGCTTCAATTGCAGCAGGGTCTTGTTCTCCCTCGCCTGTGCCGATGTCCAGATTTGTGGCGTATAAAAAGGCTTGGTGAACTGAACGGAAAATTCACCGGTATCCGGAAGGGCAATTTGCAGGCGACCGTCGGCCCGGCTGAAATATTCGCGGCGGCTGCCCGGGGTGATTAAACTGACCTGAACCATTTCCAGGGCTTCGCCGCTGAGGCTGTCCTGAACCAATACGGACAATTTCTGCTTTTGCCCGAATGACACCGATGCTGTGAAAAAAAAGATGCCGATAAATACTGACTTTTTCATTTCGTGCTGTAAAAAACCAAACAAACGGAGCCGGGGCGGCCCAAGGCATGAAACGAAAACCTAGTTCCCTTCGCAGGCATTACCCTGATCAGGTTCTATGGGTATGTTCTCAGTCTGTCCCGCAGGCAGACACCCCAACTACGGCCGCAAAGGTAAGGCCGGAAAGACCCGAATTTGCAAACCCAATTTTTTTAAGGGAAAAATAATTGCCCGGTCTTTTTTTGGATTTCCACCGGGAAGCCGATTTTTGAGGGGTAAAAAAGGCGATTATGACACAGGAAATTCCGGCCTGGATGGGCAGAACCCAACTTTTGGTAGGCGAAAAGCCGATTCACAACCTAATGAATTCCAATGTGTTGGTGGTAGGTTTGGGTGGGGTAGGCGGCATCTGTGCCGAAATGATTGCCCGGGCCGGTGTGGGAAAAATGACCATTGTGGACGCCGATACCGTAGAAGCCAGCAACCGAAACCGGCAGGTTCCGGCTTTGTTCAGTACCGAAAACCAGCTGAAATCGGAAGTGATGGCGAAACGGATTCTGGATGTAAATCCCGAAATCGTACTGAAGCAGGTGCCGGCCTATATCAGGGAAGAATTTACCCTCGAATTGCTGAAAGCAGAGAAATACGATTATGTAGTGGATTGCATTGACACACTTTCTCCTAAGGTTTTTCTGATTAAAAAAAGCCTGGAACTGGGTCTGCCCATCGTGTCCTCGATGGGAGCCGGGGGAAAAGTTGATCCCACACAAGTAAGGGTAGGTGATTTATGGAAAAGCTACAATTGTAATCTGGCATATTATGTGCGCAAACGACTGGGGCAAATGGGTTTGCGAAACCAAAAACTAAAAGTGGTTTGGAGCCCTGAAAAAGCCGACCAAAACCGGATTATTCCTGCTCCGGAGGGCAATCCAAAAAAATCATTGATAGGCACCATCAGCTATATGCCGGCTGTATTTGGCTGCGCTGTAGCCAGCGTGGTAATCCGGGATTTGATGGGAGAAATTGAACTCGGAAAACTCTAAATCAAGCACCATTGGGATATTGGGATGTTTTTAAAAATTGAGAGAAGAGTCAATCTTTTCTTCAAAAAGAATTTTGAAAATTTGAAACCATCTGTTTACTTATACCTGTAGGTTGTGCTTCATAAGTAAAATAAAATTTGTGAAGAAATTCAATCTTAATAAACTGTATTTCAGTGAGATGTGCAACTTTTTTGATTTTTTTTGCTCTGCATTTCTATCTGTACAACGGACATTCATAACCAATTAAGCGCCCGACAACTATTTTTGAAACATGGAACCCCAAACTTATCCACTTGAAGACTTCATGGCAGAATTGGTATGTGACCCTGCCATCAAGGAAGAAATAACGAGTAAACTTGGCTCTGAAAAAGCAATCCTGGTTTTTGAACAATTTGGGCTTGGTACCCTGAGGACGGAAATTCAGGATGAAGTGTATGATATCGTGAGTGATTACATCGATAATAATGCCGAAGTGTCTGAAGAACTGACAGGGTATTCATCCGATGATTGCTTCCCTATTTGCGTAAGGTCATTTGGTCCTATCCATTGGGTAGAAGCACAGGAGTTTGACCCGATCAAGTACTTCAAAAGTTCGAGCGAAGCCCTTATTTGGGCTGAGTCAGAATATTCAGATTTTTTAAATGCTGAGGATGAAGAGGAAAATCTTGAGGATGAGGACGAAGAGGATAACCTTGAGGATGAAGAGGAATAAAGCATTCAGATAGCCTTTGGTATCTGCTGTGTCAAATATGCCATGCCGAACTCCTGTTGCAAGAAGTACAATCCGAAAAACTCCTTTCTTGTTTAACCACTTGGCTCTGTGCAAAAAAGCCTTTCCCTCCCTCAAAAATTGAGCCTGCACCGCGTAAAATCGGTTTGAATATCTGTCGGTTTGAAAGCAGGTTGTACAGGAAAAGCCGTTTCAATTCACACTGTCCCCCCTCAAAATCCGCAGCCTCTTCCGGGCATCGGCTACATACACCGAACCTGGAATTTCCTTAATCAGCTGGAGAAAAAACTCCATGCCTTTTTCCTTATTTTTCAGGTTCTCTGCCTGAATCACACCGGAAAAATACAGGGCATCGTCCAGATACAAATCGGTGGCCTTCGTTTTGTAAATCTGGTCCAGCACTTCAAGGGCTTTTAGAAATTGCCGGGTGGCCTCAAAATTTTTAAACAGCCTGAATTTCAGTTTTTCCAAAACCACGGGATTGGAAACCGTCAGGGTCAGTTTTTCGATTTCGTCTGTCGAAGCCTGGTAATTTCCCTGAAAGGTAAGCAGATCAATATCAGCAAATTTACCCAGAAAATAGCCCGTGGTATCTTCAGCCATGATGTCCTGTATCAGCAAACTCAACTCAATCGCATCGTTGCTGATGTCCCGGGAGGTACCCATTTTCAGAACATCGAGTTGCTCTTCGCAGAGCTCAAATTCACCCTTGTAATAAAATACCTTGGCATTTTTCAGCTTGGCCTCGTAGCCGGTAAGGGTTTCCACTTCATCCTTTTCCACTTGCCCGTAAAGCAAACTGGCTTCCCAGGGTTCATCTTTCAGGATGTACATGTCGGCGAGGAGGATTTTGGCCCTGTTTTTAAAAACGGCCGGCCATCCTCTGGAAGCAAAAGAATTTTCCAATATCTGAATGGCAGAATCGGGCCGGTTCAGATACTTGCCGTACAGTTCAGCCACTTTCATGGTGAGGTCGTAAAAGTTGAGAAACTGGCTTTGCGACAGGAGCCGGTAATCGTCAATTAGTTTTATAACATCTTCTTTTACAATGGGATAGGTGTTTTTTACCAGATTCTCCTGCAACTGAATGATTTTTTGTTGTGCCAAAAAACGGTATTGACTCGCAGGAAAATCACGGATGATGAAATCGAAACATTTTATGGCTACCTTAATCTGCTCGTTGTTAACCGCATATTCACCCAGTTGATAGGTACGGGTGCCGCCGGTGTTTTGAAGCTTGTCAAGGGCTTTATTTTGCAGCAGAGCGCCTTCGAAATCCTTATTCTGCAAATAGATCCAGGCCAGCATCTCGGGATACAAAATTTCATTCGGCCGAACCTGAATTTTTTTCAGGAGTTCCGCCTGCAGGTTTTCAGAAAGTTCTTTGATTAGAATGGGTTCCTGCAGATATGCCTGAATTTCAGTAACATCGGCCACTTTCTCTTCCAGCACACTGAGAATGGTAGCGGCCAGTGTGTTATAATTTTTGGATGCCAGGCGGCTTGCAAAGGCTTCTTTCCAGAACGAAGCCAAACCAAAGGCCTTGATCCCGGACTCCAGCAATGCAGTGGCATTCTCGTTTTTCTGCCGGCTCAGATAAAACTGATAGCCCTGACGAAGGCGTTCGGGTGTCTTTAAAAACCAAGGATTCAGTTTTTTCTCAGCAAATTCAGCGGCCTCGCTGGCATCTTTCCTGGTGTTGAGATAATACAAATACAAAGCGGTCTGGTAGTGGACCTCTGCAGGATGGCGTTTTTGAAATTTGCGGATGAGGCTTTCCACCTTGCCGGGCTTCAACTTTTCGAGGCATTGCAGGTAAGAGTCGAATACGACAGGACCCATATTTTCATCACCGGCCAAATCCTCATATATTTCGAGGGCTTTGGCGAAGTTTTCTCTTTTGAGATATTCATCGGCCAGTTCCTTTTTTTCCATTGCGGACTGGGCCTGCAGGAAGGTCAGGAAAGAAGCGTTAAGGAGAAGGAGTAAAAAGTACTTTTTCAAATTGATGGTTTTCCACAGATTCCACAGGACAAAAGTAAACTACTATAATTTAAATCTTTATTTGTTTCTATTATTAGGGGTGTGGATATGTGGATAAGTAATGTGGATAATTAAAGTGTTGCTTTAATCTGTTTGTGAAAAGGCCCTGTAAAGCAACGGATAAAGAAAAAGAGAAACCAAAATTTTTTGAGGTCGCTCAGGTGGAATCAAAAGTGGACGGAAGGCCCCCAACTTGTGGACGAATTAAACTTTCCTGATTTTTCAACCGAACCAGTCGGACTTTCTTTACTTTATCCACATTCTGTTTTAGACTTGTCCACAAATTTATCCCGATGGGGAAAAAAGTTAAATCATTCATAATCAATGGAGTATAGAATTGAAAAAGATACGATGGGAGAGGTGAAAGTTCCCGCCCGTGCGTATTGGGGTGCACAAACCCAAAGATCGAGAGAAAATTTTCAAATCGGGGGCCATACCATGCCCCGGGAGGTGGTGTATGCCTTTGCGTATTTAAAAAAGGCTGCCGCCATGGCCAATTCCGAATTGGGGGTATTGCCGAATGAAAAATCAGACCTCATAGGTAAGGTATGCGACGAAATCCTGGCCGGTCAGCTCGATGAGCAGTTCCCGCTGGTGGTTTGGCAAACAGGCTCAGGAACGCAATCCAACATGAACCTGAATGAGGTAATCGCCAATCGCGGACATGTGCTGCAGGGCGGCAACCTGATGGATGAAAAAAAGGTTCTTCACCCGAACGACGATGTGAACAAATCGCAGTCTTCCAACGATACTTTCCCTACCGCTATGAGTATAGCTGCTGTTAAAGTATTGAAAGATAAGGTCATACCTATGGTTACATCTTTACGGGATGAGTTGAAATCCAAATCTGAAGCTTTCAGAAATGTAGTAAAAATAGGCCGCACCCATTTGATGGACGCTACGCCCCTGACCCTGGGTCAGGAGTTTTCGGGGTATGTGGCCCAATTAAGCCACGGACTTGCCCACATTGAGCAATGCATTGCCCATCTATCCGAACTTGCCTTGGGTGGTACTGCAGTGGGAACGGGGCTCAATGCACCCAAAGGGTATGATGTACTGGTTGCCAAAAAAATATCGGAACTTACAGGTTATCCTTTTGTTACCGCACCCAATAAATTTGAGTCTCTTGCTGCACACGATGCCATGGTTTTTGCATCGGGTGCCCTGAAAACACTGGCGGTATCTCTGATGAAGATAGCCAACGACATCCGTCTTTTGGCTTCCGGTCCCCGTTCAGGGCTGGCTGAAATCCTGATTCCTGAAAATGAACCGGGTTCTTCCATTATGCCGGGTAAAGTAAATCCTACCCAGTCAGAGGCGCTTACCATGGTGTGTGCTCAGGTGATTGGCAACGACGCGGCTATCGCTGTGGGAGGTATGAACGGTCATTTTGAGCTCAATGTGTTCAAGCCTGTCATAATCTATAATTTTCTGATGGCCGCCAACCTGCTGGCCGATGCATCTGACTCATTCAGAAAGAATTGCGTGGTCGGTATCGAGCCTAATACCTTGTATATCAAGAAGCATCTCGACAATTCTCTTATGCTCGTAACGGCCCTCAATACGCACATTGGATATTACAAAGCCGCTGAAATCGCCAAGAAGGCCCATAAGGAAAACCTGACCCTGAAAGAAGCCGCCATGCAGCTCGGCCATGTTACGGCAGAGCAATTTGACCTTTGGGTAAAACCGGAAGATATGATTTAGAACCCGGGCTCGATTTTTATATTCTCCAGATCCCAGCCCGGTTTTAGTTCGGCCATTTCGGGCATCACATAAAGAGGCTCTGCTTTTCGCAGGGCTTCTTTATTTCCGCCGGTGTACATGCCATTGTCATCCAGGTCCAGGTACATTTGGATTTTATACCTGCCCGGTTTCACCCGAAATGAAAATTTCTTTCCCTGCAAAATGCCTGCCTGCTCATTTTTAGTATCAATGAGTTCTACCACCATTTTCGCCGTTCCGTCATATTGCACCTCACCCGAAATGGTCCCCGTATTTTCAAGGTCATCGCCGGTTATGCGCACCGAATCCGACTTCATTCCGGTCTGATTGAAAAGGACCAGGGTATCCATGCGCCATTTGAGTTTGCCTGTTGTCGCCTTATTCGCCCGGAACGAAAACCCGTAATCCAGTTTTTCGATTGCTGCACCGGTCCAAACTGAATCAAAGGTATATTCCAGTTTAGCAGGATGCCTGAAGATTTTCCAGTTCCATAAACTTTTGATGGTCAGCGATTTTCCTTCTTTTGAAATGTGTATGTTCTTCTCGGTCGGTACCATTGGAAGGCTTCGCCCCGAATCGGTATCGGCTGGTTTCAGGGTATCTGCATAAGCATTTCCCAGAGAATCGCTGTAGTGGTATAGCAATTCTTTTTTTACCGGATAAAGCCAAAACAAGGTTTTCTCTTTGTTTGAGGCAATGAGCTTTTGCCGGAAGTTTTCGCCTGCTTTCAACAGGTTGCTGCTTTCCACCACACAGGTATCGCCTTTCCTCAGTTTAAAAGTTTTCACCGGTTTATATTTCTGCGGAAGGAGCCGACCTTTCAAAAATAAAGAACTGTCGGCTTGCAGACTGTCGGTCCACAGGGGTCCGTCTTCTTCCTCATAGCTATAGTTTTCGTTTCGGTCCTGGAACACCATTACCCTGTAGCGGTCCGGTGCTAGGCCTTGCAATTCGATAGGTTTCATGCTGTCAGTTTGGGTAGCAAATACCTGTTTTCTGTGGTTGCTCAGCAGCATCAAAAGCCTCTGATTCATCAGCTTGCCGCTCATATTTTCTATGGTGGCCCTCACCACGAGGCTATCCATCACCGGACCTGTACTGAAAACAATGCTGGTGTCTTTCATTCGGTTTCCTTCTCTTTCATCCTTGATTTTCCCTTTCAGACTCAGCACATAAGTGGTGTTGGGCAGAAAGCCGGAGTCGAGGGTAATTTTCAGTTTTTTGGAACCGGCTGTTGCAGTACAAGTGGTGACGGGCGACAAAAAGCGGATCTTTACATTGTCTTCGGCCACCTCTTCACTGAGAAGGAGTTGAATGCTTTTTCCCTTGAAATTCAGACTGTTGTGGGCAGGAACGCAAGCCAACAGCCGGGGCGGCTCGGTATCTTTGGGTCCGCCCTCCGGATTTCTCACACTGGCACAGGCCAGCAGACAAAGCGATAGAATGAGAATCAGAACTGCCTTCATTTGCTCCGGAGGTTGTACAAAAGAATGAGAACAATACTTGCCGCCAAAATAATGGAGGCCACCAGGGGAACCTCCTTTTTGTTAAATTCTTTTCCCTGCCGGGCCGGTGTGGTCAAGCTGTCGGTGCTGGTAATCAAGCGGCTGCTGTCGGGTTCCAATGTTTCAGGGTTTCATCCAGATGCTGAGCAGGGTAGAGCCTTCTTCGGGATGGCTCTTTCCGTGAAAGTAGGATTTCAAGCCCTTGAAAAGGCCGGAAATGGCACTTTTTCCCTGATATCCGGCTGAAATCATGCCGATGTAAAAAGGATCAAGGGGAAGTTGGCCGCTGTACACTTTTTTCATGCCCTGGCTGTTCATAAATTTTGTGAGACTGCCGGCCTCCCAATGGTACAAATGGCGGGGCACATCCCAGGCTGCCCAGTGCACCCCAAATTCCCGTAAATCCTGTGAATTTTGATTGGGTACGGCAATGGCGATAACGCCTTTTTCATTCAACCTCGATACCAGTTGCTCCATAGTTTGGGGCAATTGGTGGATATGTTCCAGCACATGCCACATGGTAATGGCATCGTATTTTTTTCCTTCAGGCAATTCCCTGAGGTCGGGGTACAGGTCTTTTCCGGTGCGCTTTTTAAAGTTTTCGCGGGCCAGTTGCGAGGGTTCTATTCCATCGGCCTCTTTTCCCTTATTCAGCAGATATTCAGTAAAATACCCCTCGCCGGTTCCATAATCCAATACTTTTTTCCATTCCGGTTTAAACTGCCGAACCAGGTTGAATTTCTGATTGAGCATATAATCCCGGGCCGATTTGTACACAAGTGAAAAGAGATTGTATTTCTTTTCAGAATCGTGGCTGGCATAATTGGCCGAATCGTAATAGCGTCCGATTTCCTCTTCTGCGGGCCGGTTTTGGGTAAATTTTAATCCGCAATCCTTACAGAAAAAAATGGGAAAAACTTCCCGGCTGAAGTAGAAGTCCGGAATTTCGGTATATTTCTCAATGGCTGCCGACTGACAAGCCGGGCATTTTTCAAGGATTTCAACTTTCATCTGCGTGTACGGCATAGAGGAGTAATATCGACAAATCAGCTTGCGAAATTCCGCTTATTTTCTTGGCTTCACCAAGGGTTTTGGGTTTCAGTTTGCTGAGTTTTTCACGGGCTTCTTTCGAGAGGGTTTTGATGTCTGCAAAATCAATGTTCCGTCTCAGTTCTTTGTTTTCGCTGTCCGAAATTTTGATGGCAATCTGACTTTCTTTTTCAATGTAGGGCTGGTATTTAATCCGGATTTCGGCTTCTTCCAATTCTTCATCCTGTGCTCCAAAGGGATTGATTTTTTCCATAAAGCTTTTAAAATCAGACACTTCCAGCTGCGGCCTTTTTAAAAGGTTCTCCACACTCGTTTTTTCTGACAGGGCGGGTGTGCCCATCGATTCCAGAAACGGATTGATTTCATCGAGTGAAAATTTCATCGTTTTCCAGTGTGCAAGCAGTTGTTGAATCCGGCTTTCTTTCTCTTTCACTTTGTCCATTCGGTCCTGCCGGGCGAGTCCTGCACGGTATCCCTTTTCTGTAAGGCGGGAGTCGGCATTGTTTTGCCTCAGCAAGGTCCGGAATTCAGCCCGTGAGGTAAACATGCGGTAAGGTTCTTCAGTGCCTTTGGTAATCAGGTCGTCTATCAGCACCCCGATGTAGGCTTCCGAGCGATTCAGCACAAAGGGATTTTCTTCCTTTATTTTCAGATGGGCGTTCATTCCGGCCATCAGTCCCTGGCACGCGGCCTCTTCGTAACCGGTGGTACC
>CANHCT010000090.1 GCA_947459175.1 Hymenobacteraceae bacterium
CTTGTGGCGGGCAAACAGGATGTTGTAGGGTACCTGTCCAATAAAATTGAGAAAGAAAATCAGGTAAACCAGAAAAAAACTCCGGCTGGCCTCCGGCAACAGGCCCGGAGAAATTTTGACTACCGGACCCAGCAGGAAAAACTGAAAGACCAGAAAAAACGGAAAGGTGCACAGGGCAAAAAGCAGCAATGAAAACAGGTAAGTGTTTACCAGTCGGTTGACATCCTTTTGTCTTTCATGGTGTTTGATGAGTTCGAGAGTGAAGGTTTGCCCGAATCCAAAATTGGACAGATTGAAAAAGTTGGTGATATTGAACAAGACCAGCCAAACGCCATAGGTTTCCTGCCCCAGATTTTTATTGAGCAGAGGAGTGAGCACAAACATGGTGGCCATATTCAGCCCGAGCAAAGCATAGGTACTGCCAAGTTGGTAAATAAACTTCTGCTGCCGGGCAAACTGCCGCTGGATTTTTGAATAGACTGAATTTTCCAATTTCGCCTGCAAAAATACGGCTTTCGCTGCCGGAATATTCTTAAAATTCGGCTTAGACAATGAAAATGCCTTTTGGCCCGTAATTATTTAATCATGTGAAAAATTTTTGCTCTTTTTTTTGCAGATTTGCAATCACAAGACAGTGCCAAAACAAATCTGAAGTATGGCCAGAAAAGTCCTCGTGCTCAATCAGGATTATACTGCTTTCACCGTTTGCACGGTACCAAAGGCATTTTTGCTGGTGTACCTGAACAAGGCAGAAATGGTCCTGGAAGATGCCCGGGTAAACCTCCGTACGGTTACCCGTTCTTTTCCTATGCCTTCAGTTATCCGGTTGAACCGCTATGTGAGCCGGCCTTTCCGGCATGGCGGGGTGGTGCTGAACCGCCACAATGTTTTCAGGCGGGACAACAACAAATGCCAGTATTGCCATTCCACCAAAGACCTTACCCTGGACCATGTTTACCCCAAAAGCCGGGGTGGAAAAACCTCTTGGGACAATCTGGTAACGGCATGCAAGCACTGCAATGCACGAAAAGGTGATTTTACCCCGGAGGAGGCAGGTATGCTGCTTATACAACAGCCGTTTAAGCCATCTTTTGTCATGCTGCTGCGGGAGTTTGGCGACCGGGTAAATGAAGACTGGTTGTTGTATCTCGGTCAGAAACAGGCCTGAGGAAACGAATTCGAATTTTTTAACTCAATTTCATGTCACTCAAAATTCCAGACAAGGGCGCACTGCGCATTTCGGCTTCGGCCGGATCGGGTAAAACCTTTACCCTTACCCAATTGTACATACAAAGGGCTTTGAAAAGTCCGGATGCATTCAAAGGTATTCTGGCCATCACCTTTACCAACAAGGCCGCCAACGAACTCCAGGAAAAAATCATAAAAAAGCTGCGGGCGCTGACCACCGCCCAAACCATTGCATCAGAAGACGAAGTACTTGGCTTTACCAGCCCGCAGCACTTACGGGAAAGGGCCTCGGCCGTATTGAAGCAAATCCTGCATCAATACGATGATTTTCAGGTTTCTACCATCGATTCTTTCTTTCAGTCCCTGTTTTCAAAGTTGTCGTTTGAGGCCGGTTTGCCCTTTGGTCTGAAAACAGAACTGGATGAAAATATGGTAAAAAACGAAGTGCTGGAAGAAGGGCTTTTGAATTTGCCCGAGAACCTGAAGAAAATCCTGCTTGAGAATCTGCTGGAGGTATTGGCCGAAAAAGGAAAAGACTGGAAATCAAGCAAATATTTAAGGAGCCATCTGATAGATTTTTTGTTCAAGACCCGGGTGGTGCAGTTTCAGTACAAGGAGAACGAGGAAACTTTTCGGGATGAAGCTGTTTTGCAGGCCAAAAAAGTTTTGGAGCAATACAAGGAGGAGAAAGAAGCGGAAATCACCCAAAAGGCCGCTGCTGTTTGGGAATTTGTGCGGGGATGCGGTTATGAAAACTGGAATCCGGATCCGGAAAAGGACAAAAGCTTCGTGAAAGAAATCAGCAACATTCAAAAGGTAGCTACAGGAAAAGATATTTTTATTAAACCCCTAAAAAATCACCAACAGGGGAAGTTCAATTATAAGTGTAAAGCCAGACCATTTTCACCTGACGAAGAACAAATTCTTGTGCCTCTTCTCATTGCATATTCCGCAACCCAAGGGGGCACATTCAAGGCCAACTACCTTTTGGCCAAAGCCATTCTGGACAGGCTCAGTGCCACCCGTCTGCTGGTTTATTTCAGAAAAACACTCAGAGACCTGAATCAAAAACACGAGAGATATCTGCTGAGCGAGACCAAGTTTGTACTCGATCACCTCATTCAGGACTCTGATGTGCCCTTTATTTTTGAAAAACTGGGGCAGCAATTGCATACTTTGCTCATAGACGAATTTCAGGATACCGACCAGATTCAGTGGAAGGTTTTGAGGCCACTGGCCGCAGCCATTGTGGACAAAGGCGGATTTTTTTCCGTGGTGGGCGATGTGAAGCAATCCATTTACGGTTGGAGAGGTGCAGAATCCTGGCTGTTTCATAAAGGTCTGACCGACAGCCTGAAGCCGATAACAATTGCGGAGCACAATCTCGAAGAAAATTACCGCAGCGAAGACCACATCATTCGGTTCAACAATTTCTTTTTCACCGAAGTCAGCAGCGGGTTTCCCGCTTGGATTCTCGATTCGAAATATGTGAAAAGCGCAGCCGGCTGGGATATCACCATTAAGGAAAACTACCGGAATGTGAAACAAAACAGGCCGGAAAGCAAAGAAGCAGACAAGGGATTTGTTGAATTCCGGTGCCGAAACAAACCCTCAGCCACTACCCCGGAACGGGAGGAGGAGGAAGGAGAAGGAGAAGGAGATGAGGAAGGAGAAAATCAGAGCTTTGCATGGCTCACCGAAGACATCAAGCGGCTGCAGGACCAAGGAATTCCTGCTTCCGATATTGCCATTCTGCTGAGGGGCAACAAGGAAATCGATGATGTGGTTTCGGTTTTGGACAAGCAGAGAAAGCGGGCCGAACCCGGATACGATTTTTCCTACACGGCATTTTACGAAAATAAAGCCGGGTCCCAGCCTGCCATGGATTTTCTGGCCAATGCCATGCAAGCCCTGCAGAATCCCGAGCCGCTGGCCCTGAATACCCTGCGCTTTCAATTGAAACATTTGGATGCAGATTCAAGCTGGTGGGAGTCCGAACCCGGTCAGAACCCGGGTTGGTTTGAGAATTTTAAAGACTTGAATATCAGACATCTGGACGAAAAACAGCAATTGGCACATCTTTTGGATTTTTTCAATCTCGGTCGTTTGCAAAGCCATCAAAATGCCATTGTTCAGTTTCAGAACCTGGTCTACGAATTTCAAAAAAACCATCGGCTGAAATATCCCGATTTCCAGACTTGGTGGACCCAATCGGGCAGCGAGAAAAAGACGGCCGGCGATGACAAACCGGGCGGAATTCAAATTATGACCATCCACAAATCCAAAGGGCTGGATTTTGGTGTAGTCATATACCCTGTTACTTTTAATCAAAAGCAGGTATCCCAGTGGGCTTCGGAAATATTTTGGCTCGATGCGGATACATCGCCCTGGAATGCGTATCCCCTGCTTTTTGCAAACGGAAAGAGAGATTTTTTGGATACCGACCCGGGGGATGATTATCAGAACCTGGTGTACAATAAGGCCTTGGAGTATCTCAATCTGTTTTATGTGGCCATGACCAGACCCCGCTATGGATTGATACTCGACTTTACATTTAAGACCAATCCTGCGGCGACTGAAGAAAAAACTTCCGGAACAAAATTGGGAAATCTGGCCTGGCAAGGATCACGGTTATTGCACAGGAAACGGGACGATCTGGCCGCTGCATTTGGTAATTTTGAATGGTATCCGGAGGATCCGGCCCGGAACCTTCATTTTGGTTTTATTATCGGCAAGGTGGCCCCTGAGGCAAAAAAGAAAGAAGAAGCAACCATAGTGCTGAATTCCAGCCCTGCATGGACCAGCAGCGAAAGTACGCCCTGGAGCCTCTCCGAACCCATGAATGAAGAAGCAAAAGAAGGCATTTGCCTCCATGCTTTTCTGGAAAAACTGGAGCGGCTGGAAAACTGGGAAGAAAAATGGCATGTCTTTCAAAAAGAAAATCACTTGCCTGCCTCCTCTTCGCAGAAACTGACCAAACAGCTGGAGAATCTTTTCCAAAGAGAGGAAATAAAAACTTGGTTTTCAGACCGTTATATTTCTCTTTCCGAGCTTGAAATGCTGTCTGAAAACGGGAAAATCCTTCGGGCAGACCGTTTGCTGAAATCGGACAAGGAACTGGTGGTGTTGGATTTCAAAACCGGAGAAAAGGAGGAAATGTATTCAGCCCAGGTAAAGGAATACATGAAGATTGCCTCTTCGGTATTTTCACTGCCTGCAAAAGGATTTCTGGTGTACACGCAGGATGCCGAACTAAAAGAGATTTGAAAAATAATTCAGCATTGGCGGTGCTGCCTCTGTAATGCAGCACGATTTTTTGCAGGAGGTAAGGTTTTTTTTACTTCCTTTTCTGCTTGCCAGCTTTTTTCACACTCGCACTGCTCTTTTTCTTGGGCAGCTTGAAGGTGTGGAAATAACCTACGGTAATGTTGGCTGCCCTCCAGCTTCCGCCTGGTTTTTGGTATTGGTTTGAGCTTAAACTGAAAGCGTCAATAAGCTTTTTTTCGAAATCATTGTATAGGTTCAAAAAACCAAGTTGTAGCCTGCCTTCAAAGAAAATATTGCCGTTGGTACCCACCTTATATTGACCACCAAATCCGATCATTCCCCCCAGATCTATTCTCCTGAAATCCCCCTTACTAAATCTGGCATTAACGCTGGTATCACCTTGGAAATAAAAAATAGATCCATTTGAGGATGCCTGGGGGGGATTTATCCAGGATCCGCTCGTACCGATTCCCATGTAGGGTCCGAAGGTAAACATGGTTTTAAACTTCTTCTCCCCGAAAGTAACTTTTCCTAAAAGGGGAATCTGGAGATAACCCACTTTAATTCCCGTTGTGATGGATCTTCCATTCGATTTATCAAAGAAATCACTGTAAGAAAAGTTTTCCGAGAAAGTTAAATAGTTGAATTCCAGACATCCGGAAAAATGAAGGTCGAGATCATAAAAAACACAAAGGCCGAAGGCTGGCGACACACCAATGGACCGTGTCATTCCGTTTACCACCTCCTGAGAAGTGGATGAGGCACCAAATCCTCCCCTTAAGCCCACACCGAGCTGGGAATATGCCGGCAAAGCAAGTCCAGCCAGAGCAAAAAAGAGAAAAAGGAGTTGTCTTTTCATTTTACCGGATCAGGGGTATTTAGTTTTGCAATATTCGTGCAATTCTAATGGGTTTAGACTCCAAAAAAAAGGTTTTACTGGTGCTGGTAGGAAAACCGTTCATTTTGCAGAAAAATAAAGCCTCTTTAAGAAAAAAACAGCTTATTCTACTGTTACTGATTTGGCCAGATTTCTTGGCTGGTCCACATTGCAGCCTCTCATTACGGCAATGTGGTATGAAAGAAGTTGAAGGGGAATAACCGCAACCAAAGGCATTAATGCCTCGTCAGTAGCAGGTACTTCTATCACAAAATCAGCCATGGTTTTAATTTTTTCATCGCCTTCAGTTACGATGGCAATTACCTTGCCTCTGCGTGCCTTAACCTCCTGAATATTGCTGATTACCTTTTCATAAGTGCTGTCTTTTGTGGCAATGAAAACGACCGGCATTTCCTGATCTATCAGGGCAATCGGCCCGTGTTTCATTTCGGCAGCGGGATAGCCTTCAGCATGTATGTAGCTGATTTCTTTTAACTTAAGTGCACCTTCCAGGGCTACTGGAAAATTGTATCCGCGGCCCAGGTAAAGGAAATTTTTGGCATCCTTGAATTCTGCAGCCAGGTATTTGATTTGTTCATTCAGCCCAAGTGCCTTTTCAACCTTTTCGGGTATGGTTTCCAATTCGAAAAGCAATTGCATCAACCGTGCTTCTGAAATGGTCCCTTTTTTATTGGCAATGACCAGAGCTATCAGGGTAAGGACGGTAACCTGAGCAGTAAATGCCTTGGTAGATGCCACCCCGATTTCAGGTCCGGCATGGGTGTAAGCGCCGGCGTGGGTAGCACGGGGAATAGATGAACCCACCACATTGCATACTCCGAAAATGAGGGCTCCTTTTGATTTGGCAAGTTCCAGGGCCGCCAGTGAATCTGCCGTTTCTCCCGATTGCGAAATCACAATCACCACATCACCCTCCCGGATCACCGGATTTCGGTAGCGGAATTCAGAGGCATATTCCACTTCAACCGGAATGCGGGTAAATTCTTCCAAAATGTATTCCGCTACCAGGCCGGCATGCCAGGATGTGCCGCAACCCAAAATGATAATCCGGTCGGTGCTGATTACCTTGTTCATGTATTCTCTCAGGCCGCCCAAAACCAAATGCCCGGTTTCGGCAAATACTCTGCCCCGGAGGCAATCCCGGATAGAACGCGGCTGCTCAAAGATTTCTTTCAGCATAAAGTGCTCAAATCCACCTTTTTCTATGGATTCAAGCTCCATTTCCAGCGTTTCGATGTACGGTGTTTTTTCCTGGGCATCAATGCTTTTTATGCTCAGTTCGCCGTTGCGGATGGTAACGATATCAAAGTCATTTACATAAATCACCTCGTTGGTATATTCGATGATGGGTGTGGCATCCGAAGCCAGAAAATACTCTCCTTTCCCAACGCCGACCACAAGGGGCGAGCCCTTCCTGGCGGCAATGAGTTGGTCCGGTGCTTTTTCGTCCATTACCACAATGGCATAAGCACCCACCACTTGGGTCATGGATATCCGAACGGCTTCTTCCAGACTGCAATTGAGGTTGTCCTGAATGTCCTCAATCAGATGAATAAAAACCTCTGAATCGGTGGCACTCAGGAATTTATGGCCCTTCCGTAAAAGTTCTTCTTTGAGGGAAGCATAGTTTTCAATGATGCCATTGTGGATGATGGCCAGATTTTCTTTGGTGGAATAATGCGGGTGGGCATTTACATCATTGGGTTCGCCGTGGGTGGCCCAGCGGGTATGCCCGATGCCAATGGTGCTTTTCAGGTCTGTTTCTGTAAGCGAAGACTCGAGTTCGGATACCTTACCCTTTTTTTTGTACACATTCAAGCCTCCGTTGATCAGGGCTATACCGGCCGAGTCGTAACCCCTGTATTCCAGCCGTTTAAGTCCTTTTATTATTATGGGATAAGCTTGTTTGCTGCCCACATAAGCAACGATTCCGCACATAGTATTCTAAAAAATCGATTTCTAAAAAAGAAAGACAAAGGTAAATAAAGGCAATGGGTTTTTGTGGCCACTTTTTCAGTCCGGACTAAAATTCAGTTTTTCCACCATCAGAACCGGCTCAGATGCCCAATTCCCATGCCGAAAGGTAATTTCCTTCCTGCTGAACATAGTCAAGAAATTTGTTGTAGAAACCAAAATCAGAAATGGTGACCGAATCGCCGAAAACCACCAGTTTCATTCGGGCCCGGGTGATGGCCACATTCATCCTTCTGATGTCCCGCAAAAAGCCAATTTCTTTTCGGTCGTTGCTCCTTACCAGGCTGATGTACACCACATCGGCTTCCTGTCCCTGAAATCCGTCCACAGTACCCGCCCGGATGTGGACACTGTACTTTTGAGATAGGGTTGCGCTTTCATTTTTCAGCCATTCCGCCTGTTCGCGGTAGGGCGAAATGACGGCGACCGACAACTTGCCCCATGTTTTTTGGAGATGCGGCTTTGCTGTTTCCAGCCATTGGTCCAAATGACGAAGCAGCAGGGCTCCTTCTTCTTTATTCGACAGGCCTGCATTTTCAGGATGAAACTTTTCTTCGAATCCTGTGCCTGCAGTATCTATCCAGGTTACGGGTGCCGTTTCGGTATCTGCAGGCCCCTGCCAGATGGTTCTTTCCTTTACCGAATGGTCGGCCTGCAGTTTGCCGCCGTAAAAATACGCCGAACTGAAGCCCATGATTTTTTCATGCATCCGGTACTGGATTTGCAGCAGGCTTTTTACCTGCGCCGGGCATCGCTCCACCACCTTTTCCATCAGGGTTTGTTCCAGTCCAAGGCGGGCGGCTTCTCTGGATTTTACCGTGGGTGGAAGCTGGCAATGGTCTCCGGCGAATACCACTTTTTCTGCCTTGGTAATGGGAATCCAGGTGGCGGGTTCGGGGGCCTGACCTGCTTCATCAATCAAAACCATTTCAAAAGTTTTGTCCCTGAGCAGAACATGGTTTGCCCCCACCAAAGTAGAAACAAAAGCCTGGGTATGGTCTCTTGCCGAGTCGGTGGCATATTGCTCCATTTGCCTGATTTGCTGCAGAATAGATCGGGCTTCCTTCAGCATGGCTTGCTTTTGCTCCCGCTCACTTTTGTCGTAATACTTTTTGTATTTGTAGGCCATTTTTTTGAGTTCAAAGGCCAGTTTTCTCAGCCTTTTTATCTCCTTGGCTTCCGCATGGTGCATCAGCTGGTAGTCGAGTGTGTAGGGCAGAATTTCTTCCGACATGCGGGCGGGATTGCCAACCCGCAGCACCCTTACCCCGGCAGTGGCCAGTTTTTCGGTGAGAAGGTCGGCGGCGGCATTGCTCGGGGCGCACACCAGCACTTGCTTCATGTACAGCAAAGCAGTTTGAATCCCCGCCACCATGGTGGTGGTTTTGCCGGTGCCCGGCGGTCCGTGTATGACAAATACATCCCGGGCTGCCATCATGCCGGCGATGGCGGCTTTTTGCGAATCGTTGAGGTGATGCACCGGCCATCCGCTCAGGTTGAAGTTTTCAGCTGCCTGAAAATGAGGCGTTTCCCAGCCCAGACAAATGTCCCGCAGGCGGCCAAGCGCAGTGTTTTTTTGGGCGGTCTTTACCCGGTGAAGGGCCGATTTCATTTCTCGGTAGCTGTTTTCATCGAACAGCAGGTCCACTCCGATGAGCCTTTCATCGACCCAATCGGGCAAATCTTCCTCCATCAGCTGGATTTCCATCACAGCCGGGTCAACCGAAAGAATGGTGCCGGCCAATTGGGGCACTTTTTGTCCGGCAGGTGCGTTCCAAAACAGGCAGGCCTGTCCGCCGGGTTGAAACTGATGGGGTTGGTTGAACTCCAGATTTCTTTCTACCTGCAGAATGTACTTGCCCCCGGTCCCGATGCGGGTATCCTTAATCCGGACGGGATACCAGGTGGTGCCTTTGCGTTGTCTTTCTTTCAGGGGTGTTTCCAGGACCTGAGCCTGATATTGGGCCAGATCTTCGGCCTGTTCCAGTTGCAGTAATTTTTCCAGGTGGGCAAGTTCGTCCTCTGCCCCGGCGAAGGTATTTTTCAAACAGATTGATTTACAAGAAAAAAAGGAGCTGCGATTTTTTCACCCAGCCTTTTTTATCGTTCCACTTTATTTCGTACCAGATGTCGTTTTCGCCGATCCATTCAATCCGGTGGCCCTTTTCCAGAACCGAAATCACCGAGGCGCCTCCGGAGGGTCCGGACATGAGAAAGATTCGGTCTTCTGCCAGAATGGCCCTTTTGTAGGGCAGCCTGAAGTTGTAAAAATAAGCTGCGGCCGCAAGGAAGATAAAAGTAAAAATGGGGCTGTATCCCAAAGATACTTTTTTTATCTTTCTGTAAATGAGTACACAAAACAGGAAAAAGGAAATCAGCAAAAGGGCACCCTGTCCCCATTTGCGGTACGAGCGGTATAGGAAAAAAGCATAATCCGCTTCATCCACCGAGTATCCCAGGAGTTTGTTTTGGGTGGCTATTTCTTCGATTTTATTTTTTACACGGGGGTCAGGGTTGAAGAGGTAAAACTGGTGGAGGAAAAAAAGTGCCTGAACCGGTTTGTCGAGGCTGGTTTCGATAAAAGCGAGTTTTAGCAAGGCCGCGGGAGTGGTTTTTTTTTGGGCAAAAAATGCCTTTTCGTAATCTGCTTTGGCGTCGGAGAATCGGTGCCGGGAAAAGGAAGAATCGCCCCTGAGGATCAGGTTGCGGGCGGAGTCTGCGGCCACAGGCAGAACAAACCGGAGTGCAAGGCAAAGGGAAAGCAGAAATATTTTTTTCATTCAGATTTGATTGGAAAAACTAAATTCATACTTTTGCGGCCTCAATTTTTATCCCTTGTGCTTCAAACGGGGGCAAAGTTGCGAAAAAGATTCCGTAGCTCAGCTGGTAGAGCATTACACTTTTAATGTAGTGGTCCTGGGTTCGAATCCCAGCGGAATCACGGTTATATGAGCTAAAGCCCTGTAAATGAAAAGTTTACGGGGCTTTTTTGTTTTTGGGGTAAACATAGGGTAAACATTTTAAAAATGGGGTAAACAGGGGCAAAAGAGCCATTTCCAGACAACTGAAAGGGAATTATCCTTAATTTTTAACCTCAAAAACAAAATCGGGGTAAACAAAAAATCAGAAATTGTTTACCCTTGAAAACAGACCTCTGCCAGCCAGCCTGGCCTGACTACTTAAAATCTGATAGTCAGGCAGCCGAGAACAAAAATACCGGTCGTAGGGCTTTGCAAATCCGTCCTCAATCATTTTTTCATTCAGGCAGGTTCTATCTGGAAGAAATACATAAGCGAGGGTCCGACCGTATGGATCCAAAGGATCATTGGTCTCGGTCAGGATGGAAACCGATTCTCAAATGGGAGCAAGATTTCGTAGATGCTCCCAAGATTGATGGCCCAACTCGATCAGTAGCTGCCCTGGAAGGTGCGTTTCTCTTTCATCCTGATCCAATTTCCGGCAGCGTTTTATCTCGGGGGCATCGATGCCCAGGAACCGGATTTCTTGCTCCTCCCGGGAGAAAATATCCTGAATAAAAATTCCATCCCCATCAACCACTTTGGTGATTTTTAGGTGAGATTTTAGAAATCCTCCAAAAGTTGCGCCCAATTGCATCGAAATACACTACATAAATACTTGACAATCAAATATATGTATTATATTTTTGGAAGAAATTTTTTCCACAACTTAACCCAAGTTGCAGCTCCGGCCTTCAGAACTTTATAATTTTTGAAGAAACTGCTGTGATATTCCGAGAATTCCGTCTTTTTTAGCTGGTGGTGAATTCATAACCTTCTGAAAATAAGCGCCTCATTTTTTTGA
>CANHCT010000091.1 GCA_947459175.1 Hymenobacteraceae bacterium
GAATTGGGCCAACCATATCCAACTTGCTCGATATCAGCCACCCTGATTCCGGGGACCCCGAAATTATTAATTTTGGTTCCTGAATAGGGCTTTAATACAATAGAATCAGGATTCAGACTGGCATTGTAGGCAAAAGGAGACTTGCCCAAAACTGCATTCTGACTTCCGGGCACTCTGGTCAGAATGGGAGAAGTTGCGCTCTGAAAACCATCCAAGCGAAGGTAGCCGGTTCCATCCGCCTGATCTGCTTCGAATAAAGGTGCATAAAAATCACCTCCACCAGCCATCTTAAATTGCTGTGCAATGAGAACAGGGTAAGCCACCTTTTGACCCTCGAGATACAATCCGCCGCTGGCGTATCCGGCAGTAAGCGAATTTCCGATGGCGATGTAGTTGCTTACATCGATTTTACCATCCGCAGAGGGTTGGGGGGTATCAATTTTTGGATCACAAGAAGAAAGGGCAAGCAGGCCCAAACAAGAAAAAAGCGAGCTGATCTTCAAATACTTCATATCAAATAATGTCTTTGGTTAGAAATTGTAACTGAAAGATATCCCGGGTACCAAGACCCGGAGTTTGTAAGTACCGGCAAGGAAACTGTCTTGTGCATCTGCAGGGATATCAGCCTGATTTTGAAGCCGCTCAACCCCTTCAATAAACAAAAAGGATGCATCGGCAGAGAGCTTGTCGGAAATCTTGTAACCCAGTCCGACTGTGAAACAGTTCCGGTTGGCATCGGGTGTCTCCGGGGTCATGTAACCAATTTTTACCGGTGTCTGGTCGAAATAGTACCCGGCCCGGATGGCAAGTTTCTCCTTTACCACATATTCAGCCCCGATTCTGAAAATAGAGGCATCCTGATAATTGCGTGGCGAGGCAGAAGATAACGACCCGTTAACGGGTTTTTCATATGTAAATTTCAACTCTTTGTAAGCTGACCAAAAAACATAATTGTAGTCAAATGCCAGGGTGAAATTATTGCTCAGCTTATATCCAAGGCCGATGCTGGCAGTAGCCGGAAGCGGGAGCGTAGCATCGAATTTGGTTCCTCCGGCAGGAAAACGCCCCAATGTAATGGCAGAGGCCGGAACATTAAATTTTGCATCGCCTCCATCCACTTTCATATCTACCTGAGAGCGGTAGTTTAAGCCAATTGAGAATTTTTCTGTGGCTTCGATATGCACACCGGCATTGAATCCGATGCCACTGGCTCTGCCATCAAGTTCGGCAGAGGAAAAGCCATTGGCCGTTGCGAGAGAGCCAATGCCCCGGCGCAGATTTACTGAACCCATGGCATAAACAAAACCTACCCCTATACCGATGCTCTTATATTTGTAGCTTACGGTGGGCTGAAAAAAGACAGACTGAAGTTTTAATTCCTGCAGCACGCTGTATCCCTTCCAATCGTCGGCCCATTTAACGGAGCTTCCGAAGGGCGTGTACACACCCAATCCGAATTTAAAATCACTGTCCTTTATACCATAACTCGCATAAAATGCAAAAGGAGTTCCGAGCGGACTCTCGGTCATGGCGGTGTAATTGCTTGGCCCATAGACACCTTGCGGTGCAAGATAAGCAACCCGGGAGCGAATCAGGCTTCCGCCAAGTGTAACATTGTTTACTTTGGTAAACGAGAGGCTTCCGGGATTAAAGAAAATGCTGGAAGCGTCATAAGCCAGACCAACACCGGTATGGCCCATTCCGATTTGGCGTTGTCCCTGCAAGGCAACCTGAAACCCACCTGCAAAGGCAAGTCCGGAAGCCGAGAACAGAGCAGCGGCCACTAGAAGAGATTTATTCATTGAAAAACAATTGGTTTAAAATTGATGGGGCAAGGAAATATTTTTTTTGAAATAAATTCAAAAATAAAAAACTCTTACACATTTTTTCTTTTGGCTTTAAAAACCAAATGAACCATCAATTCAAAAAATCGATGAAAAAAACCTGCAGGAGCAGACCAATCGCCCATGCATTTTACTCCGGGAAATCTCTGAAATCCCGGTCTGTAAACAACAATTTTACCTGTAGACCCTGATTGGCTTTTTCGGAAAAAATTTCCTGATTTCTATAAATTCGGACAATAACCGTAAATGGAAAACAATCCCAAAAAATGGGGCTGATTTCTCAAGAATAATCAGAAAATAAAAGACAATCAGACATTCTCTGGTGCCTGATTCCATTTTTCAGGAGAGCGCCAAAGGGCCGATAACAAGAGTTCTTTCATAAAAAGGAACTCCTTGGGAATGCGGTCGTAGAGATTTTCAAACAATTCTTCGTGGCCCAGCATTTCCTGTTTCCAGAGTTCACGGTCCACCATCATGATTTTGTTGAAATCTTCTTTGGAAAAATCCTCAAGACCCGTCCAATCTATGTCCATGTAGCGAGGCCTCCAGCCAATGGGACATTCCACAGCCGAAACCTTTCCTTTGCAGCGTTCCACAATCCATTTGAGAACCCGGGCATTTTGTCCGAATCCCGGCCAGATGAATTTTCCTTCTTCGTTTTTGTTGAACCAATTGACTGCAAATATCCGGGGGGCATTGGGCAAATCGCGGCCAAACTGGAGCCAGTGATTGAAATAATCGCCCATGTGGTAACCGAGGAAAGGGAGCATAGCAAAAGGATCTCTTCTCACTTTTCCAATCTCTCCGAAGGCAGCTGCGGTCATTTCGCTGCCCATAGTGGCGGCGATGTATACTCCAAAATTCCAGTTAAATGCCTGATAAACAAGTGGAACCGAATTGCTTCTTCTTCCTCCGAAAATAAAGGCCTTAATCTGAACCCCATTGGGATTTTCTGCATTTTCGTCCAAAGCCGGATTTTGGCTTGCGGGGGCTGTAAATCTGGAATTGGGGTGAGCGGCAGGCTTGCCGGAGTTTTTGTCATACGGATTTCCCTGCCAGTCTGTAAGGCCGTCGGGTACCTCGGAGGTGAGGCCTTCCCACCACACATCGCCATCGGAAGTGAGGGCAACATTGGTGAAAATGGTATTCTGCTTAATGGTAGAAATGGCATTGGGATTGGTCTTAGCATTGGTTCCCGGTGCCACGCCAAAGTATCCTGCTTCCGGATTGATGGCATACAATTTTCCGTCATCTCCCTTATGAATCCAGGCTATGTCGTCTCCCACGGTACTCACTTTCCATCCTTCGAGTCCGGCAGGTGGAATCATCATGGCGAAGTTGGTTTTTCCGCAGGCGCTGGGGAAAGCTGCCGCCACATAGGTTTTTTCCTTTTCAGGGCTTTCCACGCCCAAAATAAGCATATGCTCTGCCAGCCAGCCCTGTTCCTGTCCCAGATAACTGGCAATGCGAAGTGCAAAGCATTTTTTACCCAAAAGTGCATTGCCGCCGTAGCCACTGCCGTAAGAAATAATCAGGCGCTCTTCGGGAAAATGGGTGATGTATTTGGTCTTGGGATTGCATGGCCATTTCACATCATGCTCTCCATCAGCAAGGGGAGCACCCAAAGTATGCACGCATTTTACGGCATCTTCGTTGATGTAATGCATCACCTGCTTGCCCATGCGGGTCATGATTTTCATGCTGACCACCACATATTCGCTGTCGGTAATCTGAATGCCGTACCGGGAATAAGGGGAGCCTATCGGTCCCATACAAAAAGGGATAACATACATGGTCCGCCCTTTCATGGAGTTCCGCGTGAGGTCTTCGAGAAGGTTTTTCATTTCCCGGGGCTCCATCCAATTGTTGGTGGGACCAGCATCCGCTTTCCTGCGGGTACATATATAGGTACTGGACTCTACCCGGGCCACATCGCTCGGGTCGCTGAAACAGGCAAAGCTGCCGGGGCGTTTTTGCGAATCGAGACGGATGAATGTGCCTTTGGCAACCAACTGATTGCACATGCGGTCGTATTCTTCCTGGCTGCCGTCGCACCAGTACACCTCTTTGGGGCCAAAATGGTGTACCATCTGGTCCAACCAATCTTTTATCTCTGTGGGAGCTTGAGAAATCATTTTCTGAATCTGTGTAAAATAGGCGGGCCAAAAGTAGCAAGCTTTTATAAATGGGACTATGTTTTAATAAAATAGGGTTTGGATTTTTTCGAAACCGGGACTATAAAAAACGCATTCCTTCGGAAATAAAGAAATGAAAATGAACAATTTACGTGCCATGGAATTGTATTTGAAAAAATGAAGGCACCCCCGCGGAAGAGCCCCCGAACATTTTTTTTGATAAGGGTTATCCGTACTTTTGAAACCCTGTAGTATGGCCATTTCCAAAGCAAGCATAGAGCGTGTAAACGCAGCGATAGACATTACCGGCCTTGTAGGTGAGTATGTTACCCTGAAAAAAAAGGGCGTAAATTATGAGGCCTGCTGTCCTTTCCACGATGAAAAAACTCCATCTTTCAAAGTAAATCCGGTTAAGGGAATTTACAAATGCTTCGGCTGCGGCAAAGGAGGCGACGGCATCAGTTTTGTGATGGAATTGGAATCGCTTTCTTACGTGGAGGCCATCCGCTTCCTTGCAAAAAAATACCAGATAGCCCTGGAGGAAAGCAAAGAATCGCTGGCAGAAGACCAGGCCAGACAATCGGAAAAAGAGGCCCTTCAGATTGTGGTGGCCTATGCCCAGGAATTTTTCAAACACAACCTTCACAATACCGAAGAGGGAAAATCAATAGGCCTCAGCTACCTGAAAGAGCGGGGCCTTCGGGCCGATATCATCGAACAATTTGGACTCGGCTATGCCCTCTCCGACTGGGATGCCCTGCTGAAATCTGCCACAGAGAAACAATACAGCTCCGACAACATGGAGAAGGCCGGTCTTCTGGTGCGAAACGAAGAAAGCGGAAAGGTGTATGACCGGTTTCGGGGAAGGGTAACTTTTCCCATCTACAACATATCCGGCAAAACCATCGGGTTTGGGGCAAGGATGCTGGGAAGCGATAAAAATCAGCCCAAATACATCAACAGCCCCGAAAGTCCGCTGTACGATAAAAGCCAGACTTTGTACGGACTTTTTCAGGGGAAACAAGCCATTCGTGCTGCTGACCTCTGCTACCTGACTGAAGGCTACATGGATGTCATTTCCATGCATCAGGCCGGAATACAAAATGCGGTGGCCAGCAGTGGCACTTCACTTACCGACGGACAAATCAAGCTGATCGGGCGGTTTACACGCAACATTACCCTGCTATACGATGGCGACAAACCCGGCATCAAAGCTTCTCTTAGGGGAATCGACCTGATTGTGGCTTCGGGCCTGAATGTGAGGGCGGTGGTATTGCCTGACGGAAACGACCCTGACAGCTATGCCAAAAACTTTGGCTCGGATGCACTGGAGCTATATCTGAAAAACAATTCTCAGGATTTCATCACCTTCAAAGCCGGAATCTTTGCAGAAGAGGCGGCTTTGGATCCCATCAAAAAAGCCGAGGGAATTGATTCCATTGTGGAAACCATCAGCCTGGTTCCCGATGTCATCCGGCGGTCTGTTTTTGTAAAAGAAGCAGCCAGGCTCTTTCAGGTTCCGGAGAGTGCCCTTACCGAAGCCGTCAATCTCCGTGTTTTCGGCAGGTTGCGAAAGCCGGTATTCCGGCCGGATAGCCCCGAAATCGAGGCTCTGAAGCAAGAAACTGCGGAGCCTTTGCCCGGTACAGAAAACACGGTTTTATATGACCTGGAGGGTGAAATTATCCGGCTTTTGCTACTGCACGGCCACAAGACTCTGGAGGAAAAGTTTCTGGTGGCGCATTACATTCTGGAACAACTTTCAGACATTGAGCTTAAGTCCAAAATTTTCAAAAATCTCATAACTGAGTACATGGAACGACTGGATTTCGGAGAAAGTATGGGGCCGGAATATTTTTATCATCACCCTCAGGAACACATCAAGCAAGTGATTATCGATTTGTGTGAACCCTTGCAGGAAAAAATCATCTTTCACACCCACCGCGATTTTGAAGATTTTTCAGAATGGGAAACAGAAAATCTGCATAAATCCTTGTTCTTCAACATCATGCATCTAAAAAAACAGCATGTTCTGGAGGAAATAAAATCCCTGAACCGGGATTTGGAAACTGCGGCCGATGAAGACGAGGAATTACGGATTCTGGCCAGCATTTTGGAAAAGAAAAAAACGGAAGCCATTCTGACCAAAGAACTCGGAGATGTGATAAATCATCTGTGAGCATTGTTTTTTTATTTTATTTGCAGCAAATTTATTTTGGAATGACCAGAATTCTCGCCGGAATCATCTTCATTACGCTTTCATTATCAGCTATTTTTTCCTGTAAAAAGGAAGAGGAAGCCAAACCGGCCAAGCCCTTTCCGGTTGATACACTTGCGGCCGATCAGTACATTGTGTGTGATGTGGATACCGTTCGGTTTTATGCCTTTACCAAAGACGGTGGCCCTGATGATATCAGGATTACAGAGAACAGTTCGGTGGTGACCAAAATGAGATTTGCTACAGCATTTTTTCTGGGGAGCCAAGCGCTGACCCGAAATATGGAACTGCACATCAATGACTTTAAGGCCAGAAAACCAGGAATCTACACCGGCGGAAGAATCTTTTCAAAGGGACGCATGGATGTGGTCCAAAATCGCTCTGAGTTGTTGGAAAAAAATTACACCATTTTCAATTCGGTCAACAACCAGATTACCATTACCTCCTCCGATTCCAATTTTGTCAAAGGGGTATTTACCTTCAGAATGAGGAGCGACGAAGACAATTCCAGGTTTGTGGATGTAAAAAACGGAATCTTCAAAATCAGAATCCGATAATCAATATCTGCAAATCAGGAAATTAAGGGCCATCCGGCACTTGATTGCAGAAATCAGGCCGAACCTTTTTACCAACTGGCAATGATGGTCTCCCCTCCTACCGTAACCTGACCGAGGCTTACTTCTACTTTGGCATCAAGGGGGATAAACACATCTACCCGGGAACCGAATTTTATAAAACCAAATTCGTGTCCCTGCAAAACAACCTGACCCGGTTTTACATACCAGCAAATTCTTCTGGCCAGGGCGCCGGCAATCTGCCGCATGAGGATGTCTTTGCCTGTTCTTTCATGGCGGATGGCATAGGAAGTGCGCTCGTTTTCGGTGCTGGATTTGGGATGCCATGCCACCAGATATTTACCGGGATGGTACTTGAAATAGGATACCACACCCGAAACGGCATTTACATTGTTGTGCACATTGAGGGGTGACATGAAAATGCTGATCTGCCGGCGGTTTTCGTTTAAAAATTCCGGCTCGTATACTTCCTCAATTACAACCACTTTGCCATCGCAAGGCGCCACAATTTTCCCGTCATCCAGCACCAGTTTTTTTTCGGGAATCCGGAAAAAATTGAGGAGAAGCAGATACACGAGGCCGCACAAGCCCGTGATGCCGAAATATAAATATCCAACGCCAAAATAATGGTGGATGGCCATGGGCAAGCCGGCCAAAACAACTGCACCCAGCAGCAGGGTTTGGGTTCCTTCTTTGTGGAGTTTCATAAATAAGGGGACAATATTAGAACGAAAAAATCAATTTCAGGATGAAGCAGCACAACATGAATTCTATAGTATCCTGCTTTACAGCAGGTTACTGAATGATGCCAATAAATGCATACTTGGAAATGAATACAGGAGGCTAGCGGTTTCCAAGCCTTCTGAAATAAAAGAGCCGATCCTCAATCAAACCGAGGATAAAATTGAGGCCTTTGCCTAACCATATAATGGCCGAAAGGGAAAACAAAAAAGACATGACCATGTACCTGGACCAGTGCTCGTAAGTAGAACCCAGGGTGAGCCGATCAACCAGGCTGTTGCGCACCAAAAGCAAGCCAATGAGCGCAAAAATACCTGCAACCCAATGACTGAATGCAGAATTAAAAAAGCGGCTGCTGATAATCCTGAGTGGCGTTTTTTCCAGTTTTCCGGAAAGGGTAATTCCCACAATCCGTTCAGATATAAAGCTGCACATAAACAATAGTGCCGACAGAATACCTGCCATGTGAGAGACCATAAATCGGTAAATCATCCATTCTTCCAGCATTCGGTGCTGCATGTAGAAACCGATCGGAAGCAACATGAGAAGCAAAGCAATGAGGGAAGTAAACAGACCCGTCAAGAAAAATACCCTTTGCGGCTGGTAGAGAAAAGTCATTTCAAGAATGACAGACAGAAAGCGAATGCCATCCTTCCAAACTTTGAGCTTGGATTCGCCATCCCGCTCCTTATATGGCATATCAATTTCGTGAATCTTTAGATCCGGATGCAATATGGCTCTGGCGCTCATGGCAGGAGTAAAATGCAGACCATCCGGCAAAGGCATAATCTCATTGAGGGAAGACCTTCGGATTACCCGCATCCCGGAGGCTGTATCCCGAACTTTTTGATTGGAAACAAGCGACAACAAAATGGCAAACAATGTGTTACCTACTCTCCGGATGGCCGGCATCTGACTGTCTTTGTTCAATCGGCAACCGAGCATAATATCCCGGTTTCCCTTTTCCAATTCTGTACAAAGGGGGGCAAAAAACTCGGGATTGCATGTGCCATCGGCATCCAGAAAAGCAAGTAAATCGGCATCGGTTTCTTCCCAGCCCCTTTTTATGGCCGCCCCATATCCCCGGTTTTTTTCAAAAACAATGAGTTTTATTTTATCCAGATGTTTTTGAGCCAGGGGAACCGTGTTGTCGGTGGAGCCATCACTAACTACCACAATGTCTACGGCATCCACCGGAGAATTGGCTGTAATGTAATCTTTTGCTTTGTGGGTGAGCAGGATGATTTTTTCAATCGAGTCCTCCTCGTTGAGGGCAGGAATGACAATGCCTAATTTCATGTTTTAATTGCGGCGGAAGAAGAAAAATAATTTTTTACTGCTGGATAAAGGGCTGCAAATAGCCAAAGATAAACCAACCAAAAAACCCTGACCTGATACCGGTTCAATGGGGTGGCCAGTGCCCCGTTTACCAAAGCATTGGAAATGAGCAGAATGATGATAAATACCCCAAACTTTTCCATAGGATTACTCAGGTTAAAAAAAGCCCTGTTACGAAGGGCAAATAGAACCAAAAATACCAGCAAAGCCCTGCACCAATAGTTTACATGTTGAAAATCAATTCCTGCCCTTTGTTTGGAACCAAGATAATCGGAGGCATTGGGGGTAAACACATTGAGTTGCGGAAGTTCGGCATAGGAACCCAAACCATCACCCAAATCCAGCAGCAGCATCTGCTTTAATCCTGAACCCAGTCCTGAAATTGCAAATTTGGCGAGCAACGCCGGGTCTGAAAAAACGCCGTTCACCACTCTGCCTAGATCTCCCCGAGGGTCATAAAGGCCAATTTCTTTGTTGAGCGGACTATCCGGACTCCAAAGAAAAACCTCTGCCTGCATGGGAAAATCAGACCTGTGGCTGCATAATGGATTGGCCGGATCGGGACAATGCCGGTTCAGGTATTGGTTGAGAATTCCGGTTTCTGAAAAACGGGCAACAAAAAATGCATTAGAGGTTTTGGATGTAAAAAATGTGCCGGACAAATGCCAATGCACAAGGCCAATGCCTGCAAAGGAAAAGCAGGTGAGGACGACGGCGAGGACCAAGGGCAGTGCACGGGATTTCAGCTTTTTCTGAAGCAGAAAAATCAGACCATATGCACTCAATATCAACATATTGATGGGCAAAATGCCAATATGAAACAAAGAAAAGAAAAGGTACAGCACAAGGATGGCTGCCTTTTCCCACCACCTGAGTCCGGAAAAAAATTCAAGAAAGAAAATCAGAAACAAACTGCTGAGCACACAGAAAATATCCGGCATCAGCATGGCTGCTGTCCAGCCAAGGGGACTGGCCAAACCGAGCAGGAAACAGACCAAAAAAAACAGAACAGGAATCTGAAGTCCCAGTATCCGAAACCACAAAAACCGGATGGTCCCTGCAAGCAGAAAAGACTGTATAAGTACCGGTATCCAGATGTTGCCGCCGGGGCTGAACCATTTGATAAACAGGGCGTAAGTAGAAACCCGCTCGGGCACAACCTCACCTTTCATACCCCAAAAAACATAGCCCATAGAATCGGGATAAAAAAGAGGACAGCCATTGTACCAAAGAGGGCAACTCAACAGCAGGGCTGCCAAAGTGGTTTGAAGCAGGGGATTTTCGAAAACAGAAGAAAACCTCATACAAATGGACTGCAAACTTGACAGGAATGTGCGGGATTTACAACTTTATCCTGTTGAATGAATTGATTTTCAAATCTTTCTAAAAAATCAGACTACCAAAGCAATTGATTTTTGCGGAGCCGGAGGCAAAAACCCATTGAAGCAAAACCATGTTTGTATTTGCTTATCCTGACAAAACTTAAACCTGTTCCTTTTGCCTTGGCTTAAGAAGTCCCTGCCTGACAATGAGGAAGATACCAAAAAGCACCAGGGGCAGACTGAGCAATTGCCCCATGTTTAGGCTAAGCTGGTCTTCAAAATCGGATTGATTTTCTTTCAGAAATTCATAGAAAAAACGAAGCGAGAACAGCACCACCACAAAAATCCCGAAGAGCCTGCCCTCGGGCCAGTTTTGACGATAACGATACCAAAGGAAAAAAAGCAACACAAACAGCATAAATGTGGAGGCCGACTCGTACACCATGGCCGGATGGCGGGGAATGCCCCATAGGGTCAGCTTCATCTTTACCAAACCATCGGTGCTCATTTCGGTCTGGACATTTTCGGGCCGCGGTTCGAAGTACAAGTGTGGCTCATCGCCGTTGGGAAACTTTTCAGAAGTTCGGCCATTGGAAGCCGAAATGATTTGAGGAACAGCACTTTGCCAAAAAGCCTCAGCTGAATTGCCTGGCAAGGCATCCCGCTTAAAGACCAGATCCAGCTGCAATTGTTCCATGTCTGTTCCCTGTATGGACTCGGATTTACCGGTTTTGTTGAATGCGAAAGAAGCAAGCCGCTGACCCTCGGTTTCTGCCAGCATCTCTTCAAAGGGATGAAGAAAAATCATGCTCAGGGGAGTATTGGCGGGCTTTCCAATGATTTCGGAATTCATCAGGTTGCCCAAGCGAATCAGTGCGCCGCCAAGTGCCACCACAATCACAATGCGGTCCAGAATCCAGAGCCAGGACTGGTCAGGTCTTTTCTTAGAATAAAGCCACATCGCTATCAAAA
>CANHCT010000092.1 GCA_947459175.1 Hymenobacteraceae bacterium
AGCTTTTCAAGTAGTCAGTTTGTAGAAATCAGTTTTAAGTTGATAAGGCAAGGCAAAAGTAAAAAGTAAAAAATCAAAAGGTTTTCAAGTGATCAGTTATTAGGAGTCGGCTTTAAGTTGTAATGCATTAAAATACAGCTATTAAGCAACTTTGAACATTGAACCTTGAACCTTGAACTTACAATCAGAACCAAGGAATCATAAACCAGAGGCCTACTGCTCCGAGCCGGGCTGTGGGTCGGATGGCGGGGTATCGCGGTGGCGGTAGTTGGGCGAATACCTTTCTCCCGAATTGTAGCGGTCGCCGGAGGAGTAGCGGTCCGGGCTGTTGCCGTACCGGTTGCCGGGATTGAACCTGTCGCCGCCACCGGATCCGTAGCGGTTGCCATCAGAGTAGGAGGGGCGCTCGTAACTCCTGCCTTCCTGGTTATTCTGCTGGTAGTCAGGCCTTTCGCGGTTGTAGTCGGGCCGGTTTCCGTATGCCGGCCGGTCGGAATTGTAGGAGCTTCCCGATGGTCTTCCACCCGAGTATCCGCCTCTGTCTCTGTCCGAATAATTGCCGTACGAGGAATAAGAACCTCCGTTTTTCATTCGGTCGAGTTCTTTCTTCATTTCGTACATCAGCTTGTTTTTCATTTTCAGCTTTCGCAGCGAGGTATTCAGCCTCGAAAACTTCGCCCGGTTTTCTTCCGTAGCCCGCTCTTCAGGACTCATAAACTGAAATTCAGCCTGGGCAATTTTTACATTCATATCCTCTTTCAGGATGATTTCATCCATGGTTTCCAGCTTGGCCTCCAATTGCTCCTGGGGTGGCATGGTCCTGAAATGGGGGTATTTGGTGTTGACCACCCGGGCCAGGTAGCTGGATTCAAATATCCGATCTGAAATGTTGTTGAATTGTGCAAAGATCTCCGATTTGTATTTGTCGGGTATCTGCCCTGCCGTTTTCCATCTGGATTGCAGGTCTTTGGCGTACTCATTGGCCTGGCGCAGGTCCATTTTAAGAAGCCCCATACCTTCTTCAATCAGGGCCATGCGGTACTTCAGGTTGTCGTACAGTGGCTGCTCATGTGCCGGTATAAACTTGGGGATATAAATCGGCTTGGGCCCTCTTGCTGGCGGACCTTTACGGGCAAATTTGGCGATGGTCTTTTTAATCCGCTTGAATTCCATTTGCAGGGGATTGAACATCTCCCGTGGAATATTCCCCACAGCCCTCCATTCATCCTCAAGCTTTTTGAATTTAAAATAGCTTTGTTCTACCTCGGGCGGATAGGTATTGAGGCTTTTGGCCGTCTCCAGAATGATCTGAAGCTTCTGATGCCGAATTTCAATCTCCAGCCGCCTTTCTTCATTGTATTTGTCGCGGATGACATTGAATTGGTCCATAATGGTCTGAAAATCAGACTCCAGATTGGGTGCTTCTTCCGGATCGACAGAACCTACGGTCATCCAGTTGAACCGGATTTCCTTCATGTTGCGGATGGCATCGCGGATGTCCTCGTTGTGCATCTGCTCTTTGGCGCTCTCCAGCAGGTTTTTCTTTACCTCCAGATTTTTTACCCGGTTGCGGGCAATCAGTTCATTAATTCTGGCTTCGGCATCGCTGAGTTTTTCAAGCAAAGCCTCAAACGGCCCGATGGCATTGAAAGTGAAAAGCGAATCCTTCAGGTGAAGAATTTGCATCAGATAAGAGCCCTTGTTCTCGGCTTGCTCCAGATTATCGAGCATGGAATCTACCTTGCTCTGAATGAGATCGAAGCGGCGGATAAAATACTGAATGGCTTCTTCTTCTGTCGTTTTTACAATTCCGATTTCCCTTTCGGGCTGGTTCAGTACGGTTTTCAGATATACTTTTCCATCTTTGATGTAGGCCGACTCTGCCAGAGCGGCCATGTCTGTTGAGTTATTCATTTTTAAAAAGTTTAAAATACACGATTATGAAGGTGTTGGCCACAGGACCAAACTTTCATTGAATAGCGTTTTTCGATACTGCAATTTTAATCAAATTGTTTAATCGCAAAAAAGGTTTCCTGCCAAAAGTCTGCAGATGGCGATAAATCAATAAAAATCCATCCATTTTTGCGGCCTGATGGCGAAAGAGAAAACCGAATTTCTGATTTTGGGGCAAGGATTTGCCGGTACGGCCCTGGCCCTTTCACTCATGAATCGCGGCAAATCTGTTCGTATTCTTGCCTCAGAAGAGAAGGCCTCTGCCTCCTCCCTGGCTGTCGGTTTGGTGAATCCCGTAACCGGGCGGCGTATGGCCAAAACCTGGAACTATGAGGCCGTAGTACCCCGGGCCCACGCATTTTATGCAGCTGCACATTTTCAAATCCATGGCAGGGAAGGCACTTTTCTTGAAAGGCGACCCATTTTCAAGGCCCTGCACTCGGTGGAGGAAATGAATTTTCTTTCCGGCAAATCGGCCTCTGATGGCTATGATCATCTCATTCGCATTCATTCCGGTCCCGAAGTGCCACTGCCTTCTGTTTTTAGGCATACCACCGGTTGGATTGAAATCATGGAAGGCGGTCGCCTGGACCCGGTTGCTTACCTGTCCGCTGCCAGAGCATATTTCCTCAATTCGGGTTGCCTTTTGGATGAATTGTTTGATATGTCCGTGCTGCGTATTCTACCGGAAGGTTATGAATACCAGGGACTTTTGTTTTCGAATGTGATTTCAGCGCTGGGTCTGAATTGCCCCTGGGCAGGGCCAGACCTTTGGGCGGTTAAGGGTCAGGTGTTTCAGTTTACCGGTTTTCCCGATTGGGGGAATGCGATTCTCAAGACAGAAAAATTTGCTATTCCGTTGGGCAGGGGGGAAGTGCTGATGGGCTCTACCTATGAGCGGGAATTTGAAAACGCCCAAAACGATGCCGCAGGCTTTTCTGAGGTCACGGCTGACCTGGAACCGGAAACTTTAATCAACATACGGCAGGTTCGTGCCTGGTCAGGCATCCGGCCCACCACCAAAGACCGCTTGCCGGTCATAAAAAAACAAGCTGAGGGCTTGTACCTGGTCAACGGTATGGGTACCAAGGGAGTAAGCCTGGCCCCGTATGCGGCCGGCCGGCTCATGTCCATGCTGGAGGCAGATGGCCGGCTCTGATTGAGGTTTATTCTCCTTTATCCTGAAAATCAATGATTTTCTTTCAGCGGGTGGGCGGGCCATCCTGTCATTTTCCTTAAAAAAAGCAAGGCCTGAATGTTTTTTGAATTATTCTTGCGACAGAAAATCATACATTTCACCAAAGGAAATTTACCCCTATGTACACCGGAATGCTTCATACCCACACCCTTGCAGTGGGCCTCTTTCTGATTCTTTATGTGATAAAAACACTGATTCTGCTTTTCGGAAGTGCGGACAGCCTCAGCAAGTTTACCGCCAAGACCAAAATTGCCGAGATGGTCATTTCATCCTTGTTTCTGGCCACCGGCGTGTTTCTTTATTTCAATTCGGGCAACATCACCTGGATGGTCAATCTGAAAATTGCCCTGGTGCTGGCATCCATTCCTCTGGCCATTGTCGGTTTTAAAAAGCGAAATTCGGTTTTGGCTGTATTGTCTTTGTTGCTGCTTTTTGGTGCCTACGGATTGGCGGAAATGAACAAAAAACAGGTAACCCGTGCACCAAAGCCGGAGGTCATTATCGGCAGTTCAGAATTGGAAGCAGGAAAAAATCTGTATGTGGCCTATTGCCAAGCCTGCCATGGGGAAAACGGCGATGCCGGCAGGTCTGGTGCCAAAAACTTGAAAGTCAGTGCATTGTCGAAGTCAGAAATGGAGGCATACATCCGGATTGGCAAGGGGGCCATGCCCGGCTTTTCCAACCTGAGCCAGGAAGAAATAGACGCTATCATCCTCTACACCGATACCTTCCGGCAAAAATAATTTGGCACCTTTTCGCTGGGGCATCATCGGTCCGGGGCGCATTGCCCGCAAATTTGCTTCGAGTCTGCCCTTCTCCCGCAACGGAAAACTGGTGGCAGTAGCGAGCACGGATGCAAACCGTGCAATGGCATTTGCAGCAGAATTCAGAGCTGAACATGCCTTTTCTTCCTACAGCGAAATGCTGGAAAAGGCCCTTCCCGATGCGGTGTATATCGCCACGCCTCATCCATTTCATTATCAACCCGCCCTGCTGGCCCTCGAGGCCGGCATCCCGGTTTTGTGCGAAAAGCCAATGACCGACAGCCGCAGGCAAACCTTCGCTTTGGCCGAGGCAGCAAGGCAGAAAAAGGTCTTTCTGATGGAAGGTATGTGGTCCTGGTTTTTGCCTCATATGCAGCAAGCCAGGCGCTGGATTGAGGAAGGGGAGATTGGAAAACTCGTTCATATTCAGGCTGATTTTGGCTACAGGGCCCTGCGTGACCCGGCCGGCCGCTTGTTCAATCCTGCTTTGGGCGGAGGCGTGGCCCTGGATCTTGCCATCTATCCGATGGGCTTGTTTTACAAATTGCTCGGCCCCGACCTCGAATTTCAGGCCATGGGCTCCCGGGCTCCCGAAACGGGTGTGGATGAGCATCTTGTCATACAGGGACGGTCGGCAGGCGGGGCTACTTTTCAGTCTGTGCTCAGTTTTTTGGCCCACACCGAAACCCGTGCCCTGGTGTATGGCAGCGAGGGAAGAATTGAATTTTCAAAACAATGGTTCAGGGCAGTATCCGCTACTTTGGTTCGCGGTGAGGAAACCCGCACCATTACTTGTCCGGCAGATGGCTTTGGATTTCAGTTTGAAGCCGATGAAGTAGAGAACTGTGTCCGCAGTGGCCTCACCTCCTCACCCGATTGGACTCCGGAGGACAGCATCCGCATCGCAGGATGGATAGAAAAACTCGAAAGCCTGGTTTGAATCTTTTAATCTCCGCAAAAAAAAGGCCGTCCGAAAAGGGAAATCTTGAAATTTATGCCCAAATAATATTTGGACAAAATGAATTTCCCGGATTATGTGTCCATTTACAGACAAAACTATAGGCAGGTATTTTCATGACCAGCCATTCAAAAAGTGCCTTTAGGCACGAAATGACGGCGATTCCATTTCGTACCTAAAGGCACTCTGTTTAGATTGCTACGATTGGCTACCAATATTTGGTCCGCAAAAAGGACCAAAAAGCCAAACATAATTTGGTGGAATAAACCGGAAAATGCTTTTTGGACAGGCCCGCAGGAAATTACTATTTCGCCTGCTGAAGGGGAAATACAATATCAGTTTGAACCTTGTAGGGATCTTTTTCTGCGGCAGGATCGGTTACATAAACCTCATAAGGTGCGCCGCCCGCCATCAGATTTTTTTCTTTCATGTACGACTGTCCGGCTTCATAGCCTTTGCCGGTTTGGTCATATGGCCCGAAAAAATGCACAACTACGGCCTTTCCTCCTTTTATTTCTTTCACACTGATGCCCTGATCTGGTTTGCTGCATTTGGATTTGAAGGGCAATCCTGCGGTAAATGCCCAGGGCGCATTCGGACCATTGTACCAGGCAGCCGGCGGTCCTGCCATTTCCATTTTGCATTTCGCAGCGCAAGCACCGATTTTACCGTAAATGGCTCCGAGTTTTTGGCCGATTTCCTGAGTGGAAGCAGCGCTGTCGCTCATCACCATCAGGTACTGATCTGTAGTGGTGGTTTCTTCAATGTTCATGGTAGCCTCCATGGCGGTGGCCGTAGAGTCGTTCACAGACGAATCGGCAGGTGCTGTTTGAAGCGAATCTGCGCCTCCGCTTTCGGTTGGTTTTTGACTGCATGAAACGGCAATGGCCAGCAAAGCGGCTATCATAAGGTTGTTTTTCATTTGACTTTTTGTTTAAAAAATGAGGCCGCAATGAAAAAAAATCATCCGAATAAAAAAATGCCCTTGCTCAATCGGAGGTAAAGAAAAAGAAACGCAGCAGGGCTGAAAAGTCTGCAGGCTCAGGGTCTTATTTCGGCCTGCACTTTTTTGGGCAGGGAATTGACAATCAGATGATAAGAATCGGTAATCCAGCCTTTGATGTCTTTTTCTCCGTAATGTCCATGCAGCAGGATGGTGTTCCAGTTTTGCTTGTTCATGTGGTAACCGGGCAGAATGGTATCGTATTTTTCCCTGAGTTCTGTGGCCTTTTCGGGGTCGCATTTTACATTGATTCCCCGCTCGCCGCTCAGGTCCATCAGCAAAAACATTTTTCCCCCTGCCTTAAATACAAGGGTTTCCTCATCAAAGGGAAAAGATTCTGCTGCACCCGGAAGAGAAAGAGCATATTCCCGGATGGAATCGAGGTTCACCGGATAACCATCTTGAAGATGAACAGAATGGTGCCGATCAGAAACATCAGCATGCTGATCTTGTTGATGGTGTGCATGGCCCTGATGTTGAAATTTTTCGGGCGGCCGGGGTCTGGTTTTCGGAAAAAGTAGCCAAATACCTCAGAAAGAGCGAAGTAATCTTTCAATCCGGGTTTGGAATGCGGTTGTTTCTCCATTTGAATCGCAAATAAAAATCTAAATTATGAAAAGAAGTTCCGGTGACCAAATGTTTTGATTTTCTTAATTTTACAGCCTAATTTCCATTCCGTGCGATTCCGCTTTTTTGCCGCTGCTGCTGTATTTTCTTTTTTGGTTTTTTGTTTGTCCGCCGCCAGGTCAAGGGCTCAGGTGGCAGCCTTGGTTGACTTTGCAGTCTTACCCGGCGAATCCGGCGGGGGAAATCTTCATCTGGTCTTTGGGGTGGATGGCCGAAGTCTCAAATTTCAAAAGCAAAGCAACGGAAAGTTCCGTGCCACTGCGATTTTTGCCATTGTGGTCAATGATTCGCTCAGAAACCATTTTGCCGAAAAAATGGAATTGCAAACCCCTGAAATTCAGGATTCTTCCGGATTTTATCAAATTTTTTCCAATACCCGCACCATCGGATTGCCGGCCGGAAATTTTACCGTGGAAATTGTGGCCTACGACAAAGCAGATGCCAATCCTCCCGGAGACAAAGGATCCTTTCCTGTGAAAGTTCGTGACGGAACCCGGGGCCCCGTGATGAGCGATTTGGTGTTTGTCCGTCCGGGCCGCTTTGAGCCTTCGCTCAGTCTGGTGGAGCAAAGCCCCGGTGTATTCCGCAATTCCGACTTTTTTTCTGTTCAGGACACCGTGCTCAGTTTCTATGGTGAGGCAAGGGGTTTTGTCAAGGATTTTCCCCATCGGAATACTTTGGTGGGCCGGGTACGAATACTGGATGCCGCCACAAGGCAAAGTCTGGATTCGTACGGTAAGATAAAAAAGATGAAAAGCCAGGCTTTCATGGCCTCGGTCTTCGATTTGAATATCAAAAAGTTACCCTCGGGAAATTATACTCTTGTATGGGATATCGCCGATTCGGCAGGAAAAGTTTTGGCCCGGAGCCAGAAAAATTTTCAAAAAAGCAATCCCCTGTACACCCGTTCGGATGTGGAAGAAACAGCGCAGGTAATCGGCAATCTGGAAGAACAAATTGCCTCCATGAACACCAAACAGCGCAGGGAAATGGTGGCCAGTCTGCTGCCTGTGGCCAGCGCTTCGGAGCAATCCACCATTGCCTATCTCCGCCAGAAGGGAACAGATGATGAACTCAGAAATTATCTGAGTGCTTTTTGGAACCGCCAAAGCAAGGAAAATCCATTGGGCGAGTTTCTGCGTTTCCGGGAACTGATGGATTACGGGGCCCAGCGTTATGCCACCCAAACCATGCCGGCCTATCAGACCGACAGGGGCCGGGTGCTGCTTCAATACGGCAAGCCCAATCTGGTGGAAAATGAATACTCCGACCGGTTCCGCAAAGCCATGCAAAATCTCAATACCGTTCCCTATGAAATTTGGTATTACTACACCCTGGACAAACCGGTGAAGCAAAGCGATGTTATTTTTGTTTTTGTACAGGAAAACAGGGGAAATGAAAACTACCGGCTTCTGCACAGCACCGGAGTAGGGGAGGTGCGAAACCGGGAATGGCGTAAGGCAGTGGAAACCAATGCCACCTACAACTGGGATCGCCTCGACCCCAATGACCGCTATGACCCCAACGATTCCAAAAAATTCAGATAGCCAGGTCCTTTGATTTTCTTTCTTCTCCTTTCCAGACTTCCCTTTTGGTTTCTGTTCCGGATCAGTGACCTTCTGTATCTCGTTTTGTATAAAATTTTGAAATACAGGGTGAAAGTGGTGAAGAGCAATCTGCTTCGATCGTTTCCCGAAAAGACAGAAAAAGAAAGGCAAGCCATAGAAAAGGCTTTCTACTCCCACTTGTGTGATGTGGTGGTAGAAACCATCAAATTGCTGACCATCAGCGAAAAGGAATTGAAAGAACGGATCAGCCACGAAAACCCCGAAATTCTATTTCCCTATTTCGGGGACGGAAAAAGTTATATTTCCATGGCACCCCATCTGGGCAACTGGGAGTGGCTTCTGGCAGGAAATAAAATTTGGCTGGGCTGCGAAATTGATGCTGTGTACAAGCCGCTTTCCAGTCCTTTTTTCGAAAAACTGATGCTTCAGGTGCGGTCGCGGTTTGGTTCTTATCCTGTACCCAGCACACGGGTGCTGCGCATTGAAGCCGGCAGAAAATCCATCAGCAGGGGCATTGCCATGGTGGCCGACCAAACCCCGGGGCCCGACAATGCCTTTGTCACCCGCTTTATGAATCAGACTACGCTGTTTTTTCGGGGGCCGCAAAAGTTGGCGCAAACCTTTCAATATCCTGTATTTTATTCCTCTATGGTAAAAACAGGCCGTGGCCGCTACCGCATCCGGGTAGAGGAAATTGCGCTTTGTCCCCTTCCCGAAGGGGATGAAATTCTGCACCGATTTGCTGCCATTCTCGAGGACGATATCCGCAGAAATCCTGCCGATTGGCTTTGGTCCCACAAACGATGGAAGCACAAAATCAAGGAGGATCATTCCGGTATACCGGCCAACTGAGTCCTGAATTCAAACCTTTTGGCCAAAAAGTAATTTTCATTCTCAGGATTAATGAATGCAATTTTTTGCACGGTTTTTGAGGCAGGAAACTCCGGCCGTTACATACTGAATTTTCGTCCTGTTTCATGTTGAACTGCAAAAGAAAGGAACTCAACTGCTCTTATACCCTCAGCACCCATGTTTCGGAGATAGAATCGGAATGGGATGCGCTGCTGCCGGAGGGCCACCACCTGAAAATCTCCGCCCTGCAAGCCCTTCTCAATGCGGGTCCCGGCAATACAGTTTTTGCCTTTCTGCTTCTGCGTCAGCAAGATCGCTGCATCGGTTTGGCCTTCTTGCAACTGCTTAATTTTGGAAAAGATGCCATTCCCTCCGGCTTAACTGAGCATAAAAGCGGCGCCTGGTTTCAGTCCTTGCTGCTGCCCGAACAAATGTCGGTGCTCATTTGCGGCCATATTTTTCGCAGCGATTTCCCCGGCTACTATTTTCCTGATCGGGAGAAAGAAAATCTGCTGCTGCCGGTTTTGGCACATGCCGAAAGGAAAATCCCTGTTCCCTTCAAACTCATGGGCACCTGGCTGAAAGACATTCCGCCAGGCAGTTTTCCGGAGCAATCTTTTTCCAATGGCTTCAGGCCCATCCGGCAGGATGTGGTCATGGACATGCACATCCGGCCCGAATGGCATGCCTTTGATGACTATGTATCCGACCTGAGCGGCAAATACAGGCAAAGGGCCGGCAAAATCATCCGGCAGGGTTCGGAAATCGAGGTCCGGGAACTGGATACCGAGGAAGTGTTTCTTCATGAAAAGGAAATTTATGCCCTGTATCTTCTTGTGGCAGAGCGGCAAAGCGTACAGGTGGCCCTGCTTCCGGGTCGTTATTTTTCTTCCTGCAAACAGGGGTATGGAAACGACTTCCGCGTTTTCGGGTATTTTCATCAGGGGAAAATGTGCGCATTCAGCGGCCACATTCTCAAGCCCGAAGGCAGGATGGAATTGCATTACATCGGCTTTGACCCTGCGGCCAACGAGACTTTTGCCCTGTATTTCAATATTCTCTTTGATGGACTGAAGCAAGCCATCTTGCTGAAGCGAAAGGTATTAGAACTGGGCAGGACCAGCCTGGATGCCAAGGCAAATCTGGGTGCTGAACCCCGGCAGCTTTTCCATTCCTTTCGGGTGAAAAGGGGCATTCCTTCTTTGCTTTTCCGCTACCTGAACCAATGGGCAGGCACAGCGGAGCCTGAAACATGGAGGAATCGTAATCCATTGAAAACCAAAGTTGTAATCGATGAACCGACTGTGGATGCATAAGGCAGGGTGGATGCTGAAAGTTGCCCTTTTGGCTGTGCTGGTTTTTTTCGCCCTTCGCAAAATGTACCACCATTTTGTGGCACCGTCTTTTCCTCATGCCGGTACAGCATACCTCTCGATGTCGGGCGAAAAGGTGGAGCTGCCCGGCGACCGTTTTGTGCTGGTTTCCTTTTTTCAAACCTGGTGCAGGGATTGCGTATCCGAGCTCCCGCACATCCGGAATTTGCTGGCCAAAACCGGGACCGGCAAACTTTCGGTAATGATGGTTTCAGATGAAGAGATTCCCAAACTGGAAGCATTCCGCTCGAGGTGGAATGTAGAAGTTACGATAGCCCGACCCGGGAATCAATCGCTCTCCGATATGGGCATCCGCGTTTTTCCTACCACCTATTTGCTCTCCCCTTCGGGTGAAGTGCTGATGAGCAAAACAGAAGGATACGATTGGGACAATGAAGAAGTGATTCGCATGATAAAAAAATGAATATGAGTGTTTTCCATTTGTTAATGATTTTGCTTTGGGCCTGTTCGGGTAAGCCGGACGCAAGCCGGAATGAGGGAAAAGAATCTTCGGCCGGCGTATTGCAGTTTCAGAAAAATCCCTGGTACTCCAGAGCCGATACATCCCGGCTCAGCGTAGGAGATGCCGAATGGAAAAAAGTTTTGCCACCCGATTTGTATGCGGTGGCCAGAGAAAAGGATACAGAGCGCC